>NC_013939.1:300000-580000 GCF_000010985.1 Deferribacter desulfuricans SSM1
AGGTGTGGAAAATCTTGCAAGAGCTGAATCTTCATCTGTAACTTTGGAAAAGGAATATTTTGTTTTATATGATGAGGTGAAAACAATATATACTATGTATCAATCTCAATTTGATGGCATAATGCTAAATATAAATATTGATAAGAACTATAAGATTTATGCAGATAGAAATAAGATAAGGCAGGTTCTAATAAACTTGATAGAAAATGCTTTAAAAGCAGTAGATAAAGAAAACGGCAAAATTGAAATATTTGCATATGATGAGAATAACATGAGCAAAATTATTATAAAAGATAATGGTTGTGGAATCAGTGATGAAGATTTACCTTATATTTTTGAAAGATTTTTCTCGAAACGAGGCAGTCTTGGGGTTGGACTTGCAATAGTGAAAGAAATTATTGATGCCCATGGTGGCAAGATAGAGGTGATTAGTAAATCAGGAATCGGTACTAGCTTTATATTATATTTACCAAAAGAATAGAGTGCTGTGTGGATTATTCACACAGCACTTAGTATAATTTAATTTTTGATCATTACTATTCGAAAACCAATTCTGACCGAAATACTATCTTGATAGTCCCAATTTCTAGAAGCCAATCTAACCAGTGATGGTTTACATGGCCATCCACCGCCTCTAATAACCCTTTTATTCTCTTTATTCAATTCTGGTTTTGGACCTTTTGGATTTCTTAAAGGAGATTTTAAATAATAATCGTGAGCGTAAACATCTTCTGTCCATTCCCAGACGTTACCTAACATATCATATAAACCAAATTTGTTTGGTTTGAAACTACCAACAGGTGCTGTTACAGCAAAACCGTCATTACATTGAAAGTTATCCCATGTAAAGTTTTTAAAAGTTTTTTTAGATGTTGTATCATGAACATTAGCATATTCACAAATTACAGATACATTATCACCCCAGTAAAAATCTTTTCTAGAACCAGCTCTTGCTGTATATTCCCATTCAGCTTCAGTGGGCAATCTAAAAATAATGTCATTTCTTTTGGAAAGCCACTTTGTGAAATTCTTGGCATCTTCCCAGCTTATATTGACAACAGGTTGTTTATCGCCATTCAAGGAGTAACCTTTATATTTTCCACTATTATGTTTGGGTTCAAACTTTCTATACTGCTCATTAGTTATCTCATAGATACTCATATAAAATTCATCTACACAGACTTTATGAAGAGGTTTTTCATCAATATTACCATTATTATCTCCCATCCAAAAACAGCCACCAGGTATTCTTACAAATTTTATACCTGTAGTCGGTTCTATATAATAATCAGCAGTATACCCAAAGTTACTAAAGATTAAACTAAATATAAAAAATAATGTAATTAAAATAAATTTCTTCATCTTATACCTCTACCTTCCAAACATTGTATCCACAAATGCATAACCTTTCATTTGATAACCTATCAAAGTTATAAAACTGTTATCTACTACATCTATTTCAGATAATATATCGTCGTTTTTTATTCCTAACACCTTAGTGGCAATTCCACATTGAACTAATTTAATATTTTTTGCAGCCAGTATTTTAATTTGTTTCTGAATTAATTTTTTTACTGGTAATTCTATTTCATCTACATATTTATTCCCTTTAGTTACATATAATGATCCTTTTCCTCTAATAGCGACCACTATATCTCCTCGTTTGTTATACTTTTCCAAATCTTTCACCGTTTGTTCTATTAATTTAAGCCTAAATAATAATAGTTCGGGTTTGTTTACATTTACATCAAAAATCACATTAGCTTTTTTAACCCCTTTTAGAACCTCTTCATTTGTTAGTTTGCCCGCAAAACTCATTATTGGTAAAGCTAAAATAACTAAAAATACAACTAAAGTTTTTTTCATGATTCCCTCCATAGTAATTTTTTGTTATGTTGTATCATAGTATTAGAATATACAAATAAATATAATTAAAATGTGAAAATATTATGAAAAATTATGAAGATTAGTTAAGCTAGATAAAAGTTTAAAATTCATAATTTTTCACATTTATTTCATATTTTTTTCAAAAAAAGGAATTAATTTACATGCAACAGCAGAAGCTGAAAAACACAGTAGGAGGTTAGGTATGAAAAAGGTATTTTTAACTTTATTAGGGGTTGTAGGTTTGATATTTATTTTAAGCTATGGTTATGCGTGGATGGGCCCTTGGGGTGGATACGGTTATAACGGCTATGCACAAGGATATAGTTCAATGATGCAGGGCCCATGGATGGATTATTGCATGGATATGCATTATGGGCAAGCAGGGGCAGGTGTACAGATAAGTAAAGAAGTTGCAGTAAAAAATGTAAAGGATCTTCTTGCGAGTAACTATCCTGGGTGGAAGGTTGAAAATGTTGAATCCTTTAGAATGCCTATGGGGACAATGTATAATGTTGTAGCATCTGATAAATCTGGTAACAAATTCATGTTTAGGGTTAATCCTTGGGGCTATGTAATGGGCCCTTTTCAGCTAATTAATTAGTTAGTTTATGCTGGGGAGTTTCGACCTCCTCTCTCCCCAGCTCATTATTTTATGTGGAGGATTTTGTGAAAATACCATTATTAGGTTTTTTTGTAATCATAAATTTATATGTGTTTTCTATTTTAGGTTATGCTTTCGGTAACACACAATATTCTAATTTTGATGACAAATCCAATGCACACTCCATTATTAAAATAGGTTTTTGGAATAATGATTGTATGAATTATTACATGCCAAATAAATCAAAAAAAAAAATGTTAAATATTATTAAAAAATATATAAAAAGTAATTATCCAAATTGGGAAATTATTAGTATAGAATCTACAAAAGTTCCAATGGGAATAATGTATGTTATATATACTATGGATAATTCTGGTAATAAGTATATTTTTAGGATAAATCCTTGGGGTTATGTTATGGGGCCTTTTGAAGTTAAAAAATAATTATTAAAATTAAGGAAGGATTTATATGGTAAAAAATAATAAAAAAGATGAAATGTTATGTACTTTGGATGGTCTTGATTGTCCTAGTTGTGCTGCTAAAATTGAGCAGGCTTTTCACAAAAATGGACTTGATTATGCAATGATAAACTTTACATCGAAGAGTGTTAAGCTTAAAAATTCGGATATTGAAAAAGCAAAAGAAATATTGAAAAAGGTAGAGCCAAATATTCATCTAATACCCAATAAAAAAATCCAGAAGTATTATCTTGTTGGTTTAAGTTGTGCTGATTGTGCAAAAAGAATTGAAGAGCGTATAAGAAAAATAAAGGGTTTAGAAAATGTAACACTGAATTTTGCTGCTGGTACAATAGCTTTCGATCCAAGATTTTTAGATAAGGTGGAAGAAATTATTAAAGAAGTTGAACCAGGTGTTACATTGCAAAAAATAGATAGTGATGTTGATGACGAACCGATAGAAGAAAATAATAAGTTAGCAACACTGGTTATGGTTGTAAGCTTTTTTTTACTGATTATTGGGATAATATTTAAACAGAAACTACATAATACACCATATTCTGTAGCCGAATATATACTTTTTCTGAGTATTTATTTATTGGTTGGCTGGAAGGTTTTAACTACAGCTATTAGGAATATCTTAAGAGGTAATTTTTTTGATGAAAACTTTTTAATGACTATTGCAACTACAGGGGCTATTATAATTCATCAACTTCCTGAAGCTGTAGGAGTAATGCTTTTTTATTATGTAGGTGAATATTTCCAAGAACTTGCTGTAAATAATTCCAGAAAATCGATCAAAGCACTTTTAGATATTAAAGCGGAATACGCTAATTTAAGGCTAAATGGAACTACTAAAAAAGTATCTCCAGAGATGGTGAATGTTGGTGATATTATAGTTATAAAACCTGGAGAGAGGGTTCCGCTTGATGGTGTTGTAATAGATGGAGTATCTTTTGTGGACACATCAGCGCTTACTGGTGAGTCAGTACCTAAGAAAGTTAAAAAAGGGGATGATGTATTAGCAGGAATGGTAAATACAAATGGATTATTAACTGTAAAAGTTACTAAAAAATTTGAAGATTCATCTCTGGCAAAAATATTGGATTTGGTTGAAAATGCAGGTAGTAGAAAAGCGCCGACTGAAAAGTTTATTACAAAATTTTCAAGATATTATACACCTGTGGTGGTTATTGGTGCAGCCTTGCTAGCTATTGTGCCACCTTTAATTATCCCAGGAGCGGCTTTTAATGATTGGATTTATAGAGCATTAATTTTGTTAGTAATTTCATGCCCATGTGCTCTAGTAGTTTCTATCCCTTTAGGGTACTTTGGTGGTATAGGAGGATCTTCAAAGAAGGGTATATTGGTAAAAGGGGCAAATTTTCTGGAAGTTTTAGCAAAATTACATACTGTTGTTTTCGACAAGACTGGCACTTTAACAAAGGGTGTATTTAAAGTTGCAGAAATAAAAAGTATAAATGGATTTTCTGAAGAAGATGTGTTGAAATATGCTGCAATAGCAGAAGCAAACTCAAATCATCCAATAGCTGTTTCGATATTAGAAGCTTACAAAGGTGATTTAAATTTAGATGATATTGAAAAGTATGAAGAGATTGCAGGACACGGTATTAAGGTAATATATAAAGGTAAGGAAATAATTGTGGGTAATGATAGATTCTTTCATAAAGAGAATATAGAACATCAGGATTATTGTAATCTGGAAGGAACTGTTGTGTATGTTGCTGTAGATGGTATATTTGTTGGTTATCTTATTATTTCTGATGAAATAAAAGATGATGCTAAAGATACAATAACTAAACTTAAAAAAATTGGGGTTAAACGCACTGTAATGCTAACTGGTGATGATAAAAGTGTAGCTGAGAATGTTGCAGCAAAATTAGGGATAGATGATGTTTATGCTAATTTATTACCCGAAGATAAAGTTTATAAAGTGGAAGAATTGTTGAAAGGTTTAAATGAAAAAGAAAAACTTGCTTTTGTAGGTGATGGTATAAATGATGCCCCTGTGATTACTCGGGCTGATGTGGGAATTGCTATGGGTGGCTTAGGTTCTGATGCTGCAATTGAAGCTGCAGATGTGGTAATTATGGATGATAAACCATCTAAAATTGTCACTGCAATAGAAATCTCAAGATTTACGAAAAAAATTGTTGTTCAAAATATTATGTTTGCTCTAGGTGTTAAATTCATATTTGTCTTTCTTGGTTCATTTGGTATGGCTACAATGTGGGAAGCTGTATTTGCAGATGTTGGTGTTGCGTTATTGGCTGTTCTTAATGCTACGAGAACACTAAAATTTAAGGGATCATCTAATTAAATTAATAAATTCAAATTAAAATGTTTTTAGTAAATAAAATCTGATATTTTCAATTGACATAATTTTTGAAAAGCATATTATATATAAATCCCCCCCTATATGGGTGGCTGGATTAAAAGTAAGAAAGGAAGGTTGTGATGAGAGAGAAAATATTTACAGTAAAAGGGATGACATGTGCATCATGTGTTAATCGGATAGAAAAGAAAGTGTCTAAAATTGATGGGATAGAAAAAGTCAGTGTAAATCTTGCCACAGAAAAGATGCTTGTGTCCTTTAATCCAGAAAAAGTGGATGATGAAAAAATTAAAAATGCAGTAAAAGATGCTGGCTATGATATTGAAGAAGGGAGTGATTTGAAAACTGTTTCTATTCCCATTAAAGGGATGACATGTTCTTCTTGTGCAAACGCTATTTCTAAGAATATAGGGAAACTTGATGGTATAAAATCTGCAAATGTAAATTTTGCTTCAGAAAAAGCTGTTGTTACATATGATCCTTCCAAAGTAAGATTATCTGAAATTAAAAAAGCAATTACAGATGCAGGGTATAAACCTCTTGATATAGAAAAAGGTGATAGTGTTGATTATGAGAAAAAAAGAAGAGATAAAGAAATAAAGACTTTAAAGTTAAAAGTTATTATTTCAGCAATTTTTTCTATCCCGCTACTTTATATTTCAATGGGTCATTTAATCGGATTGAATCTCCCTGATTTCATAAATCCTCAAAAACATCCATTTAATTTTGCTTTAGCTCAGGCTTTACTTGTAATTCCTATTATTATAGCAGGGTATAAATTCTATACGATTGGTTTCAAAAATCTTTTTAAACTTAGCCCAAATATGGATTCGTTGATTGCGATTGGTACATCTTCAGCTATCGTTTATGGTTTATATGGTGTCATTGCAATTTTTTTTGGTAATACAAAATATGTAAATGATCTTTATTTTGAAACTGCTGGTGTAATAATCACTTTAATATTACTTGGAAAATATCTTGAAAGTGTAAGTAAAGGTAAAACATCAGAAGCTATAAAAAAACTTATGGGGCTACAACCTAAAACGGCTTTAATTTTAAAAGATGGAAAAGAGATGGAAATTCCTGTAGATGAAGTAGAAGTTGGAGATATCGTCATTGTTAAACCTGGTGAGAAAATACCTGTAGATGGAGTTATCATAGATGGATATACATCTGTTGATGAATCGATGTTAACAGGTGAAAGTATTCCTGTAGAAAAAAGGGTTGGAGACAAGGTAATCGGTGGGTCGATTAATAAAAATGGCAACATTAAGTTTAAAGCTACAAAAGTTGGAAAAGATACTGCTCTAGCTCAGATTATTAAATTAGTGGAAGAAGCGCAAGGTTCAAAAGCACCTATTGCAAAATTGGCTGATATAATTTCAGGATACTTTGTTCCTGTTGTGATTGCGATAGCAATTTTATCAGCGGTAGCTTGGTATTTCGCAGGTGCGGGCGGTATTTTTGCATTGACAATTTTTATATCCGTTTTAGTGATTGCATGTCCTTGTGCTCTTGGGCTTGCTACACCTACAGCGATAATGGTGGGTACAGGAAAAGGAGCAGAAAATGGTATTCTGATAAAGAGTGGAGAAGCATTGGAGACAGCTCATAAAATTGATACAGTTGTTTTTGATAAAACTGGAACAATAACAGAAGGTAAACCAAAAGTGACTGATGTGGTGGTTTTTGACAATTTTACAAAGAACGATCTTCTTAGTTTAGCTGCTTCGGCTGAAAAGGGTTCTGAACATCCGCTTGGTGATGCTATAGTTAGAGCAGCTGAGGAAAGAGGTTTGGAATTTAAAAAGGTTGATAAGTTCTTAGCTATTCCTGGTTTTGGTATTGAGGTGCATATAGATAATAAGCAGATTTATCTTGGTAACATAGAGCTTATGAGAGAGAAAGGTGTTGATATTACATCTCAGATGAACCTGTTTGAAAAACTCGCAAAAGAAGGAAAAACTCCTATGTTTGTTGCTGTTGATGGTAAATTAAAAGGTATTATTGCGGTGGCAGATACTGTGAAGCCATCAAGTGTTAAGGCTGTTGAAAAACTTCACGAGATGGGGATAAAGGTTGCAATGATTACAGGTGATAATAAAAGAACAGCTGAAGCAATAGCTAAAGAGGTAGGAATAGATATAGTACTAGCAGAGGTTTTACCACAGGATAAGGCAAACGAAGTTAAAAAACTTCAAGAAAGAGGACATGTTGTTGCAATGGTAGGTGATGGTATAAATGATGCTCCGGCACTTGCACAGGCTGATATTGGTATAGCCATTGGATCAGGAACTGATGTGGCTATGGAATCTGCAGATATTGTATTGATGAAAAGTGACTTGTTGGATGTTGTTACTGCAATTCAGTTGAGTAAAGCAACAATTAGAAATATAAAGCAGAATCTATTTTGGGCGTTTGCGTATAATACTTTGGGGATTCCAATTGCTGCAGGAGTGTTACATATATTTGGTGGTCCACTTCTTAGTCCTATGATTGCTGCAGCAGCAATGGCTTTTAGCTCAGTTTCTGTAGTTACAAATGCGTTAAGATTGAAAAAGTTTAAAATAGAACACTAAAAAAGGAGGTAAGTTGTTATGAAAAAAACAATAATTATCGAAGGTATGAGCTGTGATCATTGTGTTATGAGTGTTAAAAAAGAGCTTGAATCATTAAGTTGCACAGATAATGTTGAAGTGGAAATAGGAAAGGCTGTGGTTGAATGTAGCGATATTGATGATAATGCATTGATTGAGGCAGTGGAAGAAGCTGGTTATACTGTTAAAGAAATAATAGCAGAAAATGACGAGAAAGGTTGTTGTAATTAAACTGAAGGGTCTTGCCCTTCGGTTTAATTACAGGTGTGTGTTATGGACAGAAAAGAAGCTTTACAATATTTGAAAACTGCAAGAGGGCAGACAGATGCTGTTATTAAAATGGTTGAGGGCGGGAAATATTGTATAGATATTTCAAAACAGATACTTGCTTGTATTGCCCTTTTGAAAAAGGCAAATGTAAATATATTGAACTCTCATTTACAAAGCTGTGTTAAAAAGGCAATATCTTCACGAGATGGTGAAGATATTGAAAGAAAACTTAAAGAATTAGCTGAGATTATAGAATACTTAAATAAAGTACTTTAGTTTTCAATAGATTATAAAAGTGATTTCTTTAACATAAATTCCTATACGTTTAGTGTGAAATGTTTACATAGTTTGTGTAACTTTTTTACACACTTTTGGATTGTAAGGTTTAGTTAATTTAATATTAACAGTATATTATAACACTTTAATAATTGGCATTGTTTTTGTTTATAAAGTAATAAATGAGTGTAGGAGGTTGTTAAGATGTATGGATATAGATGGTTCGGTTTTATGTGGATGTTTAAGATATTGGTTTGGATTTTGATAATTGTTGGGTTTGTTTTATTTCTAATAATTATAGTTAGAAGTTTTGGTGGGATTAAACAGCATGATAAAGCTGTTGAATCTAAAAGATTATTAGAAATTCTAAAAGAAAGATATGCTAAAGGGGAAATTGATAGAGATGTATATTTAAAAATGAAAAAAGATTTAGAAAGTTGAAAGGAGGAAAAGGAATGATTACAAGAAGAAGATTTAATATGGGATTGGCAGGAGCTTTACTAGTAGGTGGATTAGGTATACCAAAAGGGTTCGCAAATGAAAAATCTGAATGGGATACTTTACCAACTCCACCTTTATTAGAAAATGAATCGAATGAAAAAGGTTATGTGAAATATACCTTAAATGTTCAACAAGGTATGTATGAATATTTTACAGGAGTAAAAGTACCATCTTTAGGCTACAATGGAAATATACTGGGCCCAACTCTAAAAGCTAAAAAAGGTGACATTGTGGAAATAAAAGTAAAAAATTTTCTTAAGGAAGAAACTACAGTTCATTGGCATGGTATGGTAGTTCCTGGCGAAATGGATGGGGGACCACATCAAGTTGTTTCTCCAAATGGTAGTGAATGGACTGCAAGATTCAAAGTAGAGCAACAAGCAGCAACACTGTGGTATCATCCCCATGGAATTGGGACTACTGCTTCTCAGGTTTATGGTGGCCTTGGTGGATTGTTTATAGTAGAGGATGAAAATAGGTTGAATTTACCAAATGAATATGGTGTAGATGATATTCCTTTGGTGATTCAAGATAAAAGATTTTCACAAAAAGGTGATCTTCTTTATTTGACCAACATGAATGATATTATGTATGGAATGTTGGGTAATAAAGTTTTGGTAAATGGTGTGATTGAACCTAAAAAGACAATTCCAAGAGGTAAAGTTAGATTTAGAATTTTAAATGCTTCTAATGCAAGAAGCTATAACTTAAAGTTCAATAACAAGTTACCATTTGTAATAATTGCTTCAGATGGCGGTTTATTAGAAAAACCTATAAAAGTGAATGATGTTTTACTATCACCAGGGGAAAGAGTGGAAATAGTAGCTGATTTTTCTGAATTTGATGAAGGTAGTGAAATCTTATTTGGTGATAGAGGATACAACTTTCTAACTTTAAAGGTGGGGAAAAAAGGGAAAAGGTATGAAATTCCTACCAGGTTGATTGATATAGATAAGATATCTGAGAAGGATGTTGTAAGAGTAAGAGAGTTTGTATTAAGCGGTCTGGGACATATGGTGACTATTAATGGTAAACAATTTCAAATGAATAGAATTGATGAAAACACTAAGATTGGTACAACTGAGATTTGGAGAGTTTCTGTTAGAATGGGAATGCATGGGATGATGGGTGGAGGTAGAAATTCAATAATTCACAACTTTCATGCTCATGGTGTACTTTTTCAAGTTTTAAAAAGAAATGGAAGGAAGCCTACAGGGCATGAACAGGGTTGGAAAGATACAATCGCTTTAAGAAATGGTGATACTGTGGATTTGATAATGAACTTCAGGAAAAAGGGTGTTTTTATGTATCATTGCCATATACTTGAACATGAGGATAACGGTATGATGGGTCAATTTTTAGTAAGTTAGGAATATGAAAAAAAGGGATTATTATGAGTAAAATAAAGAAAGTTTGTGGAAAAGTGATTGAAGTTAATGGAAATAAAGTTGTTGTTAGTGTTGTTCAATTTGCGGGATGTAGTCATTGTGAATCAAGGGACACATGTGCTGTAGCTTCTGGTAAAAGTTTTCAAGTGGAACTTGTTACTGATAAAGCTGTTAAAGTTGGCGATGTTGTTGAGCTTTATATGATGAAAAGAGAAATATATAAAAACGGGTTTTTAGCATATATTTTACCTGTTGTTGCACTCATGTTTGGTGCAATTATAGGGTCATATATTGATAAAAATTTTGGAAATGGATATATTGCTCCTTTATTATCGTTACTTTTTTTAGCTATCTATTTTGTTGGTTTGAGATATTATATCCGCAACAAAGAAGTTAATTATAAGATTAATAAAATTATCTAACAGGAGGTAATGAACATGAATTATTATTTAAGTAAAAAAGTTAGTTATAGTTTTGATGAAACTGTACTAAAGACAAAAGAACTGTTAAAGGTTGTAGGTTTTGGAGTGCTTTATGAACTTGATATGAAAAGTTTGCTGAAAGAAAAGATTGATGTTGACATTGAAAAATATTTTATATTGGGAGCATGCAATCCTCATTTTGGATACAAAGCATTACAGACGGAGCCAAATATCGGTACAGTTATCCCCTGTAATGTGGTAATCAGAAAGATTTCAGATAATGAAACAGAGGTTTCAACTATAAATCCAGTAAAACAGATGAGCATAGTAGAGAATACAGACTTAGAAGAAATTGCAAATGAGATTTTTTCCAGACTTTCCAATGTTATTTCAAGGTTGTAAATGATAAAATTATTGTATTGTGTAAATTTTACACATAACTGTAACCTTATTACACAGCTTAAATTGATATTACATTGTCAAGTCCTTTATTTATCAATAAGTTAAGAACATTTGGCACAATGGCACACTATATGCATATACAATAAGTGATTTCGCTTATAAGAGAAAAATATAGGAGGTAGAGCGATGAAAAAACTTTTAATATTAGGAGCAATTGTAGTCTTTGGAGCAACTTTGGCATTTGCCCATGGTCCAGGATTTGGTAGAGGATATGGTATGATGGGGCCTGGAATGATGGGTTCTGGAATGATGGGGCCTGGATACGGTTATCAGGGTAATGGTTATGGTCCAGGATTTGGTAGAGGATATGGTATGATGGGGCCTGGATACAGTTATCAGGGTAATGGTTATGGCTCAGGTATGATGAGAGGATATGGCCCAAATTATCAGGGTGAAGTGAAGCAGATAACTAAAGAAGATGCTAAAAAAGCAGTGGAAAAAGTATTAAAAGAAAATTTTAAAGGTTATAAGATTAAAGAGGTAGAAAAGTTTAGAATGCCAATGGGAACAATGTATGAAGTGGATGTGGTTGATGCAGCAGGTAACAAATTTGAATTTCATGTAAATCCATGGGGCAATGTAATGGGACCTTTCCCAGATAATTATGATAAGGACAATGATTAGTAAGAGGGGTTAATACCCCCTCTTTTTTTAAAAAGGGGAAGATTATGATGCATGGATATGGTGGTTTTGGAGGCTTTGGTTTTATGGGGATATTTAGTATGGTTATTTGGTTAGTTATTTTGATAGTGATAATCTATTTTCTTTTTATGTTTATAAGGGATTTTGGTTCAAAAAATAGTATTACAAAAACAGGGAAGAATCATGCTCTTAATATTTTAAAAGAAAGGTATGCCAGAGGTGAAATAACAAAAGAAGAGTATCTTTCAATGAAAAATGATCTGGAAAATTAAAATAGGTAGTGTTCAAAATTCCGTGTCAACGTGTTATAAAAAAAAAGAGTAAATAAGAAGGAACCTTAACGTGGAATTTTGAATAGTCTCGCTTATTATCCCCTTATGAAGTAAATTATAGTTAATTTTTGATTATATTAGCACAATATTAAAATCATTACAGATCTTCCATAGTAAGATCTACATAATCATTATTCGGTTTGTTTGTTTCATTTATACTATTTTGATTATTGTAATCATCTATTGGCAACCCCCACTTTTTTTCTTGTCATCAGGTAAATTACCAAAGCAACAATCAAACCAATCAAAATAAAGTCCATTACATATTCTAATATCTTTTAACTTCTCGTCTTATTATTCTTTGGTAAGTAAGGGAGGCGGACAATTCTGATTATGTTTTTCTGTTTGCCATCCGTTATAATTAATCTTATTTGTGTTTTCTTTTTGGTGAATAGACCTTGCATATTCATATTTCCATGGAAAAATATAAAATATTTTTTTATATAATTCTGTAATTCGGTTGGTTAATTTCAAATAAAAGGCTCTTACAAATGCATATTAAAGCCAATAGCCCAAAAGGATACAAAGATGTAAAAATCCTTTCAAAAACTTTTAAAAGGCTTAAGAAAGTTCCTTGTTTTGATTTGTTATGTATAATTGTCAATTAATGACCTGTATGGATATAAATATTAAGGCGTTTTAAGATCTTGTATACTTGTTTGTATTAATTAAAGGGAATTTGTTTTTTATTCATGATGGCAAAAATACACCAGCTTTTATTTTTCGTAAAAGTTTTATTTAATGGTTAAAAAAGTCTTTTTAAACTTAATGTTGAAATTATATTAGATAATACTATAGTAACAAATAATTAGATGAAAGGAGTGGGTAAAATAAAATTGGGTAACATTTTGGGTAATGGTTATTTTGGACAGGGTATTATTGTCAGGTTTATCAATGGGATAACTATTGCTATTCGAGTCCCCCCTCCGGCATGCCTCAAGCTTCTAAATTAATTTTCTTCACAGCGAAATAATCTGTTTTAAAATTTACTTTCGAATTAATGAATTTTTTTAGCTTTTCATAATTTCAAAAGCTAAAAGTTTTTTAAAGTTATTCTTAGCTTTTAAACAATTAAAATTGTCGGGTAATATTTTCTATTTTTTTAATTTAAATTTTGTAGTTGCAGGATTTTATAATAACTATTAAAAAAGTATATGTTCTTTAATTGAGCAGGAGGCAAAGATGAAACTTTTAAGATTTAAAACTGGTGAGGTAGAAAAAAAGGGAGTTTTAGTTGATGGGAAGATAAGAAGAGTTTTGGGTACTTTTTTTGATAATTTTACTGTTACAGACGAAATTTATGAAATTGATGAGGTACATTTTTTACCACCTGTAATCCCTTCAAAAATTGTTTGTATTGGTCGTAATTACGCTGACCACGCAAAAGAGCTTGGTAATGAAGTGCCAACAGAGCCATTAATTTTTCTCAAGCCAAATTCTGCAATTAATAATCACGAAGGTTTAATTATTTATCCAGAGCAATCAAATAGGGTAGATTATGAAGCTGAACTTGCAATTGTTATTAAGAAAAGGTGTAAAAGTGTAAGTGAAGAAGATGCTCTTGATTATGTTTTAGGTTATACCTGTTTTAATGATATTACTGCGAGGGATATTCAGAAAAAAGAGGGGAAATTTACAAGGGCAAAGTCTTTTGACACATTTGCACCATTTGGCCCATTTATTGAAACTGAGTTTGAGAGTTTTGACAATTTAAGCGTAAAAAGCTTTGTTAATGGTGAAATTAGACAGGATGGAAATACTAAAGATATGATTTTTAAAGTACCCCAATTGATATCATTTATTTCAAAAGTTATGACCCTTTATCCTGGAGATGTTATTGCTACAGGAACACCTGAAGGTGTAGGGGAATTGAAGCCTGGTGATGTGGTGGAAGTGGAAGTAGAAGGGGTAGGAAGACTTAGAAATTATGTCACAAAAGAAAATTAAGATTGAGTGCTTACAATGTGGTGTGTGTTGTTATTTCTTTGATATATCCACTTTGAATAAACCACAGTTTGAAAGATGTAAGCATCTAAGAGATGATGGGAAATGCGCTAATTATGAAAATAGGCCGAAAGTATGTAGAGATTTTCAGCCGGATGAAATTTGTGTTTTGATTTCTACACTTAGTTTTGAAGATAAAATAAAAGTTTTGAAAAAGATTTATGGTGTAAAATGAGCTTGTACTTAGGATTAACAGGTAATATTGCCTCGGGAAAAAGTACTGCAGCCAAATTTTTTGAAGAGTATGGTTGCTACACAATTGATGCCGATGAAATTAGCAGGAAAGTTATGAAAAAAGGTAAAGATGCTTATTTTAAAATTGTTGAAGCCTTTGGTGATAATATTTTGCTTGAAGATGGTGAGATAAATAGAGGGAAACTAAAGCAAATAGTTTTTGACGACGATAGAAAAAGGGTGATTTTAGAGGATATTGTTCATCCTGCAATTCATGAATATGAAAAAAGATTGGTCTCTGAAATAAAATCAAAAGATGATAAAGCGATAATAATTACTCAAGCTGCTTTGATTGTGGAAAAAAAGACGTTTGATAGGTTTGATGGTATTATCGTTGTATATGTAGATTATGATAGTCAGCTTAAAAGATTGCTACAAAGAGATAATATCGATTTAAATCTTGCTCAAAAAATTATTTCAGCTCAAATGCCTTATGAAGAAAAATTAAAATATGCAAATTTTATTATTGATAATAGCAAAGATTTAAGTCACCTAAAAAATGAAGTAAAAAGGGTTTATGAAGTTTTAAAGATATACCAATACGCTAAAAAACAATTAAAGAAGAGAAGGGTTACGTTTAGGTAGAGAAAAAAGGGTATTGAAGCCAATACCCATCTTTATGCTTTTTGAACTTTTCCAGCTTTTAAACATTTAGTGCAGACTTTTTTCCTAACAACCTTGCCATTTTCAATAACTCTAACTTTGTGAACATTAGGATAAAAAACTCTTCTTGAAACATTATGAGCGTGACTAATAGTGTGTCCAAACATTGGTCCTTTGCCACATATATCACATCTTCTTGCCATTATTCTACCTCCATAAAAATAGCGAACAACTCATATATATTAAAATTTGAAAATTTGCAACGACTTTATAAGAAAATTAGTACTATTTTTGAAACCTTTTGGCAATGGATTTTTTAAAGTCTTGGTTATTCTTAGGATATTATAAAAATTCATAGGTTATTGTTTCTTTAAATGTTCTTCGTTTGTAGTATTAAAAGCATCTAAGATGGTCGGTAAATAGATTTTCACTTCTGTACCTTTATTTTCTTCTGAGTCGATAATTATATGCCCATTATGCTGTTTTATAATGCTATATGCAGAATAAAGTCCAAGTCCAAGTGATTCCTTATCTTGTTTAGTTGTATAAAAGGGTTCAAATACTTTACTTAAATGCTCTTTTTTTATTCCAAGTCCATTGTCTTTAAAAGTAAATTCTATATAGTTTCTCTCAAAGTCTTGTATTTCTGTTGGCAACGTTTCTGGAGAAACCTTTTTTAAAGTAATTTTGATATTACCACCGTTTGGCAAAGCCTCAATGGAATTTGTAAAAATATTCCTAAATACTTGAAATATCTGATTATAATCGGCTTCTATAGCTGGGATATCACTATCGCAGTGAATTTGAAGTGAGATATTTTTGGGAATATTATCTTTGTAAATTTCAATAAAGTCGTTTAATAATTTTTCTGGAGATACTAGTTTCTTAGCAGATTTTTCTACCATACTGAATTCAAGTACTCTGTTAATTATGTTTGAAGCTTTAAATGCAGAGTCGCTGATTAGTTTTAATATATTTTTTACCTTAGGGTTAACATCTTTATCACTAAGTAAGTGTGAAGATAATGTGGCAATTGGAGTTAATAAATTATTTATTTCATGTGCAATATTACCAGTAAGTGCATTTATACTTGCTAATTTTTCAGTATTTATCAAATGATTAGCTATTTTACGATGAAAAGTTATATCGTATAAAAAACTATAGATATATTTTAGCTCGTCACCCTCAAATTTTCCAACGGCGTTTTCTAAAACAAAGACTTCATTCCCATTTTTATCCAGATATGTCATTTCAATATTTTTAACAACCTTTTTGTTTTTTAATAATTTTATAAAGTATTTTCTTTGTTTGTTGTCTTTATAAAAGGATGATGCTGGTGTTTTTAAAACTTCTTCTTTCGATGAGTAGTTAAAAAGGTTTAAAAAAGCCTGATTGCAATCTATAAATGAACCTTGTGGGGTTGTTATTGCTATAGCAGCTATATTGTTTTCTAGAAATGTTTTAAAGTTTTCTTCCAATTTATTTAAAGCTAAATTTTGATTTAGTTCAAATATTGTTTTTGCAATTGTATTAAGAATCTCATTGAGTAAAATGTGTTCGAATTTTTCTAATGTTTTATGCTCTCTTTGAAATGTTATTGATATAAAACCTAATAAATTCTCCTTATATTCTAATCTCTTTAATACTACAAAGTCTCCTCTATTTCTTTTTGATAAAATACACCCTTTACAAAATGAATATAACTTACCTTTACTTACAACAAGGGTTTTTTTAGCTTTTAGTTGTTGGAAACATCCAGGGAGCTCTTCGTAAGATTTATTAATATACTTATTAAATAATGACTTTTTCAAATTGTAAGAAGTAAAATTTGTTATATTCTTGTTGTCATCAAATAAGAAAAAGGTAAAACATGTAATATCAGGATGTTTTGCAATAGATTTTTTTACTATATTTAGTAACTGCTCTTCAGTAAGTACATTTTTCAACTTATTATCAAGCTTGTTTAAAATGGAAAGTAGTATCGCTTGTTGTTCAAGGTGTTGTTTACTAACTTTTTCTTCGTGGATATCAATAGCAGTTACAAGTCCAGCTGGTCGACCTCTGTAAATAGTAGTTCTTCCCTCTAGCAGTACCCATCGCTTTTTTCCGTCCTTCCTTTTGACAAGTACATTGTATTTATGGTGGCTATCTAAACCACGTTGTCTTTCTAAACCTCTTTTTTTGACTACTTCTTTAAAATTATCATCTACAAGCTCCCAAAAATTCATTCCGATTAATTCGTCATTTTTGTAACCAGTAATTTGGCTTGTAGCTGGATTAGCAAAAATAATCTTGTTGTCTTGGTAAATTAGTATGGCTACAGTTGTTTTATTTGCTAAATCTGTGAATATGTAAAAAAACTCTTGACGTTCTACACTCATAATTAATTTTATCATTAAATTTAGAATAAATCAAAACATTTTGACTTTTTTAATAACAAAAGTTCTTGACAAAAATGAAAGTTAAATATATTAAATAACGCCTGAGTTAAGCGGGTGTAGCTCAGCTGGTAGAGCGTGACCTTGCCAAGGTTGAGGTCGCGGGTTCGAGTCCCGTCACCCGCTTTTTTTTTATCTCCAAAATAATTCCTTATAATTTATCCCTCTAAACCAATCCATTTCTAAAGGAATTTAATAATTACTATTGTCTATTTTAATATTTTAGTGCATATAATTTTGTGATTATTAAGTAAAGGTTGTTGCACAATAGGTATTAAAAATATTATCGTGCAATATTTATGAATGGTAAAATAGTAAAGGGGATTTTGTATGAAAAACGATTTATTACTTAAAGTTTTAGATGGTGAAAAAGTCGAAAGACCGCCAATATGGTTGATGAGGCAAGCAGGCAGGTATATGAAGGAATATAGAGATGTTAGAAGTAAAGTTACATTTTTGGAGCTTTGTAAAACACCAGAGCTTGCTTGTGAAGTAACCCTACAGCCTATTAGGGCATTTGGACTTGATGCCGCTATAGTGTTTTCAGATATTTTAATACCAATTGAGCCTATGGGTGTTGAGCTGGATTTTAATCCTGCACCTGTAATAGCTAATCCAATAAGAAGCAAAACTGATGCTGAAAAGTTAACTCTTGTAGATCCATATAAAGATTTAAATTTTGTTATTGAAACTGTTAAGTTGTTAGTAAGTAAGCTGGATGTTCCGTTAATCGGTTTTTCTGGTGCTCCATTTACACTAGCTTGTTATATGGTAGAAGGGAAAGGTTCTAAAAACTTTGATGTAATAAAAACATTCATGAGAAATGATGAAGACGGTTATAGAATTTTGATGGAAAAATTATCAGATAGTACTATCAAATATTTGCAAGCTCAAATTGATAATGGTTGTCCTGTTGTACAGATTTTTGATACATGGGCAGGTGTGTTATCCCCTTATGATTATGAAAAATATGTCTTCCCTTATGTGGATTACATAATAAATAACTTGAAAAATGCAAAAGTAATATACTTTGCAAAAAATGGGGCCACATTTTTTAATTCATTGAAAAAATTAAAATGTGATGCTCTTGGGGTCGATTGGAGCGTTAATTTAGAAGATTATGCAAAACTAACAGATGATGAGTTTGTTTTGCAAGGGAATATGGATCCAACTTTACTATTTGCATCACAAGATAAAATAAGGGAAATGACTAAGACTATAATAAATGAAGGGAAAAATATAAAAGGACACATTTTTAATCTCGGGCATGGTATTTTACCACAAACGCCTGTAGAAAATGTGGAATTTTTAGTGAAATTTGTAAAGGGTGAAGTAGAATAATGGATTTGCTCTATGTAATGTATATGGGAGGCCCTGATAATATTGATGGTATAGAAGAATTTTTATTTAATCTATTTTCTGATAGGGATATTATCGATTTTAAAATTGGGGGGTTGCAAAAGTATTTAGCTAAAATAATTGCAAAAAGTAGGAGCAAAAAGGTTGCTCCAGAATATATTAAAATGGGATGTGGTTCTCCACAGACTAAGTATTTGATAAAATTATTAGAAAAGGTGAAAGTTTATTATAAAGAGATAACTAAAAGAGAATTAGAAACTGAAATCGGGATGTGTTATTATAAACCTTATATTGAGGAAACTGCCAGCAAACTTCAAAATGGGGATTATGAAAATATTTATATTATGACTATGTATCCTCAATATTCTTATACTACAAGTGGAGTTTGTTTTAAAAGGTTGTTTAATGCTACAAATATAAAACCGATTAACAAGAGTTATAAGGTAATCCCTTTTTGGCATTTGAGTGAAGAATATAATAAGTGTATAGTTAAAAGAATAAAATCGGCATCTGAAAGGTTAGGTGTTGAGTTAGAAAATTGTCATCTGCTTTACTCTGCTCATTCTTTGCCAGAGTATACATTATCTAAAGGGGATGTTTATGTGGAACAATTAAAAGCACAGATTGACCTAATATGCAGTATGCTTGGCAGTGTAAAAAACTATGAGCTTGCGTTTCAAAGTAGAACTGGTCCGATAAAATGGTTGGGGCCTGAAACGAAAACGGTTATAGAGTCCTATGTTGAAAAGAGGGTTGATAATATAATAGTTGTTCCTATATCCTTTGTTTCTGATCATATAGAGACATTGATTGAGCTTGATGAACAATATATTAAATTTGCCAAAGAAAACGGCTTAAATATAGAAAGAATAGAAAGTTTAAACGATTCTGATGACTTTGCAAAAGCTGTAGTGAATATTTTAAGGGGGTAGTTTTGGAAAAAGTTATTTCCTTTTTTAGAATGATAAAGGTTGAGCACACACTGTTTGCTCTCCCTTTTGCATTTACAGGAGCCATAATAGCTGCAAAGGGTATCCCTTCTATTGATAAAATCTTTTGGATAGCTGTTGCAATGCTTGGTGCGAGATCTGGCGCAATGGGTTTTAACCGTGTAGCCGATGCCGAAATAGATGCAAAAAATCCAAGGACAGCAAATCGTGAAATACCTGCAGGGAAAATAAGTAAAAAAGAAGCAATTATTTATATAATAATATCCTTTTTACTGTATTTTTTAGCGGCTTACAAATTAAACCCTTTATGTTTTAAACTATCCCCAATTCCTGTTATAATTTTTATTTTATATTCATATACAAAAAGATTTACTTTTTTATGTCATCTGATTTTAGGTATTGCTTTGGGACTTGCTCCAATGGGCGCATGGGTAGCTATTACAGGAAGTATTGATTTTAGGATAGTTTTGCTTGGTGTAGGTGTTATGTTTTGGGTTGCTGGGTTTGATCTGATTTATGCTATTCAGGATATAGATTTTGATAGAGAGCATAACCTTTTTTCTATTCCAAGATTTATAGGGATAAAAAATAGTATTTATCTTGCGAGAGCTTTTCATTTAATTGCTTTTGTTTTGTTTTTATATGCAAAATTTATATTTAATCTTGGTATTTTATATTTAATTGGTGTTATTTTATGTGGTTTGTTTATGATTTATGAACACTCCATTATAAAGCCAAACGATTTATCAAAGTTAGATATGGCATTTTTTAATCTCAATGCATACATTAGTCTTACGATATTTGTTTTTACATTTTTTGATGTGGTGGTTTTATGAGAAAAATATTTATTGGGATGACAGGTGCAAGTGGTAGCCTCTATGCTGGGTATTTTTTGCATGAGCTTTGTAAGTTAGATGATGTTAAATTATTTTTTACCTGTACAGATGATTCTGTAAAAAATATTTATTACGAACATAATAATTTATATAATATTGATGATTTTTTTTCATTTTACAAGATTGATAGGTCAAAGTTGACAGTTTACGATTATAGAGATTTTGCTGCTCCAGTTTCAAGCGGTTCGTTTAAAGTGGATGATTATGTCATTATCCCAGCATCAATGGGGTGTATTGGTAGAATTGCAAATGGTATCAGCTCAAATCTTATAGAAAGGGCTGCGGATGTGGCACTGAAAGAGAAGAGAAGGTTAACAATACTTTTTAGAGAAGCACCACTTAACTCTATTCATCTTGAGAATATGTTGAAGTTGTCCAATTTAGGAGCAAATATTATCCCAGCAGCTCCAGCTTTTTATCATAAACCAGAAGATATAAAAGATTTAATTTACTTTATTATTGGGAAAATGTTTGATATAATGAATGTAGAGCATAATCTTTTTAAAAGATGGAAAAGCACCTAAAAAGATAGGGGGCCAAAATGAAAGCTATATGTAAATCCTGCAATGCTACCTTTGATTTCAAAACAAAAGGGGAAACAAAATGTCCTTCGTGTGGTGCATTATATAAAAACACAAAAGAACCCAAGTCTTTTGAGATAAAATTATTGAATGGTACCTTTTTGGATAAATTGTCATATAATGATGTGAAAGATGGTATATTAAATGCAAAATTTCTCTCTGTTGATTTTGTTTCTTATGAAAATACTCCTTGGATAAAAATCAAAGATTCTATTTTTTCCAAATTTTTAAAAGGTGGTAATATTGAGGTAAAATCTGAATCCTCTTCTGGATTTTGGAAAGTAATGTTTTTCATCTCTTTGCTTTTGAATATTGGGATGCTTGCTGTATTATATTATTTTAAATTAAAGATTGTAGGATAAAAGGGGGTAATTATGAGTAAAGATAAAAACCTTGACTGGCTTAAGAATACCTTTGAGAAAGGGAAACTTGAGGCTACAAAACTTGCAAAAATCAGTAAGTTAAAAATTGAAATAGCTTCTTTTACCAAGAAGAAGGATGAGCGTTTGAAACTTTTAGGGAAAAAGGTTGTTGCATTGTTAGATGAAGGTGAGCTGGTAGAGGAAGAAATCAGGGCAGAATATGATGCAATCAAAGAGATAGAAGAGCAAATAGAAGAATTAAATCATAAAATTGAAGAGATTAAAAATTTAAAATATGAACCTCAAGAAAAAGATGTGTATGATGCAGATTATGAAGTATACGAATACGAAGAAGATAAAGAAGAAAATCTTGAATCAGATAATGAGGAAATAAAACAAGATGAAGTAGATAAAGAGGAAAAATCCTTTGATAATGATAACAATCCTGAGGAAGAGAATGTAGAAGCTGAAAAAAGTGAAGAGGATAAGACTAAAAAAGAAATGGAGGAAAAGTAGTTTTATGAGTAGCGATATTATATCCAAATTAAAAGAATTAGATGATTTGCCTGCATTGCCTCAGACTGCTAAAAAGGTTATTGATATATTAAACAAGCCCGATTTTTCTTTTGCAGAATTAGTTTCAGTTATTTCCAAAGATATGAATATAACGGCATCTATTTTAAAACTTGCAAATTCTGCACTTTATTCACCAAAGAGTGAAATTAGAAACTTAACTCAAGCTATCACATTCCTTGGAGCTACTAATATAAAAAATTTGGTGATTGCCCTTTCTACAAAAACATTATTTGAAAACTTTAAGGCGAGTTTGCTTATACAAAAAGTATGGGAGCATTCTGTCGCTGTAGCAATATATTCTAGAATTGTAGCACTTAAAATAAGTAACAAGATAAGTGAAGAAGTTTTTTTGATAGGGATGTTACATGACCTTGGTATAATAATAATGAATCAATACATAAAAAATTATGAAGAGATGATTAGTGAGATTTATGGGACAGAAGAATCTTTATATGAAAAAGAAAAGGAGCTATTTGATATTACTCATGCTGAGGTTGGAGCAAAACTTGTTGAACTATGGAATTTACCAGGTATTTATTCTGATGCTATTAAATATCATCATTCATCAGAAGATTCAAAATATAAGGAATATACAAAAATAGTGGAATATTCAGACTTAGTCCTAAGTAAAAACAATATGAATATTGTAAGTTTTACCGATGAAAATAGAATTGAGCAACTAAGAAATGAGTTTGGAATAGATGTTGAAACTAGTGATGAGATTGATGAAATGTTTAATGAAGTTTATCAATATGAAAAGGAGCTTTTTAAATTATGACAAAAAAAATTGGTTTGATGTATCTTTTTTTAGTGACATTTTTATTATTGTTTGGTTGTTCTTTAAATTTCAATTTTAAATCAAATAAAACATTGCTGAAAGATTATAAATATTCGCAGAAGAATGATGATTTTATAATTTACTATAATATTTTGAGAATTGGGGATAAGAAAAAACTCTATTTGGTTTTCAAAAATAGGAAAAATTATGTTATGTCAAATCTTAAGATAAGGATTACTGATTCTCGTAAATTTGATCGTTATTTTTATGTAAGCAGATTAAAAGCTTCCAATATAAAAAAATACGAGATTGTAGTACCTTCGAAAGTTGATTATGTAAAAATAAAGTATGAATATGAAATTGTTGCAGATGATACTTTCTTAAATCCAACAAATACCGGTCAAGATATTAAAAGTTATGAAAAAAAAGGGTATTTAGAGCTTTTAGTAAAATAAAAAGGGGCTTTTTGAATGCCCCAATTTTGATTATGCCATAATTTGTAATGATTCTATAATTTCTTTATCTTTTTCAAAAGCTTCTGAAATATCAACATACATCCTTCTTTTTAGTTCAGCATAAATACTTCTTGCTTTATCAAATGATTTTGCAAATTCTAATGTTGTGGCTTTTAACTCTTCTAAATTTTCACAAGCTTTGTGTATTCCGTTTAACTGCTCCATCTCTTTTGCGGTAAATCTTTTGCCTGTAAAAACCATCTTTTGAAAATTTTGATATGGGATAGCTTTTTTTGCATATGCTATCATTGATGGTAAAAAAGGGATTCTTACATCTACCTCTGGGAAGCAGAAAAATCCTCTATCATTTCTCATAAACCTAAAATCACAGCAGCAAGAAAGTAATGCTCCATTTCCAAAGGCATGCCCTGTAATTTCTGCTATTGTTGGTATAGGATAGAAAATCAATTTTTTGAAAAGGTCATTCATTCTGTATAAGAATTTTTTGATTGTATCAAAATCTTTTGATACATAAGCTTTTTGTAGCCACTCCAGGTTTATCCCTTGAGACCAATTTTTTTCATCATCAGAGGTGATAATGAGAGTTTTTATCTCTTTATCTGCTTCAATATTGTCAAGGGCTTTTATAAATTGGTTTGCAAAATCTAAATCTTGCTTATTTTCTTTGTTGCACATAATTAAATACGCAACTGTTCCATTTTTTTCTATTTTTACTCTATTCATTGATTACCCCCTTTTTTTGTAGTGACTTTTGAAAATAATAAGCTACTTCCTCAAAATCTAAAAATGCAGAGTTGTGTGTTGCAATTTTTTCTAATTCTTCTTTTTTGATTTTTTCAGAAAGGTTGTTTATGAATTTTTTAGCACCACTTACAGCATCAAATGGATTTTCTGCTATTTCTTTTGCAAGCTCTAAGGTTTTTTTATCAAGCTCCTCTTTGTTTTCATAAAGTTCGTTTATCAAATGCATCTCTTTAGCTTCTTTTGCTGTAATATCTTTCCCGGTAAATGCTAGGTATTTTGTGTTTGCAGAGCCTATTATAAAAGGCAAACGCTGAAGGCTACCAAGATCAGCAATAATAGCTAATTTTGTTTCTCTAAGTGAAAACTTAGCATCCATTGATGCTGTTCTTAAATCACAAGCAGCAATTAAGTCTAATGCACCACCTATACAGTAACCGTTTACTGCTGCAATGTAGATTTTTTTACCTTCTTCAATCATGTTCATTCCAAGCTGCATTTTTTTGATTAAATTGTAGAGTTTAACTCTTTTTGCTTTAGTTTCTGTTTTTAAAAGATCTGGCATTTTCTGACCAAGATCAAACACGTCAAGTCCAACAGAGAAGTGCTTTGCATCACTTCTAAAAATCACAACTTTTACAGAGTCATCTTTTTCAATTTCTTCTACCAATAATGGTAATTCTTCAAAAAAAGCTAAATTCATTGCATTCATTTTTTGAGTGTTATTAAAAGTCACTATCAAAATATCATCCTGTTTTTCTGTTTTGAAAAATGCAAAATTCATCTTCTCCCTCACTTATTGAATTATGGCTAATTTTATTGATAACCATGTTTTATTATAAGTAGAGTAAAAAGTCAATATAATATTTCCTTTTACGCAAAGGTAATGTCAGGTTTTGTTATTTAGATATTGAGTGATGGAAAAAAGTAAGTTAGTCTAAATATTAGATGGTCAATAATGTGGTATAGGTGAGTTTTTTGTCTTGCTTTTGGAAAAATGAGTGTGTATATAAGTTCACTCCAAAATAAGAAAAAGTGGGAATGTCTGTGAAACTTTTAAAGAGGGTATGGCTTTATTTTAGGCCTTATAAATGGCATATATTCTTTTCTTTTGTATTCTCTTTATTTGTAGCTGCAAGTAATGGGGCTAGTGCTTATATAATAAAACCAGCTTTGGATGGGATATTTATAAATAAAGAGAAAGAAAAACTACTTTTGATGCCATTTGTGATCGTAGGGATCTATCTTATAAAAGGTATTTTTAGGTTTTTACAAAATTTTCTGATGAGAAGGACAGGTCAAAAGGTTGTACAGGCTATCAGAAATGATTTGTTTGATAAAATAATAATGTTACCAATCAGATTTTTTAGTGAAAGTTCAACTGGGGTTTTAATGTCAAGGATCACAAATGATGTGAATATGGTTCAAAGTTCTATACCATCGTTTGTGACTGCAATTAGAGAGACTTTTTCCATATTGGGTTTAGCTGCTGTTGTGCTATATCAGGACCCATATCTTGGAAGCTTTGCTCTTTTTGTTTTGCCTCTAGTAGTTTTACCTTTAATAAAAATAGGGAAAAAAATAAAAAAATATAGCAGACGTGGGCAAGAAAAAATGGGGGATATTTCATCAGTTTTGCAGGAATCTTTTAGTGGAATCAGAGTCGTTAAAGCTTTTGCAAATGAGGATAAAGAAAAGGAAAAATTTAAAGTACATAATGAAAAATTGGTTAGAAATGAAATAAAAAAGATTGTTTATAACGAGATAAGTTCCCCTATGATGGAGTTAATTGGTGCTATAGGTTTGGCTTTAGTAATTTATTATGGGGGACTTAAAGTTATAGAAGGGGTTTCAACACCTGGAACCTTCTTTTCATTTATTGCTGCAATTGCTATGATGTACGATCCATTTAAAAGAATAAATTCTGCTAATAACAATATTCAAAGTGCTATTGCTGCTGCGGAGAGAATTTTTGAGATTATGGATACAGAAAATGAAATTTTGGAAAATGATGGGGAATTAGAATGTGATGCAAAAGGGAAAGATGTGATTTTTGATCATGTTTATTTTCGATATAAAGATAATGAAGATTATGTTTTAAAAAATATAAATTTATCCGTAAAACCAGGTACAACAGTTGCAATTGTAGGCTCAAGTGGAGCAGGTAAAAGTACTCTGGTGAGTTTAATTCCTAGATTTTATGATGTTACCTCTGGAGCCATAAAGATTGGTGAAACTGATATTAGAGATTTTAAAGTTCATTCTTTGAGAAAAAATATTGGGATTGTTTCTCAAGAACCTTTTCTTTTTAATGATACGGTCTTTAACAATATAGCATACAGTATGAATAATGTGACAGAAGAGGATGTAATAAATGCAGCAAAGGCAGCTTATGCTCATGAATTTATTTTGGAGCTTCCAGAAGGTTATAATACTGTTATTGGGGAAAGAGGGGTTAGACTATCAGGCGGTCAAAGGCAAAGGATAACAATTGCAAGGGCACTTTTAAAAAATCCACCAATACTGATTTTAGATGAAGCTACAAGTGCCTTAGATACCGAATCAGAAAAAATTGTTCAGAAAGCTCTTGAAAATTTGATGAAACATAGGACAAGTTTTGTAATTGCTCATAGACTCTCTACAGTAATAAATTCGGATGTAATTGTGGTTTTAGATAAAGGGGAAATTGAATCAATTGGAACACATAAGGAGCTTTTAGTTAAGTCTAAAGTTTATAAAAAGCTTTATCATATGCAGTTTCAAAATGGTGAATAGTTTATGAGGGTTCTCCATGTTGACACGGGTAAAGAGTGGAGAGGTGGACAAAGACAGGCTCTGTTATTGCATACAGGATTACTAGAACAAGGTGTAGAAAGTTTTCTTGCAGCAAACAGCAAAGGTGTTTTAATAAAAAAATCTGAAAGAAACATTGTTAGTTATGATTTTAAAGGTGAGGTAAGTCCAGTAAGTTTATGGAATATTATTGGGATTATAAAAAAAATTAAACCAGATATAGTTCATTCCCATGATGCACATTCTCTTACACCTTTAGTATTAGCAAAAATGGTTGGGTTTAAATTTAAGTTGGTGCATACAAGGAGAGTTGATTTTTCTATCAGAAAAAACAGATTGAGTAAATTTAAGTATGACAATAGATATATTGATAAAATTGTAGCAATATCAGAAGCTGTAAAAAAGGTTTTAGTGAGTGATGGGATAGACGAGAGTAAAATAGAAGTTATTTATAGTGGTGTAGAGTTTAAAAATCCAGAAGATTATGAGTGTCCACCTGATTTGAAACCACTTTTAGATGGATATAAGGTAATTGGATGTGTAGCAAATTTTGCAGATCATAAGGATCATAAAACATTGATAAAAGCCTTTAATAAAGTCTATGAAATTAGAAAGGATGTAAAATTACTGCTTGTTGGGGATGGCCCTCTTTTCAATGAAACTGTAGAATTTGCTAAGAAACTAACATGTTTTAACAATATTGTTTTTACTGGTTTTAGGGAAGATGTGTATTCTTGTTTGAAATGTATGGATATTTTTACTATGACTTCAAAAGAGGAAGGGCTTTGCACTTCTATTATAGATGCTTTAAGTTTTGGACTACCCGTAGTTGCTACAAAAGCCGGTGGAATACCTGAAGTTGTTAAAGATGGTGTAAATGGATATCTTGCTGGGGTTAAAAATAGTTTAAAAATAGCGGAACATTTTTTGTATTCTTTAGATAGTAAATTTAATCAAGAGAATTTAATTAATTCAATTAAAGAGTTTAGTTTCGAACAAATGGTTATTAATTATAAAAAAATGTATAAAAGGTTTACGGCATAAAATGAAAAAGATTGCATATTTAATGGGAAATTTTGGAATTGGTGGAGCAGAGGTTTCAACGCTAACTCTTTTAAATGGATTCGTTAAATTAGGTTATTTGGTTGACTTAGTCCTTGCTTATGGCAGTAAAGTTGAATGGGATAAACAGTGTGATTTTAATATTATTAAATTGCAACTTGATAAATACAAAAAACATCCTTTAAGACATATTATTTTAAAGAATAAGTTGGATAAATTTTCTGAAAAAAGCAAATATGATGCAATATTAACAGCGCAAACATCAAAAAGTTGGGAAAAAATTCTTAATCAATTAGATAAGAAACACAATATTTCCTATATAATTAGAAATTCATTTACAAAAAAAAGAATAGATAAAAACGATAACTTATTATTGAAAAGTTTTAAGAGAAAGTATTTAGCTAATATGTATAGAAATAAAAATATAATATGTGTATCAAAGGGTGTTTATAATGATTTGGTAAAAAATATTGGTATAAAATCAGATAGTATCATAACAATTTATAATCCTTTTGATACTAATTATATTTTAAATAAGTCTAAAGAACATTTTAATCTTCCTGTTGATGACTACATTATACATGTTGGTAGGTTTGATATCAGACATAAAAGACAAGATATTTTATTAAAAGCATATAAAAAAGCAAATTTAAAAGAGAAATTAATACTTTTAGGTGAAGGTAGTGGCCAGCAATATTTGGAAAAGTTGATTGATGAATTACAATTAAATGGTAAAGTAATTTTGCATCCTATGGTCACTAATCCTTATCCTTTGATTAAAAATGCAAAACTTTTGGTTTTAAGTTCAGATTACGAAGGATTGCCAAGAGCTTTGATTGAAGCTTTGATATTAAAGACACCTGTAGTTAGCACAAATTGTGAGAGTGGACCAAGTGAAATTTTGACTGGGGAACTTGCTGATTTTTTAGTTCCTACAGGAGATGTAGATGCATTTACTGAGAAAATGCAGCAAGCATTAAGAAGTTATCCTAAAATCAAGGATGAATACATTAAAAAATTTGAGCAATTAAATGTTTGCAGACAATATATAGAATTTTTAGGTTTAAATTCATGAAAAAGATTTCTGTTACTATTATAACTATTAATGAGGAAGACAACATTGAGAGATGTTTAAAATCTCTTGATTTTGCCGATGAAATAATAGTAGTGGATTCGGGTAGTAAAGATAAAACAATTGAGATAGCAAAAAAATACACCGATAAGATTTATTTTAAAGATTTTAATGGCTATGGTGAGCAGAAAAATTATGCTGCAAGCTTGGCAAGAAATGATTTAATATTTTCAATAGATGCAGATGAAGAAGTTTCTGATGATTTAAAAAGATATTTGTTAGAACAGTTGGATACAGTTTTTTCAAAAGGTTTTTCAGCAATAGCTATTCCAAGACGAACATATTATCTAGGTAAATTTATTAAAAATAGTGGGTGGTATCCAGATTATAAAGTTAGAATTTATAATAAAAATAAATGTTACTGGGATAATAAAAAGGTGCATGAATCTTTGAATTGTGAAGGTAAAGTTTTTTATGTGCCTAAAGGGATGGATTTATATCATTATTCATATAGAGATATTTCAGATCATATAAATAAGGTTAATAAATATACTTCTCTATTTGTTAGTGGAAATAAAGATATGGGTTTTATATCTATATGTTTTAAACTCTTTACGAAGCCTTTGCTAAAATTTTTTAAGATGTATTTATTAAAATATGGCTTTTTAGAAGGTAATAGAGGTTTTATCATTGCAATTATAGGTAGCTTTTACGAATTTTTGAAGTATGCAAAGTTATTAGAAAGAAAAATTTATAACAAAGATTTTAAAGGATATTAAATGGGTAGAAAAATTGTTCTATTTATAAGAACTTTTTCAAAATATGGTGGAGTTGAGAACTTTTGTTATAGATTTTATCATTTTTTAGTAGAAAAAGGGTATGAAGTCAAAGTGGTATGTGGTGAAAATAAAACTGATATCAAAAATGATAGTGTGATTGAATTTGGTTTATGGAGACCAGGAAGGTTTTTGAAAACTTTTAGTTATTATTTAAAAGCTTCAAAGATTGCAAAAAATAATGATAATTCTCTGAATATAGCTCTTACGAAAGTTAACTTCTGTCATGTAATTAGATCTGGGAGTGGATCTCATTTGGATTTTTTAATAAACTCTTTAAGAGGTTATAGAGGTTATAGTAAACTTAAGAAGATAATAAAAAGACTTTTTTCACCTGTAAATTACCTTACTGTATTTATTGAGAAAAAGATGTACAGAGATAATCCTAATTTGAAGTTAGTAGTTTTTCAATCAAATATGGCAAAAAAAGAGTTTTTAAATAGGTATAATTTAACAAATTTGAATTATAAAATCATACCAAATAGCGTAAATAAAAATATTTTTAAGTTAATGTATGATGACTATAACTCTTTTTATGAAAAATATAGTCTATCAAAAGATAAAATTTATGTTGGTTTTGCTGCTTCAAATTTTGAGTTAAAGGGTTTGATTTATTTAATAGATGCTATTAAATACTTGCCTGATAATGTAGAATTATTAATAGCTGGAAATAGAAATCCTAAAAAATACATAGAAAAAGCTAAAAAACTTAAAATAGAAGATAGAGTCCATTTTTTAGGTAAAGTGGAAAATATGAATGATTTTTATAATGTTTTAAATGTGTTTTGTTTGCCTACGTTTTATGATACATGTGCAAATGTTGTATTAGAATCTCTAGCTGCTGGCACCCCCGTTATTACCACAACAAATAATGGAGCACAGGACTTTGTTTTAGATGGGAAAAACGGATTTTTGTTATCTGTTGATGAGTTAAGTGGGGCTAAATTGGCGGATTTAATTGTTAAAGCAATAAAAATTAATAAATATGATGTAATAAGATATTCTAGATTATACACAGATGGAGAAATTTTTAACCAGTACTTAGAGGGGATAAAAGGGATAATATGAAGGTATTGATAGTTCAATTGTATCAAATTGGAGATGTGGTATTGACTACTCCTATACCAAGAGAAATTAAAAAAAAGTATCCAGATACTGAAATTCATTTTCTAACAACTCCATTGTGTTCATCAGTTTTAAAATACGATAAGAATATAGATAAAATAATTACTATTAATAGAGATAAAAACTTATTAAATACATTAAGACTAATAAATAAAATAAGAAAAGAAAAATATGATTATATCCTGGATTTTCAAAATAATCCTCGTACAATGTGGTTATCACTTTTTTCAAAAGCTAAGTATAAAGTAACTTATGCTTACTCAAAAAGGAAATTTGCATATAATAAACTTATAGAACCGGTTAAAGGGACAGCTACCGAGATAAAATGTTCTTTATTGAAGGCATTAAATATTTCTGATTATGATATCAGACCTGTTTTATATCCAGGTGAACAAGAAATCGCTAAAGTGAAAAACTATTTGGATGAAAATAATATTAAAGACTTTGTTGTAATATCTCCAACGCACAAGGGTGATACTAGAAGATGGCCTTTACAATATTTTATAGAACTTGCTGAATATATTTATGAAAAAACAGAGCTTAAAATAGTTTTTAATTATGCACCTAATGAAACTGATTATATTGAAAAAATTAGAGAGCATATTTATCATAATAAAGCATTTTTTACACCACTGTTTAAACTACCAGAATTAATTGCATTATTAAGTTGTTCTAAGTTCCATGTGGGAAATGATTCTTCTCCAAATCATATGGCTGTTGCTTTAAAGAAACCTTCATTTGTAGTGCTAGGTGCTTCGAGTGAAGGTTGGATTTTCCCTTCAAATGAATACAGGTGGGTAAGAAAAGGGTTAGACTGTCAACCATGTAAAAGTAATAAGTGTAAATATGGAGATAAAATACCATGTTTAAAAGAATTAAGTTTTGAAGATATAAAAGATGAATTTGATAAATTTTTAAGTGAGGTAGTTGGTGTTTAAAAGTGTACCAGTATTATGTTATCACAAAGTATCGTATGTCGGTGGGATTACACCCGAACAGTTTAGAGAACATTTAGAGTTTTTAGCTTATAACAACTATACCTCTATAACTGCAAACGAGCTTTATGATTTTATGGTTTATAATAAAAAAATTCCAAAGAAATCTGTTGTAATTACTTTTGATGATTGTAGTCTTGATAACTGGGTTTATGCGATCCCTCTATTAAATAAATATGGTTTTAAAGCAATATTTTTTGCAATAACAGATTTTATAGGTAAAGGTTCGAAGCGTTCTCAATATCCTGATAACGATTTACCAAATATTGAAGATGCTACAACATCTTTTGTTAAAGCTCTTAGAGATTCGGATACTTCACAATTTATGAATGAGGAAGAGCTTTATTCTGCAGTGTATGATTATGAACACGAGGTTTATAGTCATTCTGCAAGACATCAGATGTGTTTTAAGTCATTAAGATTAAAAGGTGTATACCCTGAAAAGTGGCATTGGGGTATGTTTGGTATATACGATGAAGTTAAAGAGGGTTCTAAATATTATGATAGAGGTTCTGCGTATGCTTATGACGGTTATTGGCCGGTCATTCAAAATGGAGAATTAATATATAAGAAAAGAGAAACTGAAGAAAGGTACAGATTTTGCTTAGAAGATTTTACCAGAAGTAAAAAATACCTTGAAAACTTATTGGACAAGCCTTTAGACTTTTTTTGCTGGCCATGGGGACATTACGATAAACTGTCTATGAAGGCTTTACAAGAAGCTGGGTATAAAGGGAGTTTTACTCTTGAACGTTTTCCAAACTCATACGGAACTAATCCTTTTTATATAAACCGAATTGCTGTTGGTGATAAAAAAGATATAAAATGGTTAGAAAATAGGTTAAAAATGTATTCTAATAGAATAACAGCGACTATTTTTTTTAAGAAATTCAAAAAATAAAGAGGTCCTGTATGATTAATGATAATTATTTAATAAAACTTTATAACATATTATTTATATCAACTTCACTTTTAATTGTTTTTTCTCACAAGTGGTTAGGTAATATAAGAATAATATTATTTGCTTTGTCAATATACATATTTATTAAATATGTGCCAGATAAAAAAAATATTTTTAAGAGTAAAGTTCTTATAAATTTAATATTATTTCTGATATATGTCTTAGTATCAGACTTATTATTTTTTGAGCATATTAAAGGAGCAAATAGAATTATAAATTGGATAATTATGTTTTTTAATTCAATTATTTTTATTATTATTAATAAGAATAAAAAAGAATTAATAAATTATTATTTTTTTATATTATCCATTTCAGTTGTTTCAGATTTTTTAATGAGAAATGGTTTTGCTCAAAGTAGATATTCTGGTTTTTTAAATTCACCCAATCAATATGCTATTTTAATTGTATTCCCTTTAACTTATTTGCTTGAGAAAATGTTTTATAAACGAGATTTATTAGAACTTTTAGCAAATATTGTTTTATCTATATTTCTATTTTATATTTTTTTAAAAACTGGTGCTAGAACCACTTTTTTAAGTGCTGTATTAGTATACTCTTTTTATTTTATAATTAAAGCTATTAAATATAATTATATGTATTCAATACTATTTTTACTAATTTTGTTAATTTCTGGATATTTTATTGTTCATAACCAGTCATTTAAAAATAGATTTGTAGTCACTGTTCTAAATTTTAAGACTGATAGTTCATTTGTTACAAGATTTCCTATCTGGAATAGTGCTATTGAATGTTTCAAGGATAAGCCTTTAATAGGATATGGTTTTAATAATTTTAGAAAATGCTATGAAAATAAGTTGCCACAATATTTGCAAAAGAATCACAAAGCTTCTCATATAAATACCACTAATAATGCCCATAATTTCTTTTTGCATTTTTTGGCTGAAACTGGAATTATTGGGACAATACTTATTTCTATGATAATATTTATTGCAATTTATCATGGGATGAAAGTTAATTTGCATTTTCTAAGCATTGCATTATTGATATCTATTTGTGGTTTTATGATGAATATGAATCTTTATATTAGAGAAGTATCTTTTTTGTTTTTTACCTCCATAGGTTTTATCGAAGGATATTATTTGGCTATAAAAAATGAAAAAAGTATTGTTTAGAATTACAAATAACTTAAATATTGGTGGTGTGCAAAGACGGATATTTGATGTATTGAAAGAGCTTAAAAATGATTATGAATGTCATGTTGTTGTTTATAAAGAAAAAGGGGTACTTGCTGATAAATTTATAAAAGAAGGTATACATGTTCATTATGTACCTATGGGATCATTTGATCTTTCTGGTATTAAAACACTTTCAAATCTTTTTAAGAATTATAAAGCTGATATCGTTCATACACATTCTTATGGGGGAACAATTAGAGGGGTGTTAGCTGCAAAGTTAGCAGGGGTGAGGAAGATATTTTCTCATATTCATGTAAACATGGAAAACCATTGGTATGGTAAATGGAGGATTAATAAAAAAAAGAAAGAATTTATTGAAAAATTAATTCATAAAAAATATGTAGATAAAATATTTTTTGTTTCAGATGCAATTAAAAAGGAATATTTGCAAGGATTGAATTTCAAAAATCTTAGTGAAAAGTCCGTTGTGCTTTATAATGGTTTTAACCTGGAAAAGATAAAAATTAAAAAGAATAACATGATAGATGGGGTATTTAATATTGGTATAGCTTGTAGATTAAGTAAAGATAAAAACTTATTGTTTATTGTAGAAGTGATTGAAAAACTTATTAAACATGTTCAGAATATAAAATTTCATTTTATAGGAGATGGTAGTTATAAAAAATATTTAGTAAATGAAATAGCTAAAAGAAACTTAAATGATTATTTTATTTTTCATGGTATGGTAGAAAATGTTTATGATAAAATTAAAGACTTGGATTTAGTTTTAATGCCTTCTTATAATGAGGGGTTACCTGCTTCTATCATAGAACCTTTACTGGCTAATATCCCTGTAATTGCAGTAGATAATGAAATTAATAGAGAAATTCTCAATATCGACAAGGGGGGATGGGTTTTACAAAATTCATGTGAAGTTTTTGTTGAGAAAATACTCCAAATTTATGAAAAATACGGTTATTTATATCAGAATATGACTTTTAATAAATATAAAGAAGTTTTTTCAATGGAAAACCATATCAATCAACTAAGGTATTATTATGAATCATAAGTTTAGAATATTATTTATTACTGATTCTAAAAAGAAATCTAGTGGTGGTGTTAAACAATTACTGTATAATGCCGAAGCACTAAAAGAGTTAGGACATAAAATATATCTATCTGCAAATAAAGAATCATTTGTTGCTAATAAAAAAGATATTTTTGAAGAAGTTCATTTTATAGATTCAAAAAGTAAATTAAAATCTGGGTTATCTTTAAAAAAATTTATAAGTGAGAAAGATATTGATATTGTACATACTTTTCATAATGGTGGGCACAAAATTGCATTTTTAGCAAAACTTTTTGGTGGTAAGTTTAAGCTTTTTATAAATAGAGGTGTTTTAAAAGTTCCAACCAATATTTTTATCTATAAAAGCTTTATGATAGATGGTTTCATTTGTAACTCTTATGCTTGTAAAAATAGTCTAAAAAGGATTTTTGTTAGTGATAAAAAAATAAATATTATTTTTAATTGTATCAAATCAGTTGCTTCTGATAAAAATTTTAATAAAGATGATAATAGATTTACAGTTTTATATATAGGAAATTCGAGTAAAATTAAGGGGTTTGATATTTTTAATGAAATTGTAAAGAGAGTTCCTACTAATCTTGATATGGAATTTATAGCTCTTGGAGTAGAAAAAGATAAGCTGAGTATTAATGTTGATGAAAGAATTAATCTGCCAGGTACTGTAAAAAATGTTTCTGACTATTTAGAAAAAGCACATCTTTTTTTACTGACATCTAGATCAGAAAGTTTTCCTAACTCTTTATTAGAAGCTATGGCTTTTGGGTTGGGAGTTGTGGCACACAATGTTGGGGCTGTAAACGATTTAATAAAGGATGGGGTGAACGGGTTTAAAATAAATAGATTAGCTGTGAGTGAGTTTGTGGATAAATTAATTTATTTATATAACAACAGGAATTTGATAAAAAAAATGGGGCATAAGAACAGGCTTATTGTAGAAAAGTTGAATTGTAAAAATAAAGCGTTAAAACTACTCAAAGTGTATTCTGGAGATCATTATCTTGATAACTTTGATGTAATTTTAGAGAATAATTGTGATGATTTTTGATTTAGAATAAAAAATTTTTTTGAGAGGTTGGATACTTGAATATTGCATTTATAACTTCTACTCATAGGTGGGGTGGTGTTAAAAGTTGGATGTTAAATTTTGCCAAAGAGTTAGAATCTTTAGGGCATAGATGTTTTTTATTCAGCTCTGATAAAAGTTTTTTAAAGAAAGGGTCTAATTTTTCGTTAAAAGGTTTTTATGTAAAATTTGGGTTTGATTACAACCCATACGTGATTAGTTATTTTTATAAGATGTTTAAAAGTCTAAAAATTGATATTATTATTTGCAATGTTTATAAAGAAATAAGAACCGCTGGGGTTGCTGCAAAATTATTATCTCTTCCAGTTGTACACAGGGTGGGATTATCAGGTGATTTTAAAGATAAATTTGACGTAAGATTGGCTCATAGATTTATTGTGGATAAAATTATTGTTCCTTGTGAAGGGATGAAAAACGATTTGATCAATAATTTTGAATTTATAGAAGATAACGATGTGGAATTCGTTTATAATGGTAGAAAAGTTATTGGAGAAGTTAAGAATATTAGTAAACCGGTTAAGTTTGTTATAAGTTCTAAAGTACAAAAAACCAAAGGGCATCTAGATTTATTAATCGTTTTCAAAAAGTTAATAAAAAATGGTATTACTGATTTTACTTGTGAGATATATGGTGAAGGTAATTTGTCTTCATATATTAATGAAGACATAGTCAAAAATGGGCTTGAAAATTGGATAAAAATAAAAGGGTTTTGTTATAATTTAGAAGATATTTTAAATGATTATCATTTTGGTTTATTAACTTCTTATTCAGAAGGATTACCAAATGTAGTGTTGGAATATATGGCGTGTGGTTTGCCAGTTATTGCTACAGATGTTGGTTGTACGAAAGAAATGATAGAAGATGGTTCTAATGGTTTTATATACAACGCTGGGGATGTTGAGACTTTATATAAATTGATGTATGAATGTATTAATATGAGTGAAGATATTTATATGAAAATGGCTGAAAATAGTTTAAAAATGATAGAGGAAAAGTTTAATCTCACAAAAAACGCTAAAACTTTAGAAAATATATTAACAAACTTAATTGAGAGGTAAATAATGAAAATAGCGGTGATTGGTTTAGGGTATGTGGGGCTACCTTTGGCAGTAGCTTTTGCAAAAGAGTTTGATGTGATAGGTTTTGATATAAAAAGAGAAAGGGTAGATGAGCTTAAAAACGGTATAGACTCTACAGGAGAAGTTAGTAGTGAAAAATTGAAAAGTGTATCAATAAAATTCACAAATAACCCAGAAGACTTAAAAGAAGCTTATTTTTATATTGTTACTGTTCCAACCCCTATTGATAATCATAAAAATCCTGATTTAAAACCACTGATTAAAGCGAGTGAAGTTGTTGGTAAGTATTTGAAAAAAGGTGATTATGTTGTTTATGAATCTACAGTTTATCCTGGAGTTACTGAAGAAATATGTGTACCAATTTTGGAGCAAGAATCAGGACTTAAATTTATAAATGATTTTAAAGTAGGTTATTCCCCTGAGCGTATAAATCCTGGTGATAAAATTCATACTTTTGAAAATATAATTAAAGTTGTTTCAGGTTGCGATAAAGAGAGTCTTGAAAGAATAGCGGAGGTCTATGGCAAGGTTGTTAAAGCAGGTATTTACAAAGCTGAAAGTATAAAAGTAGCTGAAGCTGCAAAAGTGATAGAAAATACCCAAAGGGATTTAAACATCGCACTGATGAACGAGTTAGCGCTCATCTTTGATAAAATGAATATAGATACTAAAAATGTTCTTGAGGCGGCTGGAACAAAATGGAATTTTTTAAAGTTTGAGCCCGGTCTTGTGGGTGGTCATTGTATAGGTGTTGACCCATACTATTTAACCTTTAAAGCACAAGAAATTGGTTATCATCCTCAGGTAATTTTAGCTGGGAGAAAGATTAATGATTATATGGGAAAATTTATTGCTGAAAAAACTGTTAAGCTTTTGATTAAAAATGATAAGCTTGTTAAAAACGCTAAAATCCTTATTTTAGGTTTTACTTTCAAAGAAAATATTCCTGATATTAGAAATACAAGAGTAATTGATATTTACAATGAATTAATCGAATATGGCACAAATCCTATTGTTTATGAACCGGTGGCTTCGAAAGAGGATATTGAAAGTGAATATGAAATAAAAATGTTAGATAGTATAAATAATATTAATAAAGAGTTTGATGCAATAATTATGGCAGTTAAACATGATATATTTTTAAAAGAGTTGAAGAAAAAGGTTATTGAAAATTTACTGACAGAAAATGGTGTTTTTGTAGATGTAAAAGGTGTTATGAAAGATAAATTGAACGACGCAAGATTTACTTATTGGAGATTATAAGAGGTGATTAATTATGGAGAGCTTAAAAAAGGTAGGAGAGTTTGCTTATAATTTGATATGTAAATGGCATGAGGATAATGATTATATGCCTGATTTAAATAATGATAAACTTAATTTATTGGTTTTACAACTTACAAGGTACAATTATGACCTTTGGCATGAAGAGGATAAAGCAAGAGATCCAGATGCTACAGATTCCATTATAGCCAATGTGAAAAGAAAAATTGATAAGCTAAATCAAAGTAGAAATGACACCATTGAAAAATTGGATGAAGAGATTTTAAGCAATTTAAAAGATGTGAAACCACTTGAAAATGCGAAAATGAATAGTGAGACACCCGGAAGTATTATTGATAGAATTACAATAAATGCCTTAAAGATATATCACATGGATGAGCAAACAAAAAGGGAAGATGCTTCAAGGGAGCATATCGAAAAGTGCAAATATCGATTGTCAATACTTAAAGAGCAGGCTAAAGATTTACAACAGTGTTTAAATGAATTAATAGATGATTTATTAAATGGTCGAAAATTTATGAAAGTTTATCGACAGATGAAGATGTATAATGACCCAAATCTAAATCCTGTATTGTATAAGAAAAACAAAAAGTAAATGACTTTGCCAAAGATAGTTTCGATTGGGAATATTTCTTTAGGTGGGACTGGGAAGACCCCGTTTACAATTTTTTTAGCCAATAAACTTATTTCAAAAGGGTACAATGTAGCCATACTGTCAAGAGGTTACAAAGGGAAAATAGGGTATAATACAAATCTGATATCAGATGGTAAAAATATATTATTAAAGCCACCTTTGGCTGCAGATGAGCCTTATATGATTGCTGTTAACTGTCAAGGAGCTATAGTAATCACTGGCAAAGATAGAAATAAAAGTTATCAATATCTTATAGAAAACTTTAAAAATGTAGATTTTGTTTTACTGGATGATGCTTTTCAGCATCGAAAGATGAAAAGGGATCTGGATATTTTACTTTTAGACCATAAAAATTCTATCTCCACTGGGTTACCATTCCCTTTTGGATATTTGAGAGAATTCCCCTCTGCTATCAAAAGAGCAGATATTGTTGTTTTTACAAGAGCTGATAGTTTTACAATCCCTGCAAAGGTTGAAAAATATATAAAAGATAAGTCAACATTTTTTTCTAAAACCAAGCCTGTTGGTGTTTTTTATCAAGATAATTTATATGATTTAGAATTTTTAAAGGATAAAAATGTAGTTGCCTTTGCAGGTATTGCTAAAAATAGAAATTTTTTCAAGTTGTTAGAATCTCTTGGTGCTAATTTGGTTTATACGAAAGGTTTTATGGATCATCACCACTATAGAGAGAAGGAAATAAATTTTTTGCTTAAAATAAAAGATAGATACCAAGCAGATTTATTGATTACTACAGAAAAAGATTTTGTCAAAATGGATGAAAATTTAAAAAATTTAGTTGCTTATTTAAAAATTGGCATGGAAATTAATGATGAAAATAGGTTAATACAGATAGTAGAATAAGAGGGTAAAAACCCTCTTGATTAAGTTACATTTCTACGGAAAACTCCATGGTATCAAACCAGAATCCATCGTTTCTGATAGTATCAAGCTCAGCCTGAATAATGTTGTAATGTTTCTCTTCAACTTCGGCTAATTTTTCAAAAAACTCTTTTACTTCAGGACTGGTTGCTTTTGAAGCTTCTTCTTTATAAAATTCATGAGCTTTTTTCTCATGTTCCAATGCAATCTTTAAAGCTTCTTCATCCCCCAATTCTGCTTTATCAACCTTTTGTAAGCTTGCATCACTGGCATCTGGCATAAACTTTGACAAACGTCCAGATGGAACATCTATAACTTCCAATGGTTTCCCTTCCATTATTTGATTTGTAAATTTTTCAATCAGTTCCATATGATCTACTTCATCCAGAGCAAGCTGGATAAACATATTTTTCCCTGATAAAACCTTTGTTTGTTTTGCAAACTTTAAATAAGTCCTCAACCCCTCTTTTTCTGCTTCATAGGCTGTTTTAAGTGCTTTTAGTAATTCGTTTGACATAGCCACCTCCTAATATTTAACATAGTTTTATTATAAACTTTACAAATTTCATTTCAATATAAATATTGAGTTTTACTGATTATTGAAGTATGTATAATTGCATTTTACTAAAATTACGGAGGTCTTAAATGAACCCATTAGCTCAAGAATTAAACGAATTGATCAAGCAGGATAACCCAGCTGTCATTGATATGTTATCAACTTTAGGTAAAAATTTATTTATGCCAAAAGGGATTTTAACTCAGTCTGCAGAGGCAAAAGAAAAAGCACATAAATTTAATGCGACAATCGGTATTGCCACAGAAGGTGACAAGCCAATGTACCTTGATTGTATTTATGAAGCTCTTGATGAGTTTAAACCAAAAGATTTATTCCCTTATGCTCCTGCTACAGGTAAACCAGAGCTTAGAAAAGTATGGAAAGAGAAAATGATTAAGGAAAACCCTTCTTTAGCAGGTAAACTCATAGGGACTCCTATTGTAACAAACGCTTTAACTCATGGTTTGAGTATAGTAGCAGATATGTTTATTGATGAAGGTGACTATATTGTGACACCTGATAAATTCTGGGGTAATTACAGATTGACATTTTGTGTGAGAAGGGGGGGAGAAGTAGCGACTTTTGATACTTTTACTGCTGATGGTGGATTTAATGTGGATGGTTTATTAGAAAAAGTAAGAGATTGTGGGGCTGCCAAAGGTAAAGTAGTTGTTTTACTTAACTTCCCAAATAACCCATCCGGTTATATGCCTACAGTTGATGAAGCTAAAAGAATCGCTGATGGTTTGGTAGAAATAGCGGAAGAAGGGGTAAAAATTGTTGCTGTTACAGATGATGCTTATTTTGGGCTATTTTACGAAGATTCGATAAAGGAATCACTTTTTGGTCTTTTGGCTAATAGATCAAACAATCTTTTGGCTATAAAATTGGACGGTGCCACAAAAGAAGAGTATGTGTGGGGATTTCGTGTTGGTTTTATCACTTTTGCTGCTACAGAGCCAAAGGAGCAAAATAACTTATTAACTGCTTTAGAAAAGAAAGTGGCGGGTTTAATTAGAGGTACTATTTCTAATTGTCCACACCCATCTCAAACATTTGTATTAAGAGCGTTAAATCACCCAGATTTTGCTAAACAGAAAGCTGAAAAGTATGAAATTATGAAAGCAAGAGCTTTAAAAGTGAAAGAAGTTTTAAGTAGTGGTAAATATAGTGATGAGTTTGATTATTATCCATTTAACTCTGGTTATTTTATGTGTTTGAAATTAAAAAATGTTGAAGCTGAAGCATTAAGAGTGCATTTGCTTGATAAATATGGAGTAGGAACAATTTCAGTAAACAAAACCGATTTAAGAATTGCTTTTAGCTGTATTGATGTCAATGATGTAGAAGAGTTGTTTGAGTTGATATATAAAGGTTGTAAGGATTTGCATTAAATGGAGGGGTTTTCCCCTCCTTTAAATATGGAGGTTGTATGGTAGTAGATGCAAGAGGAAAAGCTTGTCCAACTCCTGTTATTATGACTAAAAAAGCTCTTGAGAGCATTAAAGAAGGGGTTATTACAGTTTTAGTTGATAATTTTGCTTCAAAAGAAAATGTATCAAAGTTTGCTGCAAGTCAGGGGTTGACTTGTGAGATTAGTGAAAAAGATGGTTATTTTGAACTTGTTATAGCAAAAGGCTATACTTGCGATATTGTTAAAAATGAAGAAAAAGATGATAGTAAATCAAAGAGTAAAATAGTGCTGTATGTCGGTAGTGATGCAATAGGTAGTGGAAGTGACGAGCTTGGTAAGATATTAATGAAAGGGTTTATTGAAAATATTATAAATCTAGAACTAATGCCATCTACAATCATTTTTGTAAATAGTGGTGTATTTCTTACTACTAAAAATGATGATACGGTAAAAGCTTTAAAAGAGCTTGAAGAAAAAGGGGTAGAAATTTTAAGTTGTGGAACATGCTTAACCCATTTTGATCTTATGAATGATCTAAAAGTTGGTGAAGTAACTGATGCTTTTAAGGTAATGCAAAGGCTGTTTGATGCTGACAAAGTTATCAGACTTTAATATTTTGAGGAAAAAGTGATTAAATTAACTCATTTAGCAAAAGCTGCAGGGTGAGCAGCTAAAATAGGTCCGGAGGACCTAAACGAAGCGCTTAATGGATTAAAAATATATAGAGATGGCAATGTAATTGTGTCTTTTGAGACGAATGATGATAGTGGTGTTTATAAAATCAATGATGATAAATATTTAGTGCAATCTGTTGATTTCATTACTCCAGTAGTTGATGATCCATACACTTTTGGAAGAATTGCTGCGATAAATTCTCTCAGTGATATTTATGCGATGGGAGGAGATCCAATAACTGCTCTTTCTATTTTGATGTATTCCTGTGAAATAGATAGTGAAATAATAAAAGCTATGATGCAGGGTGCATGTGATGAGCTTGCAAAAGTAAAGTGCAATCTTGTTGGTGGTCATACGGTAGATGATAATGAAGTAAAATTGGGTTTTTCTGTAACAGGTATGATAACAGGTGATAAGATTTATAAAAATTGTACAGCAAGAGAAAACGATAAAATTATTTATACCAAGCCTTTGGGGATTGGTGTTTTATCAACTGCTTTAAAAGGTGAGATGACAACAGATGATGAAAATAAGATTTTAGAAGATGTAATGCTGTTATCAAATTATGATGCTAGTAAGATTATGAAAAAGTATGATGTTTCTGCTTGCACAGATATCACAGGCTATGGATTAGCAGGGCATTTATATGAGGTTGCAAAAGGATCAAATAAGACTTTAGTGATAAATTATGAAGATATAAATTTTTTAAGTCCTGCTGTAAAGTATGCAGAGATGGGTATTATCCCTGCTGGTGCATATTTCAATAAGCAGTTTATTGAATATTTTGTGGATTACTCAAAAGTTGACGAAAAATATAGGATGCTCTTGTTTGATCCACAGACTTCTGGGGGGCTTGCCATATTTGTATCTGAAGATGATGCTGAAAATCTTTTAAACGACTTAAAAGATAGTGGTTATTCTGATGTAAAGATTATAGGTGAAGTGAAAAATTTTAAAGAAAAGTTCCTGATTTTTACCTAAAAGATAAAAAATTTCTTTGATTAGGTTATTTATTTTAAAATTTGAGGGTATTAGTTTCAAGGTAGTTGACAAAAGAATATTTGATATATATAATCGTGCGCTCTAAAAAATGGAGGTGTGTGTAGATGGCTCAAATGTTGACTATGAAAAAACCAAGTAACATTAAAAGAAAGCGTAAACACGGTTTCCGTGCAAGGATGAAAACTAGGGGCGGTAGATTGGTATTAAAGAGAAGAAGAGCTAAGGGGCGCAAAAGATTAACTGTATAATGAATGAAATTTACTTTTAAAAAATATGAGCGAATTAGGAAAAAGAAAGAGTTTGAGCATGTTTTTTCTAGTGGCCGATGGCTAAATAGCAAATATGTTGATATTTGCTATGCCTTTGGTCAGAGTAGAAAAGCTGGTTTTATAGTTAGCAAAAAGATTAGCAAAAAAGCAGTTATAAGAAATAAGGTAAAGAGAAAATTAAGAGAAATTTATAGACTCAACAAACATAGTTTACCTGATAATTTACAGTTAATTATAGTGGCTAAAAAAGGGGTAGACAAACTAAAGTATAGTGATTTAGAAAATGAAATTAAAACACTTTTTAACTACATTTCTGATAAAATTGATTGATTTTTATCAAATCTTGTTGTCACCTTTCTTAGGTAGGAATTGTAGATATTACCCAACCTGTTCTCAATATGCTAAAGAAGCTATTGTTAAAAAAGGGATTTTGCGTGGGTTGTTGTTGTCACTTTGGCGAATTTTACGATGTAATCCATTTAGTAAAGGTGGATATGACCCTGTTAAGTGAATTTAGGAGGATATAGATTATGGACAAAAGGACGCTAATTGCTGTTTTACTAAGTATTTTGGTTTTGATGATTTTTCAGTTTATGTATACACCAAGTCAGGCTCCAGTAGTAAGCGAAAATAAAACTGCTGAGAGCACTCCCAATGTAAACAAAGAGCCTGAAAAGATTGATTTAAATATTGCTCAAAAAAGTAATGAGAAATCATTTAAACCGGATGTGTTTGAAGTATCTACTGATTATGTTAGTATAAGTTTCGATAAAAATAGTGGGGATGTTTATTCTGCAGCTATTCTAAAATATAGAAATAAAGATATTGGCAAAGTGGTTTTCAAAGATGGAGAAAAAAATTATCTTTCAATAGATAATTTAAATTATGATAAAGTAGAGTATAACCTTGAAAAAGGTAAAGATAATACAATAGTAAACTTTAATTGTTTTGTTGGCGATGTTGTAATTACCAAAAGCTATAGAATTTCTAACAAAAAGTACTTAATCGATTATTATTTAAAGATAAGCAATACTGGCGATAAAACGGTAAAATTACCTCTTACAATTACAATCGGCCCTGATTTTGGAGAAGGTTTTGAAAAGAGTAAGTATGCATTTGAGGGGCCTATAATATTTGATGGGAAAAAAGTTTATAAGGAAAGACCTGATAAGGTTAAGAAAGATGTAGTTGTAAACAAACCTTTATGGATTGGATATACCACTAAGTATTTTCTCTTTTCTACGGCCACAAACTTTGAAAAAGGGTTTATTAAGAAATACAAAGATTCTGCCATTGTTGGTGGTGAAATAAATTATATCCTCAATCCAAGAGAAACAAAACAACTAAAACTTGCTTTATTTACTGGGCCAAAAGAGTACAAACTTTTAAAAAGCTCAGGGTATAAATTTGAAAAAAGTATAAATTTTGGCATTTTTTCATTTCTAGCAATCCCAATGCTTTTACTACTCAATATGTTTTATAGTTTTCTTCACAACTATGGGGTTGCGATTATATTACTTACAATAATTATTAAGATAGTTACTTATCCTCTTACATTGAAAAGTATGACTTCCATGAAAAAAATGCAGCTGATTCAGCCTGAGATTCAAAAAATCAGAGAAAAGTTTAAGGGTGACCCTCAGAAGATGAATGCTGCGATGATGGAGCTCTATAAAAAATACGGTGTAAACCCTATGGGTGGGTGTCTTCCAATGTTGATTCAGATACCAATATTTTTTGCATTGTACAAGGCGCTTCTTGTATCGATAGAGTTAAAAGGTTCACCATTTTTTGGTTGGATTACAGATCTATCTATGAAAGATCCATATTATATTACTCCTATTTTAATGGGTATAACTATGTTTATTCAGCAGAAAATGACTCCACAGGCTGGTGATCCAACTCAGCAAAAACTATTTATGTTTATGCCTATTATATTCACATTTCTGTTTTTAAATTTCCCATCTGGTCTTGTAATTTATTGGCTAACAAATAACATACTCACTATTATTCAACAGTATTTTATTAACAAGAAAACAGTGTGAGGAGTGTTATGAAATACTATGAAGTGGAAGGAAGTAGTGTAGAAGAAGCTTTAAATACATTTTTAATAGAACATGATATCCCAAGAGAGTTTGTAGAAGTAGAAGTTATAGAAAAAGGTGCAAAAGGGATTTTAGGGTTTGGAAAAAAGAATGCAAAAATAAAAATAAAATTTGATGAAAATGAATATTTAAAAAGGAAATCTAAAATTATTTTGTCAGAACTCCTTGATAAAGCAGGTTTTAATGAATATCGTATCAATGTTGTTGAGGATTATCCTAATATTATTTTAAATGTAGAATCACCAGATTCTAACCTGCTGATAGGAAAAATGGGGCAAACTCTTGAAGCACTGCAATATTTAATTGATAAATTATTAAAAATTGATGACAAATCAGAAATAAATGTTATTGTAGATATTGAAAATTATAGAAAAAGGGTAATTGAAAATCTTAAAGAAAGAGCGATTGAGCTCGCTAAAAGGGTTGTAAAAACAAAAAAGGTGGAAAAGCTGCCTCCAATGATACCGATGGTTCGTAAAGAGATTCATAATGCATTAAAAGAGATTCCAGGGGTAAGGACAGAAAGTTATGGTGATGGTAATATAAAAACTATTTACATTATACCAGAGGACTTAAAATAATGCTAAAATTTTTAATAACAGGACTTTTGATATATTTAGCATTTACATTGTTTCGAAAGAAAAAAGTTGAGAGTGAGCAGAAGGAAATTTCAGATTCTGTTGATTTGGTAAAAGATGAGATTTGCGGAACTTATGTGGAAATAACTTCTCCATATAAAGTGAAATATTATGATAAAATTTATTATTTTTGTTCAAAGGAATGTATGGACAAATTTATAGAATCCAAGAAAAATAATTAAGAGGTGTAAGATGAAAATATTTCTTGATACAGCAAATATTGATGAAATTAAGGAAGCGGTTTCTTATGGGATTGTAGATGGAGTTACAACAAACCCAAGTTTAATAGCCAAAGAAAAGAGAGATTTTAAAGAAACAATAAAAGAGATTTGCGATATTGTTAAAGGGCCTGTTAGTGCTGAGGTGATAGCTACAGATTACGAAGGGATGGTAAAAGAGGCAAAGGAATTAGCTTCAATTAGTGAATATGTAGTAGTAAAGATCCCTTTTACAGAAAATGGGTTAAAAGCTACTTACACACTTAATCAAGAGGGGATTGATGTAAATATGACTCTGATTTTTTCTGCAAATCAGGCACTTCTTGCTTGTAAAGCTGGTGCAAGATATATCAGCCCTTTTGCAGGAAGACTCGATGATGTAGGGCATGATGGAATGGATATAGTTTTGGATTGTCAAGAAGTTGTGTTGAATTATGATTTTGATACAGAGGTTATTGCCGCAAGTATCAGGCATCCACTTCATGTGCAAATAGCTGCATTGAATGGTGTTGATATAGCAACAATCCCATTTAAAGTTCTAAAACAGCTATTTAAACACCCTTTAACTGATATAGGTTTAGAAAAGTTTTTAGCTGATTGGAAAAACGCTAATAAGTAGTGGGTTTTCTATCCCCACTACTTTTTTGAAAAAGTAAACGTTTATATCTTTAAAAATAAACACTTAAAATTTTTTTGAGAAGTCACACAGTTAAAAGACGACTTTTTAAGGTTGCATAGCTGACACTAGCAGTAACTAATTTCCCTGTCATTGCGAGGAGCAAAAGCGACGAAGCAATCTATTAATTGAGGGTATTGCACAAAAACAATTGCTTAGACCCTCAGATTGCTTCGCTAACGCTCGCAAAGACGGCATTTTTGGGTCATTGCGCCCCGCCATTTAGCGGTAGGTTTTTAATTTAAAGTTTTGTTTCATCTATGTTTATAAAAGTAAACTATTAAAATGCTAACGTAAATGGCGGGGAAACAATCTCAAAACTACTTTGTTAGCAAAACTTACTTTATTATCAAACAGTCTCAAACAGAGCAATCTTTCAACCCCTTTACAAAAACTTCTGATGTTATATAATGATAAAAAACTAAATGGGTGATATCATGAAAAAGCTTCCAGTAGGAATACAGTCGTTTCGAAAAATCAGAGAAGAAAATTATATCTATGTTGATAAAACTAAAGAAGCATATGAATTAGTCAATAATTTTACTTATGTTTTTCTTTCTCGCCCTCGTAGATTTGGTAAATCACTTTTCCTAGATACACTAAAAGAGCTTTTTGAAGGGAATAAAAAGCTTTTTGAAGGTTTATACATTTATGATAAATGGGACTGGGATGAAAAGTACCCGGTAATTAAAATAAGCTGGGCAGGTGATCTAAGAACACTTGAGAAAGTTGAAGAGAGAGCAATAGATATTTTAAAAAGCAATCAAAAAAGAATTGGTATTGAATGTGAAAATCTAGAAAATCCTTCATCCTGTTTTAATGAATTAATACAAAGAGCATATGAGAGATACAATCAGAAAGTAGTAATTTTGATAGATGAATATGACAAGCCTATTCTTGATGTGATAGAAGATATTGAGCAAGCAAAGTTGCATAGAGAATTTTTAAGAGGTTTATACTCTATAATCAAAGATAATGATGCTTATGTCAAATTTGCATTTTTAACTGGTGTGAGTAAATTTTCTAAAGCATCGATATTCAGTGGACTAAATATGCTTACCGATATTTCGCTAAATCCAAGGTTTGGTAATATTTGTGGTTATACTCAGTATGACCTTGAGACAACTTTTGAACCATATTTAGAAAACGTGGATATGGAAAAAATAAAAAGGTGGTACAATGGCTATAATTTCTTAAAAGATAATGTATATAACCCGTTTGATATTTTACAATTTATCAGTAACGGGTATTTGTTTAGAAACTATTGGTTTGAAACAGGCACGCCATCTTTTTTGATTAAATTGATAAAAGAGAGAAATTATTTTCTACCAAATTTAAGTAATTTAGTAGTTGATGATAAGATATTATCAAGTTTTGATATAGAGCAAATGGATTTAGAAGTATTACTTTTTCAATCTGGTTATTTAACCATAGATAAAGTGATACAAAATGAACTTTTGCAGTCAATAGAATACAGTCTCAGAATACCAAACTTGGAAGTTCAGATATCTTTAAATGATTATATTATTCGTTATCTTTATCATGGTGATACAAAGATTAAAGAACCACTTATAAAATCACTTTATTTTGGAAATCTAAATGATTTTAAAGATGCTTTAATGAGGCTATTTTCATCAATACCATATACCAATTATGTGAAAAATGAATTAAATTTGTACGAAGGTTTTTATGCCAGTGTAATTTTTGCTTATCTTTCTTCACTTGGTATAAAGATTATAGGCGAGGATGTGACGAATAAGGGTAGGATCGATTTGACATTATTTGTCAATGATAAGATTTATATAGTTGAATTTAAGGTTGATGGTAAAAAAGGTGAAGCATTAAGACAGATTAAAGAGAAAAAATATGCAGAAAAGTATTTAGATAAATCAAAAGAAATTTACCTTGTAGGTATAGAATTTAGCTCTGAAGAGAAAAATATTGTTAATTTTGAATGGGAGAAGATAGAACGATAGAACGTTTCAACGTTACAACGTTTGAATGATATAACATGAGTATATGAAATAAAATTGTAAGGCTACTTTTGAAAAGCGGGTTTCAGATTATAAATTAATTGGGGTAAAATTTGAAAGTGAGATTGGATGAAAAAGAGATTACTATAATTAAAGAGATTATAAAAAAATATGATCCTGATGCCAAAATATTGATTTTTGGAAGTAGAGCTGATTTATCAAAAAAAGGTGGGGATATAGATATTTTAGTTATATCACAAAAGATTGATTATAAAACAAAAAGAAATATCAGGGTTGAGTTAATTCTTGCATTGGGAGAAAGAAAAATAGATATCGTATTTACTGATGATGTAGAAAAAACAGAATTTATTAAATATGCTTATGAAACTGGTGTGGAAATATGAATACAGAAAGAGCTATAAAAATTTTATGTGATAATATATATCTTTTGATAAAGAACGTAGAATGGTTACAAAAATCTTATAATAAAGCCTTGAAGTTAAATCTCAATAAAGAAAATTTAGGAGAAGAAGATTTGGAAATTCTAGAGACATTATCAAATCGCTTTGGTAGGACGGTGGATATTTTAATAAACAAAGTGTTGCGCAGTCTTGATGTAGTAGAATTAGAAGATATTAGTAGAAAACTTGATATTGTTATTAGAGCTGAAAAAAGAGGATTTGTAGATGATTATAGGCTGTTAATTGCTTTGAAAGACTTGAAAAATGAATTTGCTCATGAATATATACAAGAAAATTTAATTAAAAAATTTAAAGAGATAATTGAGCAAACACCTTTTTTGATGGATGTTGTTGAAAAAGTTTATCCTTATGTAAATATAAAGAAATATTGCGAGCAAAATGATAAAGTGATAAAATATTAGCATGACAACAGTTATTCGGTAAACGATTATCGAGTAACGATATTATTGGGGGGCTAAATAAAATAGGGGGATGCTATGAAGAAACTATTATTTCTAATGATTTTCATCTTTATTACATCTGTTTTATTTGCAAAAATAAACATAAATACTGCAACAAAAGAGGAGTTGATGAGTTTAAAAGGTTTAGGGGAGAAAAAAGCTGAGGCTATCATAGAGAGGAGGGAGAAAAAACCTTTTGATAGTATTGAAGAACTATTAGAGATAAAAGGTATAGGTAAGAGGTTTTTGGAGAAGAACAAAGACAATATTTGCGTAGGCTCTGATTGCTAATTTCATAAAAAGAGCCCCCCATTTTTTATAACTTTGGATTAAAAATGATCGAAGAAAAGATAAATTTAATTAAAAATGAGTTGAGGATGTTGCACAATAGATTAACATGTTGATAATTATCACAATCAAGAGATTGCTTCGTCGCATTCGCTCCTCACAATGTTCAATGTTGATAGTTGTATAGGTTGTAGAGGTTGAAGAGGTTAAAGATGTTGTAGAGGTTGAAGAGGTTATATAGGGTGAAGGATGAGTAAAGGGTGGAATGGTTTAATAGTTTGGCAGAAGAGCCATTCTATTGTTTTGGAAATTTACAAATTGATAAAAAGTTTTCCAAAAACTGAAACTTATTCTTTAGTGGATCAAATCAAAAGAGCAGCCTATTCAATACCTACTAATATTGTTTGCCCTGTGGAATAAGATGTTTTATTATGTATATGTATTACAAAGTGAGAAAGATAAAAAGTTTTATGTTGGATATACATCTAACTTAAAAGAAAGAATTAAAAAATATAATGCTGGTGGTGTGAAATCAACGCAAAATAGAAGACCATTAAAATTGATCTATTTTGAAGGATGTTTAAACATAGATGATGCTTTGAGAAGAGAAAAGTATTTGAAAACTACTTATGGTAAGAGATATATAAAGAAAAGATTAAAAAATTATTTAATTGATATTTTTTAGTATTTTTATTCCACAGGGTAAAGGACATTCAAAAAATACAAAAAAAGAATTTTTAAGATACCTTTATATAGCTCGTGGTTCTTTGGAAGAGCTAAGATACTTCCTTTTACTTTCAAGAGATTTAGGTTTTATAACTGATGTAAATTATGTATATTTTGAAGATAAGTTGACTGAGATAAGCTACCTTCTCAATAAACTTATCAAATCCTTATCTTCTAAAAACCATTAGCCCTTCTACAACCTCTAAAACTTTTACATTGAAACGTAGAACGTAGAACCTTTATTTGTTAATTCCTGCTTGACATTTTTAATAATGTTTTTATAAACTCAAACTGTTATTTCATGATTGGGTTGTATTGGGGAGGAATTTGTTATATTATATACACAAGTAAGCTAAACAGTAAAATTATATGTTAGAAATGTGTTATTGTACTCTAATCAGATACTTTTTTAAGCCACTCTGAGAGGTGGCATTGGCGGTAGCCTGCCCTGAGAGGCCGTGAATGGGTGAACAGTGAATAGTGAACGGTGAGTAGTTTAGTAGTGGAGTGATATAGTAGTGAAACTCAACTACTTGCCCACTCACTCCATAACTCTCCTACTCTACCACTAAACTAGTAAACCACTACGCCACATAGGTGGTGGGAGATAGAGTATGAATATTATAAGAATGGAAAAAATTGAAGATTTAATCATTGAAATTAGAGGTGAGAAAGTATTATTAGATAGCGATGTTGCTAAAATTTATGGAGTAGAGACTAAAAGAGTTAACGAGGCTGTAAAAAATAATCCAGAAAAATTTCTAAAGGATATATTATAGAACTTACGGAAGAAGAAAAAAAGTATGTGGTCGAAAATTTCGACCATCTTTCTCAATTGAAGTTTTCCCCTTATGTCCCTAAAGCTTTTACCGAAAAAGGGCTTTATATGCTTGCAACTATTTTAAAAAGCAAAAGAGCGACAGAAGCTACAATTGCCATAATTGAAACTTTTACGAAAATAAGGAATTTAACCAAAAATCTTAAAGCCCTTTCAATAATTACGGATAAACAAATATGGGATAAGAAAAAATTAAAAAAGTAGTTAATTATTGGTTAGTTTGTAGTTAGTTTTGGTTAGTTGATTGTTAGGTGGTGATTGGGGAATGTATGAGTAGAAATTGGAATGAGCTGGTTGCTTGGCAAGAGAGCCATAATTTTATTTTAGATATTTATAAATTAACATCAAAACTTCCTAAAGAAGAAGTTTATGGATAGGTTTCCCGAATACGCAGAGCTGCAAACTAACAATTAACTAGTGATGAACTAACCTCATGACTAATTTCACATTTTTATGATGAACCAGGACATTCTCCATTGTTTTACGGACTTGCAACAGTAGTATATATAGATATATTAAAAAGTGATTGCATTGGAATTCAGAATGCAAGGCCATCCATTTAGCTTGTTTATATTTATAGGATTAGAAACTTCAAGTCCAGTTTACAGACAGAGTGCGTCTATTGGTAGAGGAGGAGTTAAATAAATGGGTATTTACTGGAATATCAAGAAAAACAGTGATATTGATGAGGCCACCATGATAGAACACACACTGAAATACGGTGATCTTGATGATATAATAGAGTTGTTTAAAAGAATTAATAATAACAAAATAAAGGGAATTTGGCTAAAAACAATGGCTCCTGACAAGAGGTTTTTAAAACTTAACCTTATGGTAGCAAGAATCTTTTTTGATATGGATGTTGAAAAGGATTATTTTGAAGGCTTGGATAATGCAAGGTTTAAAGTTAGAGTGTCTGTTAAATAGTACGAAGGAAATTTTGTTAGAACTCATAAAAAACGATTATATGAGAAATTTTGTTTTGGTGGATGGTAGTGCGTTAACATTATATCTTTGTCACAGGTTCAGTGAGGATTTGGATTTTTTTACTTATCAAGATAACAACTTCCAAATAGAAGAAGTGTTCAAGATTATCAATAATTTTAACAACAAAGAAATAGTAAATATTAGCAACGATCAGATTGATGTAATGATTAATGGTGTAAAAGTTACTTTTTTTAATGCGAAGTGGCACTTTTTAAAACCAAAAGAGATAAGGAACTTCAATGTAGCCACACTGGAGCAGATCGCAATAATGAAGATAAATACACTTTTTTAAAGGGCGAAATATAGAGACTATTATGATTTGTATTTCTTAGCACACCATTTTAGTTTGAAGCAAATCTTTGAACTATCAAAAGATATTTTAAACGGTATAAACTTGAAGCTTTTTATAACGGCTTTAACTTTTATTGATGATATAGAAGACGAAAAATTGGACTATCTAAAACCGGTAAAAAAGCTTTCATTGAAAGAAATCAGGGATTTTTTTGAAGAAAAGATTAAGAAAGAATTTCTATAAATGAAAGGCTCTTAGTGATAAAAATTTGCTTGAAAGCAAAAGTATGAAAGTAAAAGATAAAAGCACAAAAGATGGTTTTTGTAATAACTTTATTTTGATGAGAGTTTAAAGAATAAAATGATTATAAATGTTGCTCAGAATATCACTTCAAATGGACATTGTTATAACAAGCATGTGCAGAAAGTTTTTTAAGACGATAAAAATAGAATTTATAAATTTATACAGTTTTCAAGATGTGAGTCGTGGAATGAGATAAAAAATGGTATTTTTGAGTATATTGAGTGTTTTTATAATAGAAAGAGACTGCATTCAAAAATAGGTTATCATACTCCAAATGAAAGATATGAAAGGTTTTATGAGTTAAATAAAAATATTGCTTAACTTAATGTCTACAAAAAGGTTGCAATTCCACTTAACACTAATATAGAACATTGAACATTGAACCTTGAACCTTGAACTTTTTCTGAGGAGTTTCAAATGTGTGGTATAGTTGCTTATAAAGGTGTAAGAAATGCAATTGATGTGTTATTTGAAGGGTTAAAACGATTAGAATATAGGGGTTATGATTCTGCAGGTTTAGCTTTTTTTGATAATAATTCTTTGTAAAGTATTAAAAGTGTCGGAAAATTAGTTAATTTGGGTGAGAAAATAAGCAATATAGGTGTAAATTGCTCATTAGGTATAGGGCATACAAGATGGGCGACACACGGTAAGCCATCAGATGAAAACGCTCACCCACACAAATCCAAACGAATTGCTCTTGTCCATAATGGTATAATAGAAAATTACTTACAGTTAAAAAATGAGCTTATCGACAAAGGTTATGAATTTTCCTCTGAAACTGACACTGAGGTAATAGCTCATCTAATTGATAGCCTATATAAAGATAACCTTTTTGAAGCTGTCAAAAACGCAATAAAAAAATTAAAAGGCTCCTATGCAATAGCCGTAATTTCTGAAAATGAACCAGATAAAATAGTCGTGGCAAGATATGATAGCCCACTTGTCATAGGGGTTGGCGAAAATGAGATGTTTGCAGCAAGCGATATCCCTGCTGTGTTGAGTTATACAAGAAAGTTTATCTTTTTGGAAGAAGGGGATGTGGCAACACTCACAAAAAACTCTGTCTATATTGAAAATAACGGCAAAGAGGTAAAAAGGGAGATAAAGGTTATAGACTGGAATCCTGTGATGGCAGAAAAGGCCGGATACAAACACTTTATGCTAAAGGAGATTTATGAGCAGCCAAGAGCAATCATAGATACAATAAGAGGGAAATACTCATTAGAAGAAGGTGAAATCTATTTCGGTGAAGTGGATTATGAAACAATAAAAGATATAGAAAAGATAACTATTGTGGCCTGTGGTACTAGCTGGCATGCAGGTCTTGTTGGTAAATTTTACATCGAAAATTTTGCAAAGATACCAGTAGAAGTAGATATAGCATCAGAATTTAGATATAGAAACCCTATCGCTACAAATAAAACCCTTTTGATCCCCATATCTCAATCAGGGGAGACTGCAGATACAATAGCAGCTCTCAGGATGAGTAAAAAGATGGGTGCGAAAGTTGTATCTATTTGCAATGTGGTGGGCTCCACAATAGCAAGGGAATCAGATGGAGTAATTTATACCCATGCTGGTCCAGAGATAGGTGTAGCATCAACAAAAGCTTTTACCACCCAGCTTGCTTCATTATTTCTTTTTGCATTATTCCTTGGTCAAAAGAAAGGGGTATTAGAAAAAAGTGAAATAAAATCTATTTTAAACGATTTGATACAACTACCAGAAAAGATTGAAGAAGTTTTAAAACATGACAAACAGATAGAGGATATAGCAAAAGAGTTTGTAAGATATAAAAACTTTTTATATCTTGGAAGACATTACAATTATCCAATAGCCCTTGAAGGGGCTTTAAAATTAAAAGAGATTTCGTATATTCATGCTGAGGGTTACCCTGCAGGAGAGATGAAACATGGCCCAATAGCTCTGATAGACAAAGAGATGCCAGTATTTGTGTTGGGGACAAAATCCAGGGTATATGACAAGATACTTGCAAATGTTGAAGAGGTAAAGGCAAGGGATGGGATTGTGATATCCACTGTTACTAAAGGGGATAAAGATATCATATCCAAATCTGATTATAGTTTTATACTGCCAGTCACATTAGAAGAGCTTACCCCATTTTTAAACTCAATAGTAATTCAGCTTTTTGCATACCATGCGGCTAATCTGCTTGGGCTTGATGTGGATCAGCCAAGAAATCTTGCTAAAAGTGTGACGGTAGAATGAAAAAATTAAATGTTATTGAAAGTTAGTGATTAATATTTTATATAAAAGTAAGGAGAAAAAATGAATATTTTAGAGTTGATTGGAAGAGATTCTGAATTATTTAAAGTAGATATAGAAAAAAATGAAAAGGAACTAGCAAATATTATAGGATTTTCATCATTTTTAGTAATAGGAGGAGCTGGAAGTATTGGTAGTGCGGTAGTAAAAGAGATTTTTAAAAGAAATCCTAAAAAACTTCATGTTGTTGATATAAGTGAAAATAATTTAGCAGAACTCGTAAGAGATATAAGAAGTTCATTAGGATATATAGATGGAGAGTTTAAAACTTATACAATAGATGTAGGAAGTGTTGAATATGATGCACTTATAAAAGCAGATGGAAAATATGATTATGTATTAAACTTAAGTGCTTTAAAGCATGTAAGAAGTGAAAAGGACCCATTTACTTTAATGAGAATGATTGAAGTTAATATATTAAATACGGAAAAGACTTTAATTCAATCTATTGAAAATGGTGTAAAAAAATATTTTTGTGTATCAACTGATAAAGCTACAAATCCTGTTAATATGATGGGTGCTAGTAAAAGAATTATGGAGCTTTTCTTAATGAGAAGAAGTTTAGAAATACCTGTTTCTACTGCAAGATTTGCAAATGTAGCGTTTAGTGATGGAAGTTTACTTTACTCTTTTAATAAAAGGCTTGAGAAACAACAACCGATTGTAGCTCCAAAAGATGTAAAAAGATATTTTGTAACACCAAAAGAAAGTGGTGAGCTTTGTTTAATGAGTACTATTTTTGGTGAAAATAGAGATATATTTTTTCCAAAATTAAGCGATAAACTTCATTTAATAACATTCGCTGAAATTGCAATAAAGTATCTTAAAATGAAAGGATATGATCCTTATATTTGTGAAAGTGAAGAAGAAGCAAGAAAACTTGTAAAGACTCTTCCAAAAAAAGGAAAATGGCCTTGTCTATTTACAATTAGTGATACAACAGGAGAAAAAGATTTTGAAGAGTTTTATACAAATGATAATATCATTGATTGGGATAGATTTGAAGGAATTGGTATTATAAAAAACAAACCGATTTACGAGAAAGAAAAATTGAATTATTTTATAAAAAGAGTTGAAGAAATGAAAAAAAAATTAGAATGGAGCAAAAGAGAGATTGTAGAACTTTTTGAATATATGTTGCCAGAATTTTATCATCTTGAGAAAGGAAAGTATTTAGATGATAAAATGTAAAAAGATTATAACTTTTATAAAAGAGTTGTATAAAAAAGATGTTGTAGGTCTTCATGAGCCTGTTTTTGTAGGTCATGAAAAAAAATATGTTTTAGATACAATTGAATCTACTTTTGTTTCTTCTGTAGGTGAATATGTAAACGAATTCGAAAGAAAAATTGCAGAATATACAGGAGCAAAATATGCAATAGCAACTGTTAATGGAATTTCTGCCTTGCACATAGCCTTACTTTTATCTGGAGTAGGAGAAAATAGTGAGGTAATAACACAACCTATTACATTTGTGGCTACCTGTAATGCTATAAGATATTGTGGTGCTGAGCCTGTCTTTGTAGATGTTGATTTAGACACTCTTGGTATGTCTTCTGAAAGTTTAGAATATTTTCTGAAAAAATTTGTTGAATTTGATAAAAATGGAAATCCAATAAACAAAGAAACAAAAAGAAAAATAACAGCTTGTGTTCCTATGCATACATTTGGACATCCTGTTAAAATCGACCAAATAGTTGAACTATGTAAAAAATATAACATACCGGTAGTTGAAGATGCAGCCGAAAGTCTTGGAAGTTTTTATAAAAGTAAACATACAGGAACGTTTGGTAAATTAGGTATTTTAAGTTTTAACGGAAACAAAATTATAACAACTGGTGGCGGAGGAATGATTTTAACTAATGATGAAGATTTAGCAAAAAGTGCAAAACATCTTACAACAACAGCAAAAGTCCCCCATCCTTATGAATATTTTCACGATGAAGTTGGATACAATTACAGAATGCCAAATTTAAATGCTGCTCTTGGGCTTGCTCAAATGGAAAAACTTGAAATGTTTATAAATATAAAAAGAAAAATAGCACATGAATATAAAAACTTTTTTGAAAATTTAGGGATACAATCTTTTACAGAACCTGAATATAGTCGCTCTAACTACTGGCTCAATGCAATATTTTTGAAAAGTAAAACCGAAAGAGATAAATTTTTAGAAATAACAAATAAAAATAAAGTTCAAACAAGACCTGTATGGACATTGATGTATAAACTTCCTATGTATGAAAATTGTTTTAAAATTGATACTACAAATGCTGAGTATATAGAAGAAAGAGTTGTAAATATACCAAGTGGAGTTAATGTATGAAAAAAGTAGCAATCTTTGCAAAAAAAAGAATAGGTTTAATAGATATCATTAACCATATTAAATTATATACAAAAGAAATTGATTTATTTATAGGTGATATTAATAACCCTTTTCCTGAAGAAGCTAAAAGAAAAATTTATGATTTGGTAATTTCATATTCTTCTCCTTGGATAATTCAAAAAAAGGTTTTAACTAACACGAGGGATTATAATATAAACTTTCATCCTGGGCCACCTGAGTATCCAGGTATAGGTTGTTATAACTTTGCTTTATATAATAATGAAAAATTATATGGAGTAACAGCTCATATTATGGAAGAAAAAGTTGATTCAGGAAGAATTATTAAAGTTAAAAGATTTCCTATTTTTGAGGAAGATGATGTCGAGTCTTTAATAAATAGAACATATATATTTATGCTAGAATTGGCAAAAGAGGTAATTGATGATTATTTTGATGATTATTCTTTAAATTTTACAGATGAAAATTGGAAAAGAAAACCCTATACAAGAAAAGATTTTGAATTTTTAAGAAAAATAGATATTTCAATGGATAAGGGGGAAATAATAAGAAGATTAAAAGCAACTACATATAAAGATTATCCATCTATTTACATAGAACATCATGGATTTATCTTTGAATATAAAAATAAAGCAAAGAGGTAATATGTAATGAAAACCTTCATTATAGCAGAAGCAGGTGTCAATCATAACGGAAAACTAGATTTAGCTAAAAAACTTATAGATGTAGCTGTTGAAGCAGGGGCTGATGCTGTCAAGTTTCAAACATTTAAAACTGAGGAAGTTATTAGCGAAATTGCACCTATGGCAGAATATCAAAAGAAAAATATAGGTGAAGAAAAACCCCAAATAGAAATGGTAAAAGAACTTGAGCTTTCATTCAATGATTTTGAAGAGCTTAAAACTTATTGTGATAGAAAAGGAATAAAGTTTTTATCTACTCCTTTTGATATAGAAAGTGCAGGATTTTTAAAAGATTTAGGACTAGAAATATTTAAAATACCATCAGGAGAAATAACAAATTATCTCTTATTAAGAGAAATAGGAAGTTATAGAAAAAAAGTTATACTTTCTACTGGTATGGCAGAATTAGGAGAGATTGAAGATGCTTTAGATATTTTAATGGAGAATGGAACAAAAAGAGAAGATATAACTGTTTTACATTGTAATACCGAATACCCTACACCTATGGAAGATGTAAATTTGAAGGCTATGCTTACTATAAAAGAAGCATTTAAAGTAAATATTGGATACTCAGACCATACACTTGGAATAGAAGTTCCAATTGCGGCTGTAGCTCTTGGGGCTTCAGTTATAGAAAAACATTTTACACTTGATAAAAATTTACCTGGACCAGACCACAAAGCAAGTTTAGAGCCAAATGAATTAAAAGCTATGGTCAAAGCAATAAGAAATATAGAAAAAGCATTAGGAAATGGAATTAAAAAACCTTCAAAAAGTGAGTTAAAAAACAGAGATATAGCAAGGAAATATATAGTTGCAAAGCGAGATATGAAAAAAGGAGAAATATTATCAGAAGAAAACTTGACAGTTAAAAGAACAGGAAAAAAAGGCATATCCCCTATGAGATGGGGTGAAATAATTGGCTTAAAAGCACCAAGAGATTTTAAAAAAGGTGAAATTATTATGGAAGGAGGAAAAGAGTAATGCAAGATAGGATACAAGATATTATTATTCATTCATTGAAAGAATTAAACGAGGAATTAGAAAAAGTAGAATTAGAAAATCCAACAATTGAGACAAGATTGTATGGGGTAGATGGAGTATTAGATAGTTTGGCATTAGTAACATTGATAACAGATTTAGAAGAAAAAATATCCGAGGAATTTGGGAAAAATATAACTTTAGCTGATGAAAGAGCTATGAGCCAAAGAAGATCACCATTTAGGGATGTAAAGAGTTTAGTAGAGTATATAGAAATTCTTTTGAAAGAGGAAAATGATGAGTAAAGTTTTTATAATTACAGGTACAAGGAAAGGGATAGGAAGAGAGTTAGCAAATTATTATCTGGATAAAGGATATGTCGTAGTTGGATGTAGTAGAGGAGAGAGTTCAATAGAACATAAAAACTACAGGCATTATTCATTAGATGTTTCAGATGAGAGTAAAATTATTGAGATGATAATAATGACGAAGAAAGAATTTGGGAAAATAGATATTTTGCTTAATAATGCAGGGATTGCATCAATGAATCATATAATAACAACACCATATAAAACAGCTCAGAACATATTTTCAACAAACTTTTTTGGGACATTTCTTTTTCTAAGAGAAGTTGCAAAAGTGATGGTAAAACAAAGGTGGGGAAGAATAGTAAATTTTACAACAGTTGCAACTCCACTTAGATTAGAGGGTGAAGCGATGTATGCAGCAAGTAAAGCTGCTATAGAAAACTTAACGCAAATAACAGCCAGAGAATTAGCAGATTTTGGTATAACAGTGAATGCGTTAGGCCCAACACCAGTTCCAACAGATTTGATAAAAAATGTTCCAAAAGAAAAGATGGATGCTTTACTTAATAGACAAGCTATAAAAAGATTTGGTGAATTCAAAGATATAGTAAATGTTATAGATTTTTTTATTGATGAAAGGAGTGATTTTATTACAGGACAGATTATATATTTAGGTGGGGTAAATGGGTAGTTGGCTAATAGAAAAGTTCAAAGATTTTGATTCAAAAATTGCAATTTTATACAATGATAAAAAATATACTTATAGAGAACTTTATGAAAAAATAAGGGAATTTCTAAGTTTTTTTCAGGGAAAAAATATAAAAAAAGGTGAAGTAGTAGCATTATTAGGAAATTATTCATTTGAAAATTTAGCTTTACTTTTAGCTCTAAAAGAGAACAAAAATATTATTGTTCCTATAACTTCAACTAAAGAACATGAAATTCAAGAAAGACTTAAAGAAGGAAATGTTGATAAAGTATTAAAAATAGAAAATAGTTTAATAAAAGTTCAAGAATTAGATAGCAATGAAAAACATCTACTAATAAAAAAACTACAAGAAAAAGGAAAATCAGGACTTATTTTGTTTAGTAGTGGAAGCACAGGGAAGCCAAAAGCAATGATCCACGATTTTGATAACTTAGTAGATAGCTATGAAGGAAGGAAAGAAAAGAACATAAATACATTAATTTTCCTATCCTTTGATCATATTGGAGGAATAGACACCATCTTTAGACAGTTTTCTATAGGTGGAACCATTACAATTCCCTATAGTAGATCTCCAGATGCAATTTGCAAAGTAATAGAGAAACATCAAGTAAATGTATTGCCAGCATCTCCAACTTTTTTAAACTTACTTTTGATAAGTGGAATATATAAAGAGTACGACTTAAGTTCATTAAACATAATTGCTTTTGGTGCAGAACCAATGCCAGAATATTTATTGAAGGAATTAAAGAAAACTTTTCCAAAAGTTAATTTTCAGCAAAAATATGGAACAAGTGAAACAAATGCTGTAAAAGTGATTAATAAAAATAATAATGGGTTATATATAAAAATAGATGACCTAAACATAGAGTATAAAATAGTTGATGATGAATTATGGCTAAGGAGCAAAACTCAGATATTAGGGTATCTAAATGCACCAATGGATAGTTTTACAGAAGATGGGTGGTTTAGGACAGGGGATTTAGTTGAGGTTAAGCAAGATGGATATTTAAAAATAATAGGTAGAAGTAAAGAAATTATCAATGTAGGTGGAGAGAAAGTATTACCACAAGAAGTAGAGAATGTTATTTTAGAATTAGATGAAGTTGTAGATGTAATGGTTTACGGAGAAAGTAATCCAATTACAGGGCAGACAGTAGTAGCAGATATAGTATTAAAAGACGGAATAGATAAAAAAGAAGCCAAAAAATTGATAAGAAAACATTGCCGAAGTAAGTTAGACAATTATAAAGTACCTACAAAGATTAATTTTGTAGAAAAAATTAGTTTTGGAGATAGATTTAAAAAAATTAGGAGAAAAAGTTGATAACTTATATGTTATTAACAAAAATAGAAGATAAATATAAAATAAAAGGATTTTTTCAAGAGTTTTTTTATAAGGTTTATTCAAAGATTTTAGATGACTCCATTTGGGAACATCAATTCATTCACTCTCCATATGATGATTCGCCTTTATTTTTAGCTTTTGATGATAAAAAAATAGTAGGCTCTGCTCTTATGATAAAACATAAAATTCTATTGAATAACAAAATATATAATTATTATCTTTTTACAACATCTGCAATAGATCCAAATTATAGAAATAAAGGAGTTTATTTAGAACTATTAAATATGCAAAAAAAATATGCAAAGGACACAAAAAAGGATTTTATTTTAGCCTTTCCTAATAAAATAGCATATAATGCTATTAAGATACTCGGTGGATTTAAAGATGTTTCACAAGAAAAGATAGTAAAAACAAATATTAATAATATAAATTTAAATAGCTTTTGTAACCATATTATAGAAGATAAAGAATTTTTAAGATGGAGATTTGAACATAAAAATTATAACTTTATAAAAATAGATGAAAAAATATTGGTAGTAAAAAAATATAAAGATTCCTTTGATATATTGTCTTCACTTTATATAGATAGTATAAATAATGATGTGATACCAAGTAATAAATTTATTAATATAAATAACTTAAAAAGCTGTCATGTATTAGAGAAACATACTATTAATAAGAACTTAAACCAGTTTATAAATTATTATAATGCAACTATTTATTTGATAAATAATAAAATTGACTTTAATAAAAATAAAATGTGTATTAATTTGTTAATGTCGGATGTGTTCTGATGAAAAAGAAAAAAGTTTTAGCTTGTACATCTATAAGATCAGATTATGATTTATTAAGTCCTTTATATAAATTACTACATGAAGATAATGAAATAGACTTTAGAATTTTAGTTAGTGGTGCACATTTATCTCATCAACATGGATACAGTATTGAACAAATAAGAAAAGATGGGTTTGAAATATTGTTAGAAATAGAAACATTACTAAGCTATGATACTAAAATATCAAGAGTTAAAACTGCTAGTTTGCTTTTACAAAATAGCTTAGAAACTATTGCTAAATTTAATCCAGATTTAATTATATATGCTGGGGATAGGGAAGATACATTAGTTTATGCTATGATTGGAGGATATTTAAGAATTCCTACTATTCATTTTTATGGTGGAGATCATGTGAAAGATGGATACATAGATAATCCTGTAAGACATGCAGTTTCTAAATTATCAACAGTTCATTTTGTAGCTATTCAAGAACATAAAAAAAGGTTAATTAGAATGGGAGAACATCCAAAAAGAATATTTGTAGTAGGAAATATAGCATTAGATAGATTCCTTTTTTTCAAGGAATTAAGTAAAGCTCAAATAAAAGATAAATTTAATATAAAATTCGGATTTGATAAATTTGCTTTAGTTATTTTTCACCCTATTGTCCAAGAAGAAGATAAATCCCATATTTATTTTGAAAATATTTTAAAAGTATTGAAAGAAAAAAATATATGTGCTTTTGTTAGTTATCCGAATACAGATCCAAATAATCATAAATTGATAAATATTATTAATCAATATAAACAACATCCTAATTTTATATTTTATAATAATTTGGAAAGAGATTTATTCTTAAGTATATATAAGAATGCAGAGTTTATAATAGGTAATTCATCTTCAGGAATTTACGAAGCAGCAAGTTTTAAGATTCCCGCAATAAATATAGGAATGAGGCAAATTGGTAGATACTGTAAAGAGAATGTTATATTTTCTAAAGGTGATTTGTATAGCATAAAAAAATCTATTGAGAAAGCCACTTCTGAAAATTTTTTAAAGATTGTAAGAAAAATTTCAAATCCTTATGGAGACGGTAAAAGTGCATTTAAAGCATATAATTTAATTAAAAATATAGATTTTAAAACTATAGTTGACAAAAAAGAGGATCCTTTGGAAATACCTATGGAGGATAACGCATTTTATGAATAATATTTTAATTATTTCCCCACACCCTGATGATGAAACTTTAGGTGCTGGAGGGAGTTTGCTTAAGCATAAGGATAATGGAGATATTATATACTGGATAAATATAACAAATATAAAAGAAGAATATGGGTATTCAAAAGAAAAAGTAAAAAAGCGAAATGAAGAAATAAAAAAAGTAATTGAATCTTATGAATTTAATGATTTTTTCGATTTATCATTAAAGCCAACTTCTTTAACAGAAAATGATATACCATTTATTGTAACTAAGATATCTTCTATTTTGGATAAAATAAAACCTAATATACTATATATTCCTTTTTGGAATGATGTACATTCAGATCATAGGGTAGTTTTTAATGCTTTACAACCATTTTTTAAATCTTTTAGATATCCTTTTATAAAAAAAGTATTAATGATGGAAATAATAAGTGAAACTGATAACCAATTTAAAGAAACATTTAAGCCAAATGTTTTTGTTGATATATCAGATTTTATAGATAAAAAAATTGAGATTATGAACATTTACCAAAGTGAACTGGGAGAACATCCATTTCCAAGAAGTATAGACAATATACTGAATCTTGCATTTTACAGAGGAAGCCAATGTAATTATCAATATGCTGAAAGTTTTATGCTTTTAAAAGAGGTTTTAGATTGAAAAACTTAGAGAAAGTATTGATAGAAAAAAAATCAAGTGCAATATCAGCTTTAAAACAATTGAATGAAAGTTCAACAAAAGTTTTAATAGTTATTGAGAATTTAAAAAGTAAAAAGTTAGTGGGGACAATTACTGATGGGGATATAAGAAGGCATATTTTAAAAGCCGGTTTTATAGAAGGAAATGTTTATGATGTATGTAATAAAAATCCAATTTATATAATCAAGGATAAGTTAGATAAAGAAATAATAAAAAATCTAATCTTAAATAAAAAATTAGAACTTATTCCCGTGGTTAATGAAAAAAACGAGGTTATAGATTATATAGAATGGTCTGATTTTCTTAAAGAGAAAGATTTCATAGATATTCAACAGATAGATGAAAAAATTCCTGTAGTCATAATGGCAGGTGGTAAAGGGACAAGAATGAAGCCATTTACAGAAGTCCTACCAAAACCGTTAATACCTGTGGGGGATAAAACAGCTGTAGAGTTAATAATTGATGAGTTTAGAAAATTTGGATTAGATAATTTTATTTTTACATTAAATTATAAAGGGGAAATTATTGAAGCATATTTTAATACAATAGAGAAAGACTATAAAACTGATTTTATTTGGGAAAAAGACTTTTTAGGAACAGCAGGAAGTTTAAAATTTTTAGAAAATAAAGATATAAAAGATGATTTCATTGTATCTAATTGTGATATTTTGATAAAGGCAAATTTTAAAGAAATACTAGATTTTCATAAAAAAAATAAAGCAGTTTTAACATCAGTTACATCAATCCAACACTACAAAGTCCCTTACGGAGTTGTTGAAATAAATAGTGGTGGTAAGATAAAAAAAATAATTGAAAAGCCTGAATATACATTTCAAATAAATACAGGAGTTTATATTCTAAATAAAAAAGCATTAAAATATATACCTGAAAATAAATATTTTGATATGCCCCAGCTTATAGATAAACTTATAGAAAACAAAGAAACAGTTTTAGCGTATCCAATAAAAGAAAAAGATTATATTGATTTAGGACAATGGGAAGAGTACAAAAAAGCATTAAAAATATTTGAGGAATTTAGAAATGTATAAAGATAAAACAATTTTAGCTATAATTCCTGCAAGAGGTGGAAGTAAAAGGTTACCAAATAAAAATATTCTTCCTTTGGCAGGTAAACCTTTAATATCGTGGACTATAGAGGCTAGCTTAGGTAGCAAATTTTTAGATAAAATCATAGTAACAAGCGATAGTGATAAAATTTTGGATATAGCAAAAGAATATGAAGTTTTGACTATAAAAAGACCAACGGAATTAGCAACAGATACTGCTTCTACTATAGAGGTTGTAGAACATGTTTTATCAAATATTGATAAAAAGTTTGATTTTATAGTTCTTCTGCAACCAACTTCTCCACTAAGAACTGCTAAACATATAGATGAAGCTATAGAATTTTTATTTGAAAAAAATGCAGATGCAGTTATAAGTGTTTGTGAAGTTGACCATTCCCCGTTATGGTGTAATACTTTACCTGAAGGTCTTGATATGTCCAATTTCCTTTCAGATGATATAAAAGGTAAAAGAAGTCAGGACTTACCTAAATTTTATAGAATAAATGGGGCTATTTATATTTGTAAAACAGAGAAATTTTTAGAAGAAGATACATTCTTTATAAAAGATAATATTTATGCTTATATTATGGATAAAATGAGTTCTATTGATATAGATGATGAGTTTGATTTAAAATTGGCCGAAATCCTGATGGAAGGATAAAGAAGTTGCTCATCTGATGAATTTAGCTTATAAAATTCTCAACTCTTCTCTATTTAAGGCTTCCGGTATTTATACAATTGTATCTATTATAAATGCCGTTATTCCGTTTTTCCTTTTACCGGTTTTGACAAGATATCTTTCTCCGGAAGACTATGGAATTGTTGCTATGTTTTCATTGATTGTTTCTATCATTGGAGTTTTTACCGGACTAAGTGTTCATGGAGCCATAAACAGGGTATATTTTGAGAAAGATATAAATTTCAAGGAGTATGTAGCAAATTGTATATTTATACTCTTTGGTAGTTCTGTTTTAACATTTTTAATTGTTTTTTTTATAAGGGATTTTATATCAAATATTTCCGGTGTTCCTGAAAATTGGATTTTAATAGCAGTTTACGTATCTTTTTTTCAATTTTTGATTTTATCCAATTTAGTAATTTATCAAGTAAGAATGAAAGCCAAAGAATATAGTTTTATTCAAATAGGACGAAGTTTATTAAATGTTATACTTACAATATTTCTGGTTGTAATAATTGGACTAAAATGGGAAGGAAGATTATCAGCTCAAATATTAGCTACTTTTATTTTTGGAATTTTTTCGTTTATAATACTACATAAGTCTTGGACTGAGTGGAAAATCAATAAATATTATATTAAACATGCTTTAAAGTTTGGGGTACCTTTAATTCCCCACACGATAGGTGGAATGTTAATAGTAGCGACAGATAGATTTGTAATTATGAATACGTTAGGATTGAAAGAAGCTGGTATCTATACGGTGGGGCTTCAAATAGGTATGATTATACAACTTTTTACAGATGCTTTTAACAAAGCTTATGTTCCATGGCTTTTTGAGAAATTAAATCAGAATGATTATAAAGCGAAAATTAAAATAGTCAAATTTACTTATTTTTATTTTGTGGCTATTATTTTGTTTGCTTTAGTTGTTGGCTTACTGGCTCCTTTTTTGATTAAGATTTTAGTTGGAAAGTCTTTTTATGAGTCTTCATCCGTTGTTTTATGGATAGCGTTAGGAGGAGCGTTTAAGGGAATGTATTATATGGTTACGAATTACATATTTTATTCATATAAGACGTATATTCTTACTTGGATAACACTTTTTTGTGGATTGATAAATATACCTATAACTTTTTCTCTTACAAAAAATTTTGGTATTATAGGAGCCGGCATGTCTTATAGTTTAGTACTTTTTTTATTTTTTATATTAACTTTTATTATTTCTATTAAGGTTTATAAAATGCCGTGGATGTTGTTATTTATTAGATTGCGTAGATGAAAATTTTTATGGAAATATGGAAGAATTTGGTATTTCAAATATTTTGATGAAATTGGGAAAAAGGAGATTAAATGTCTACTTTAATTTTGGGATCTAAACCAAATCCTCAGATAACAGTTAAAAATTATAAAAATATTATATATATTAATGGAAGTATAGAGAATGATTTAAATCTTAAAGGATCTAAAATTTATCATATATTGAGCAGTATGATTTTATTTGAAAATACAGAGTTGGCAGTATTAGCTAGAAATAGATTAAAAAATAAGACTGTGGATTATATTATAATGTTAGATATATATAATTTTCCTATTGAACAATATAAAAAAAGGTTAGATGACTTAAATTATATTTATCAGTATTTTGAATTTTATAGTATAAAAGATTTTGAAAAATGTTTTTCTCCTTTTAATGATATTCAATATTGGAAAATGTTCTTATTAAAACTATTTGACAAAGAGTATAGCTTTAAAGAAAAAATAGAAACTTTAAAATATTATCTCCGAGGAAGAAAACATCTATCGAGTGGGTTTTCTGCTATAATGTATGCAATAAATAATTTTAATTTTCCTATATATGTTGCAGGATTTTCTAGGAAAAAAGGAGGGTATAAGTATAAAAGGAATAATGTTAGGAGAGGACATGAACTGCAAGATTTTATTTTTTTTTCGCTTTTACAACAAAGTAATTTTAAAGAAAAATTAATTTTTTTGGATTATAATGATGAATATTAGACAAGTTCATTTATATTATATACTAGCTATAATTTTTTTTATTTCTTTTTTTCTGCAAAGGTTTGCTTTTAAAATAGGATTTTCTCTAAAATGTTTTATGATTATAGCTATTTGGTATAGCGTATTATTTTTAAAAAATATTAAAATAAGCTTTAATACTTTTGAAAAAATATTGTTTTTATTTTTTATTTATTCTATTACAATAACTGTATTTACATCTTATTATATTGAAAATAGTATAAGATTAATTTTGGGTATTATATTAATTTCTGTAATATATATTCTTTCCAAAAACATATTGTGTTTTCTTTTGCAAAAAGGAATTTCTTTTAAGAAAGTTATAATTATAACAGCTTTGATTATTAATTTGGTTGCATTAATTCTTTATATTATAGGAATTTATGAAATTGGTAATAATTTTATTTTGTATGAAAGAGAAAGAGTATATGGAGTATTAATAGACAGAGCAATACCAAGATTAATAGGTACCTTTAGTGATCCAAATTTTTTTGTATTAGCTAATACTTTTTTTTTCTATTATCTTTTATTTATGAAAAAAAATTTATTTGAAAAATTAACTTTTATAATTATAGTTATAAATATAATATTGACGTTTTCTAGGGGAGGAATTATATCATTAAGTATCGTTTTAATTATTTATTTTGTTGTTAACTTAATAATAGTTATTATAAGAAATTTTAAAATTAAAAAATTTTTTTTAAAACATTTGTTTTTTTTTATTTTTTTAGTTGGAATAATTGTATTTTTAATAAATGAGGATACTCTTTTCAAGGAAATGTTTATTAAAAGAATAAACTCATTATCAGAAGGAAGTGGAAGACTTGAAATATGGTTGCATGGTTTGAATTTTTTTTATAATAATTTTTTATTGGGGATAGGTTTGTATAATTTTTTACCTTATAATATACATTATTATAATAATTATCATTATATGCATAATACTTATTTAGAAGTATTAGTTGAAACTGGAATAGTAGGATTTATATTATATATCTTATTTCATATTTTTTTATTAATTCATATATTAAAAATGTATAAAATTAATAAAAATTATATTATTATATTGTTAAGTTATTTTTCATTATTTTTGCAGATGTTTTTTTTATCTTCATTAATAAATGAAATATGGTTCTTATTTATAGCTTATATAAGTGTAAAATATAAATATTTATCAAAAATAAAAAATGAAAATGAAAGTAGATAAAATAAAAAAAAGTTTAGTAGAATGTGATATACAGTCTAAATTTAAAATTTTAGTTTCTACTACTGATGATAAATTTTTAGAAAGAAAAAACACTCCTGATAGCAAGTATCTAATAATTAATCAGTTAATAAAAAAAAATAAAAGTCAGTATAATTATGATAATATGTTTATTTTTAAAGAAAAGGGTTTATCTAGAAGTCGTAATAGTGCTATTGAATTATGTGATAGTGAGATAGTCTTAATAAGTGATGATGATGTTCAATTTATAGAAAATATAGAAGAAATTGTAGCAAAAGCTTTTATGGAAAACCCTGATGCTGACATAATAACATTTCAAGTACTGACTCCTGATGGAAAGTTATTTAAAAATTACTCCCATCATAAATATTGGCACAACATTAGAACATTAATGAAAGTATCCTCAATAGAAATTGCTTTTAAAGCAAAAAAAATTAAAAATCTGGGTATTAAATTCGATGAGAATTTTGGACTGGGAAGTATTTTTCAAACAGGGGAAGAATTTATCTTTTTAACGGATGCATTAAAAAAAGGCCTCAAAATCTTATATTTACCTATTCCTATAGTTATTCATCCAAAAGAGAGTTCAGGTGGTCGTTTTAATGATGAAAATCTTATTAAAGCAAAAGGAGCAATGTTTTATAGAGTATTTGGTTTTTGGTCTTATTTAATTTCTTTATTATTTGCAATAAAAAAACATAAATTATCCGATAAAAGTATATTTGAATTTTATAAAATAATGCTCAATGGTATAAAAGAATATAAATATTTAAAGAATAATAATGAAATATAATAATTTAATTTCAATAATAACTCCATCATATAATTCAGAAAAATTTATATCTGAAACAATTAAATCAGTATTAACCCAAACTTATCAATATTGGGAGATGATAATAGTAGATGATTGTTCTCCTGATAATTCGAATAAAATTATAGAAAAATTTTGCAGAAAAGATAATAGAATAAAGTTAATAAAATTAGAAAGAAATAGTGGGCCAGCTATAGCAAGAAATAGAGGGATACAAGAAGCGAGGGGGAGATATATAGCATTTTTGGATGCAGATGATTTATGGAAACCTGATAAGTTAGAAAAGCAGTTAAATTTTATGGCAGAAAATAAGTTATCTTTTACATATAGTTCTTATGATTTAATAGATGAAGATGGCAGATTTTTAGGTACATTTAAAACCAAAGAAACAATAAGTTATGAAAGTATGTTAAAAACTTGTAGTGTCGGATGTCTAACTGCAATTTATGATACAAAAATTTTAGGCAAGATGTTTATGCCAAATATATTGAAACGACAAGATTACGGACTTTGGTTAAAAATACTGAAAAAGATAAGAACTACAAAAGGTATTATTGAACCTTTAGCGATTTATAGAATCAGAAAGGATTCAGTCTCTTCAAATAAATTAAAGGCTGCTCTATATCAATGGAAAATATATAGAGATGTTGAAGAGTTAAGTTTATTTAAAAGTTTGTATTACTTTATAAACTACGTATATTATGGTATTAAAAAGTATAAATAATTTATATAATTTAAATTATTTGAAATAAGGTATTTAACAAATGGTTAAAATTATTTTAGGTGCTTTTTTTATTTCGTTAATAGTTAGTGTTTTAATAATTTTGTTATTTCAAAAAAGTTTTAATATTGGTGAGGATTACTTTGAGGGGCCGCAGAAGTTTCATGATAGGCCGACGCCAAGGATTGGTGGAGCTGGTATATATATGGCTTTTTCAATTGTAATTTTCTATTTATTGATTTCAAAAAATTCAAATATTTATTTGAAGTTTTTTATCTCTTCATTACCTATTTTCTTTTTTGGTTTGTTAGAGGATATTACGAGGAAAGTCTCACCAAAAGTTAGGCTTTTTGCAGCGGTTTTATCTGGATTATTGGCTTATTTTTTGATTGATGCTTATTTGCCAAGAATTGGGATACCTTATATTGATAGTATTTTTCAAATTAAGCTGATTGCTATTGTTTTTACTATTATTGGCATAGCTGGTGTGGTAAATGCTATAAATATCATTGATGGTTATAATGGCCTTGTATCAGTAGTATCAGTCATTATTTTTTTAGCACTTGCTTATGTTGGGTATAAAGTACATGATAAGTTTGTATATACTATTTGTTTTTTGATGATAGGTGCTATTGCTGGTTTTTTCTTTTGGAATTATCCTTTTGGGAAGATATTTTTGGGGGATGGGGGTGCATATTTTATAGGATTTACTATTGCTGTTTTATCTGTAATGCTTGTCAAAAATCACCCTCAGGTATCACCATGGTTTCCACTTTTAGTTGTAATTTATCCAGTCTTTGAAACTATTTTCTCTTTTTACAGGAAGAAAATTTTAAGAAATCAATCTCCATTTAAACCTGATGGTTTTCATTTTCATATGTTAATTTATAAAAGAGTTGTACCATTTGTATTTGATATCCATCGCAGTGAAAAACTTATGCGTAATTCTGCCACATCCCCTTTCCTCTGGCTCATTTGCTCTCTTGGAGCTATTCCAGCTGTTTTCTTCTGGCAAAATACACCTGTTCTCATAATATTTACCATTCTTTTTTGCATTTTTTATATCTGGCTTTATAGAAGTATTGTAAGGTTTAGGTTTGGGAAAATAATAAAAATGTTGAAACGTTGAAAAGTTTAAACGTTAGAACGTTGGAACGTAATAACGTTAGAATGTGCGAATGTTTAGTTCAACTTATAAAATCTTTAGCCTCTAAAAACCGTTAGTCCTTCTACAACCTTTAAAACTTCTAAATCAGAACGTTGAAACGTTAGATCGTGTGAACCAGAAAACAAGGCACTTTAGGTCAGATCAAGTTGGTCAATAACAAAAAATTTATACTATCCACCAAGAATTACTTAACAGAAACTTAAAAATAATATTTTAAACACTTGCATTTAGCTGTTTAAGAAAATATACTATAGATAACTATTGTGTTCTTATAACTGATATTTAAAATTATATAATTTTACTATTTGTAAAAGCTAAATGTTTAGAGGTGCAATATGAAAACTGAAAAGTTGTTTTCAGAAATCGAATCTCTTCCCTTAGATTTAAAAGTAAAATTGGTAGAGAAGATATTATTAAGTATAAATCCAATAGAAAAAGATATTGATAAATTGTGGGCAGAAGAAGCTGAAAAAAGATTAAAAGAGATCGAAACTAAGAAAGAAAAACTCATTTCAGAAGAAGATATTTTTAAAGAGATTTATAAAAAATAAAATGAAAGTATCTTTCCATCCTGAGGCTAAGAAAGAGCTTTTAGAAGCGATAAATTATTATAACGAGTTTAATGACCAGTTAGGATTGGAGTTTGTTAAAGAGTTTTATTCAGCAACAGAAAGAATAAAGTTGTTTCCTGGTGCATGGTCAAAACTTTCAAATAACACAAGAAGGTGTCTATTAAATAGATTTCCGTATGGCATTATCTATACTGTTAAAGATGAGCAAATTATAATATTGGCAGTTATGCAGTTAAACAAAAAACCAAAATTATTGGAAAAACAGGGAATAATAGCCTTTTATTTAATATAGTATAGGGAACAATTGGAAAGTTGGAACGTAAGAACGTTAGAAGGTTAAAACGTTAGAATGTTGGAACGTTGAAACGTAAACCGTGATTCGGGAATCGAATACCGGTAATCGGGAAACGTGAATCGGATAACGAATATCGTTAACCGTTGAAAGCTTGAAACGCTGAAATGTTAAAACGTTTTAGTATTGCGAGTGTGGTTAAATATATCGCAAAACAGTCTTGATTATTATGTAAATTGAGTTAATTTTTAAAATATATATTTAATTATAAAAAAGGTAGAAAAATTTATGGAAGAAATTGTAAAAAAATTGCAGAAAATACGCAGTTTTCTAGAAAAAGAATATTTCGTAAAGAATATTGCATTGTTTGGGTCTTATGTCAGAGGTGAACAAGATGAAAGTAGTGACCTTGATATTCTAGTAGAATTTTATAAAACACCTACTTTGATACAATTTTTGAGATTAAAAAATTTTTTGTCAGATTATTTAGGTGTCAGAGTAGATCTAGTTATGAAGCAGTCTTTAAAACCAGTTATTGGTGAAAAAATACTCAAAGAAGCTATATCAATATGAAAAAAGGAAGACTTTATATAGATTATTTAATTGATATTAAAGATGCCATAGAAAAAATAGAAATTTTTGTTTCAGATACTAATATTGATTGTTTGGAAAAAGATGAGAAAACTTTGTTTGCTGTTATTAGATGTTTTGAAATTATTGGAGAGGCTGCTAAGAAGGTTGGTGAAGAAATAAAATGTAAATATACTAATGTCCCTTGGAGAGAGATTGCGGGTATGAGAGATATATTAATTCATGAATATTTTGGAATAGAAGTTGAGGTTATAAAAGAAACGCTTAAGAAGGATTTAGTTTTTCTTAAAAAGAATATAATTGAAATATTAGAAAAAGAAAGGAATAAGTAAACTATTTAATAATGATATAAGTTTTGAAAAGTTAAAAAGTTATATAGTTGAAACGTTGAAACGTTTAAACGTGCAAATGTTAAAACGTTAGAAAGTTAGAACTTTATGTCAACTTATCAAGTCCTTAATTTTTAAAAACCGTTAGTCTTTCTACAACCTTTAACACTTCTACAACCTCTAAAGCTTTTTAAAACGTGAAAACGTGTACATAAGGATTGGTATTGTATTTAATATTTGACAACTTGCATAAAAAAGTGTAAAATTCAATTAACAAAATATACAGGAGAAATAAAATGGATTTTACAAGGTTTTATGATGAACAGTTTGAACTAATAAAAAAATTAGATTTGAATTTCACAAGAAGTGTTTATGAATTACTGGATATAAAGAATAATAAACTAATTGCATTATTAGGGCAAAGAGGTGTTGGAAAAAGCACAATGTTGCTTCAGAAATTAAAAGAGCTAAATAATAACAATGCGTTATATATTTCAGTGGACAATCCATATTTTGCAAATGTAAATTTATATGAATTTGCTAAAAAATTTGAACAATACGGTGGAGAATTTTTATTTATAGATGAAATACATAAATACAAAGATATAGGTTCACATCTAAAAGCGATTTATGATATGACAAATTTAAAAGTTATAGTGTCTGGTTCTTCACTTTTACAAATTTACAAAGAAGCCGATTTAAGTAGAAGAATGTACGAAATAAGAGTTCCTGTAATGTCTTTTAGGGAATTTTTAGAAGTAAAAGGTTATACTTTCAATAATTACTCTTTTGAAGAAATAATTGAGAATCATATAAGTATAGCAAAAGAAATAGCTTCTAAAATAAGACCTCTAAAATATTTCCAAGAATATCTTGAATATGGTTGCTATCCGTTTTTTTTAGAAGGGATAAGCTCTTATAAACAGAAACTATTGAATATAGTTAATTACATTCTTGAAGTAGATTTACCTTATACATCAAATATTTCGTACTCAAATATAGATAAGCTGAAAAGACTACTCTATCTGATCTCCATTTCTGTTCCATTTACTCCAAATATCAATGAGTTATCTCAAAGAACAGAAATTTCAAGACCATCTTTATTGGAGTATCTTTATTTGCTTGAAAAAAGTGAGATATTGATTAATCTACATTTCAAATCAAGAGGTATTTCAAAACTTCAAAAACCGGATAAAATTTATATAAACAATACAAATTTAGTTAAAGCAATTGCAGAAAATTCAAATATCGGAAATGAAAGGGAGACATTTTTTGTAAATCAGATAAAAAGTTATTTTTTAAATAAAAAGAGTTTTTTTGATGAAGATATAATTTTATCAAAACAAGGTGATTTTGTAGTAAAAGATTTTGTTTTCGAAATAGGGGGTAAAAATAAAACAAAAAAACAGATAAAAGAGATTCAAAATGCTTTTATTGTAAAAGATGATATTGAAATTGGAGATAATATTTCTATTCCTCTTTGGCTTTTTGGGTTTTTGTATTGAATAGTGTTAAAACGTTGAAACGTTGGAACGATGGAAAGTAAGAACGTTGGAACGTGTGAACGTTTGAAAGTTGAGAAGTAAATCGTGATTCGGGAATTGGTTATCGTTTCTCTTAATTTGGTTTTCGAATGTTAGAGTGATTCTTATGAAAAACCGAGGCGTTTTTGCATGTATATTGACTTTGAAAGATATATAAAAAAATGTTGATTATAGAGTTATAAGGATATATAGTACTATAAAGAGTATTTTTTAGAGGGTGATTATGATAATTACAGCAAATGAACTTAAAAGAAGAGGCGTTAGCCTGATAGATAGTTTGATAAAGAAATTTGATGAGGTTATAATCAGTGTTAGAGGTAAGCAAAAATATGTAGTACTTGATATTGACCGGTATGAAAAACTAAGAAATAGTGAAATAGAGATAGCTTATCTTAATGTGGTGAAGGATCTTGAGAATAATAGATACCATACGGATATTGAGAGTTATATAAAAAATATATCAAAATAATAAACGTACGAAATAATCTTTACAGAATCATATGAGAAAAGAGCATCTAAATTTTTTAAGAAACATCCTGATTTGATTCAGCTATATAAGAAGATTTTGTACATTATGAAAAATAACCCATACCATCCTTCTTTGAGATTGCATAAACTCAAAAGAAGTCTTAAAAATTTATATTCGGTTTCTATTAATTTAGAATATAGAATAGTTTTGGATTTTGTTATTCAAAATAAAATCATTATACTTGTCGATATAGGTAAACATGATGTTGTTTATTAAAATGATTATGAAGTGAACTGTAGATTGTGATCTGTGGAACGTGTAAAAGTTAAAACGTTTCGGACAGTTTGTCAAATCATTAACATCTACAACTTTAAAACTTCTAAAACAAAATGTTAGAACGTTAAAACGTAAATCAGGAGGCGGGAAAAGTGTAAACATTGAAACGTGTGAATGTTAGAATGTTTTGGTCAACTAATCAAATCTATAGCTTCTAAAAACCGTTAGCTCCTTTACAACCTCTAAAACTTCTAAATTATCTAAATATAGTCTTCTTATGGAACTAATAGTATTACAATTAGTTCTATTGTAGAACTAAAATATTGATTTTTTCTAGAACAGGTTTTATTATAAAACTATGATCAATAATATAATAGATAGAGCTGAACTAACGTTAGAAAGATTAAAACTTTATCTCCCCGAGAGAAAGCGTCCTATTTATAATACTATAAAGATAGATGGGATAAGAGGTGCTCTTGTATATGGTTCAAGAGGAGTAGGTAAAACTACTTTTTTGATAGACAAAATAGCTAATTCTAACATTGATTTTTTATATATAAGTGCTGACAATCCATTGATCTCATCTTTGCCTTTATATGATATTGTGAGCGAAATATTTAAAAAAGGCTATGATGGGGTCGTTATTGATGAGATTCATCACGCAAACAGATGGAGTGAAAACCTAAAAGCACTTTATGATGATTATCCTGGTCGTTTTATATGGATTAGTGATAGTAGTAACTTGATTTTAAAAAGAAGTGTTGCAGATCTTTCAAGACGGTTTGTCCAATTTCGCATACCTTTTATGTCTTTTAGGGAATATCTTTATATTAAACATGATATTTTATTAGATGAAATAAATCCTTTTGATAATCTAAATAATATTCACTCAATAATAAAGGATATAAATATTCTTAAACTGTTTTCTGAATATATTAATGGTGGTATTAGACCTATATTTTTTGAAGGAGAGTACTGCAAAAGACTGCAAGGATTAATAGAAAAATCGATTTATTATGATATCCCTTTTTATGTCCCATCTATTCAAGATAATCACTTTAAAGTTATGAATGCAATTTTAGGTTATTTGCTAAATTCTCCTATTCCAAACATTAATATTTCTGGTATGTGTAGTGAGTGGGAATTAGGAAAAGAAAAATTGTATCAGTTGCTTTATGTTATGGAACATTCAGAATTAATTAATATAGTTAGAAAGGTTGGGAAAAGTAGGTATACAAAAGGTGCCAAAATTTTTCTTGCAGACCCATCAACTTATTATTGTTTTAAAGGAAATATAGGTAGTGTTAGAGAGGCTTTTGTGGTTATGTGTTTAAAAGAAAAATATGGAGTTTTTGCATGTAAAGATGAAAAAGAGTGTGATTTTGTAGTTGATGATATAAAGATTGAAGTAGGTGGTAAAAATAAGAAAAGGAAGAGTGCTGATTTTGTCGTTACTGATGAAGTGGATATCCCTGTTAAGGATAGGATACCTCTTTGGATGCTGGGGATGGTGTTTTGATGGGAGGGTGTTATAACGTTAAAAAGTTAAAACGTTAGAACGTATAAACGTTTAATGTTAATAATTGTAAATTATGGGTTTGAGGTGAAATAATGGATTTGATTGAAAAAATATATGAAGTTTTTGATAAAGAAAGAAAATTAGAAGAGGATAAAAAAATACTTAAGGATAAATATGATGAGCTTTTTAAAGAAAAAGTAAAAATAGCTTTTGAATTATATAGTGAGTTTATTAAAAATAATCCCATTTTTGATAAAAATGCTAAATATTATAAATTATATATCGATTCAGGATATTTTATTGTTGAAGAATTGATGTTTAATCACAAATTTAATGATTTTGTAGATTTTAAACACAAAAGTGAACATAGACAGCATATTCTGGTTAATCTACATTTAAATATAAAAGAAGATGAATATGAGAATGATAGTGTAATTATTGATGAAAAACAGTTTAATAGACTGGCTAAACAATATAAGGTAATAATAAGAGAGTAAAATGTGATGGCTCAGTTTAAAAGGTTTTGGTTAGAGTGAGAGTGAGTATAAGAAATTGAAACGTGAAAACGATAAAACGTTAGAAAGTTGAAAAGTTAGAAAGTTGGAATATTGAAACGTTAGAACGTTAAACGTTGAACCTTGAACATAGAACATAGTTTATTATTTGACAGAAGGAGTAATTTTAGTATAACAGATTAAACTAATATTACTAAGTTTAGATTAGTGGAGTATACTAATGAGCAGCTTGCTTGAAATAGCTATTAATCTTACTGTGAATAAGCTAAAACAGCAGATTCCAAATTATAAGCGATTTTTATTTAATGACATAAAAAAGAGTGATTCTAAAATTATCGGTATTTATGGTGCAAGGGGGGTAGGTAAAACGACACTTATGTTACAGCTTCTAAGAGACTTGAATTTGCCTTTGCGTGAGACTGTTTATATTTCCTGTGATCATCCTGTATTTTCAGATGTTTCTTTGTTTGATTTTCTTGAGGAGTTTAGTAAGAAAGGGGGGAAAATTGCATTTATTGATGAAATTCACAAAGCACCAGAATTTCAAGCCCATCTCAAATCTGTTTATGATTTTTTAGATATAAAAGTTATTTTTTCAGGTTCTTCTGCTGTGCAGATAACAAATCCTGATTTTACTCGTAGGTTTTCTATGTACAGACTTCCTGCACTTTCATTAAGGGAATTTATTGAGTTAGAACTAAATATTTCATTGGAAAGTTATCATTTAGAAGAGATAATAAAAAACCACCAGGATATAGCTTTAAAGATTATAAAAGAGCTGGGTAATGAAAAAATCTTAAAACTTTTTGGTGATTATCTGGAATATGGGGTATATCCTTTTTATCTAGAAGATAAAAAGAAATTTAAAGATAGATTGTCTGATTCTATAAATGCCACTTTATACACAGATTTAGCAGAAATATATAATATTCATCCTGAAAAAATAGTAACATTAAAAAAATTGTTAACAACTATTGCTGTTTCAGAACCTTTAGAATTATCTGTTGAAAATATTGCGAGTCTGACAGGCATTACAAAAGCTACACTATATAAATATATAGATTATCTTTCTATGGCTGAACTTATAATGTTCATACAAAATGAAGCCAAACGTTTTAAGTCTATAAGAAAACCAGATAAACTGTATTTAGCAAATACCAATTTGTTAAATGCTTTATGTTTAAATGCTAAAAAAGGGACGGTGAGAGAAACGTTTTTTGCTTCAATGCTACGGTATATGCATTCTCTATACTATTCAAATAAAGTGGATTTCTTGATAGATGAAACATATCTCTTTGAAGTGGGCGGGAAAAATAAAGATTTTTCGCAAGTTAAGGATAATAAAAATAGTTACCTTGCAATTGATGATATTGAGATAGGTTTTGAGCGAAAAATACCTTTGTGGCTTTTTGGTTTTTTGTATTGAATAACGTTAGAACGTTAAAACGTTGAAACGTTGTAACGTAAATCGTGATTCGGGAAACGTGAAACGTAAATCGGGAAAAGTTAACCGTTGGATAGTTCAAAATTCTAAGTTTTAAGTGCTAAGTGCTAAGTTTTAAGTGTTAAGTGCTGCAACAGTTTTTGGTTGAAAATATCTTGCTATTACATGTTGTAATAGTAAGTTTGTTGCCTATTGACTCTCTATAAAACAAAGCTTATTTTATTAAGTAAAGAAATATGAAGGAGACTTGTTATGAGTATAGAAGTAATCGGAAAAATAAGTAGTAAAGGACAAATTACGATTCCAAAGAAAATTAGAGATTTACTTGGCACTGATATTATAAAGTTCAAAGTAGAAGACGATATAATTAAAATTGAACCTATTGAAGATGTAGCTGGCTTACTTTCTAAATATGCCAAAAAAGGGGTATCTTTTGAGGAGGAAAGACAAACAGCATGGGAAAAGATAGGAGAAAAATATAGATGAAAAAAGTTATTTTTCTTGATACCAATGTTATTTTAAGATATTTATTGAAAGATAAACCTGAACAATTTAATGAAATTAAAGAAACTTTTTCATTGTTAAAAACAGGAAAAATTAAAGGTTACATTTTATCAGAAGTTTTACTGGAGACCTATTACGTATTAGTTAGCTTTTACAATGTTCCCAAAGAAGAAGCGTTAATTAGTTTAAAGAAACTATTGTTGTATAAAGGGTTTATTGGAAAAGAAAAGGAAATATTATTAAATGCAATTGATTATGTTTTAAATAACCCTAAAGTAGGTTTACTTGATTGGGTATTGTGCTTGAAATCCAAACAAAAAAATGGAGCTATTTTGACATTTGATAAAATATTAGCGAAAAATTGTAATAATAATTTATAAATTAAAAAAGTGTAAACGTTAGAACGTTGAAACGTGCAAACGTTAAAACGTGTGAAAGTTAAAACGTTAATACGTTAGAAAGTAAACCGTGATTCGGGGATCGGGAAACGGTGGAAGATTTTATTCTATAAAATTTGTGAGGTTGTTATGGATAAAAAAGGTAAATTTATAATAGTTTTTTTGTTGATGATAGGTGTTTTTGTTTATTCGGCTTATGTAAGGATTGATCAGTATAACAAGTGGAAAGAGCAAAGGAGTATTTATTTTGTAGAAAACTATCCTGCTATGACGACTCTTGATGCTTATTATTGGCTTAGATATGCTAAAGAGTATGATAATGGATTATATTATAAATCTGATAATGATACATTGAGATATTATCCAGATAGTCAACCTAAAAAAAGACCAGTACCATTTCTAAGTTTTTTGATAGCTAAGTTATCGAGTTTCACAAATAACAACTATTATTATGCAGGTCTTTTCTTAATTCCTATTTTAGCCTCACTTTTTATTATCCCTTTTTCACTTTATTTTTATTATGCTGGTTTCCCCTTTGGTGGGATTGTAGGTAGTTTTATTGGGACTTTTAGTTATATGTATTTTGTTAGAAGTTCAATGGGTAGAGTTGATACTGATTTGTTAAATATATTTTTCCCTACTTTAACATCTTTATTTATCTTTTTTGCAGCAAAATATGAAAATATTAAAAAGGTTTATTTTTATTCAGCTTTAAGTGGTCTTTCCATGCTATTTTTCTATTGGTGGTATTTTCACCCTGGCTTTACTTTAATATATTTTGGTGTTTTATTAGTTGTGTTATTTTTGGAAAAGAAACCAAAGGGATTAATTTTAAAAAGTGCAGGTTTGTTTATCCTTTTTAGTAATCCATTATACTTTTTTTATGGGATTTTTAATTTATTTGGATTTATAAAAAATTATTTCACCATATCTAAAGAGAATTTAATTGGTTTCCCAAATATTTTACAGACGATAACTGAAGCTCAGCATAAGCCGATAAAAGAGGTTTTAGAGTACATCATAAATTCTCCATATTTATCTGTATTGGGATTAATAATATTTATTATTTTTGCTGCTTTAAAGTGGCGCAAATTTTTAGCTATAGCTCCACTATTTTTACTTGGTTTACTTGCTTTTAAGAGCTCAAATAGATTTGTAATGTTTTTAGCCCCTTTTGCTGGTGCTGGCATTGGGATGATAATAGATTATGTGGTGGAGTATGTTGAGAAAAATTTTAAAAAGATGAAGCCATTAAATATATATTTGGTTACTATTGCAGTTGTTGTACTACTATGTGTGGGACTTGGTAAGCTTACAGCAAAGGAATATGTGCCAAAGCCTTCAATAAATCCAGGGATAATAAAATCTTTTATTGAGATGAATAAGAAACTTGAAAAAGGTGCAATTTGGTCATGGTGGGATTATGGATATGCTATTGAGGATATTGTAGGATTCCCTGTTTATCATGATGGTGGCTCACAAGGCTCACCAAAAACTTATTTTATTGCAAAAAGTTTGATTACTGATAAGCAGAGTAAGCTTTATAGATATATTTCCTATTTTGATAATAACGGCATGAATGAGATTAAAGAGATGATTGAGGACAATAAATCCGCTCTAGATATTGTCAAGTATGTGGATAGCTATAAGGGGCTACCAAAAGGTAATAATTATGTATTATTTACTATGGATATGATTTCAAAATTTCCTGCATACAATTTTATTGGATCTTATAATTTTAATACTAAAACATCGCAAAAAGTGGTAGTTGCTCCTTTGAGATGTCAAAAGGTTGAAAAGGGTGTTTTCTATTGTGAAGGTAATAAAATTGATACAAACAGCGGTGTGATTAATGGTAAGATACCTATGAAACGGTTTGATATTTCAAAAGATGGTGGGCTTGTTTCATCTAAAAATTATCCTTATGAGAGAGGGTACAATGCTGAACTAATATTAAAAGGGAACACAATTTTTTATCTTATTTTATGTGATGATAATTTTTACAATTCAAATTTCAATCAGATGTATTTGCTTGGTAAATACGATAAAAATTTATATGATGAGGTTTATAATAATTTCCCTTTTGCAAGGGTGTTTAAAGTTAAAAAATAGATACTACTAAATAGAGCTAAATTATAAAGCAATAAGTTGTTTTTAAAAAAAAGTTAAAATTATTCAAGAGGTAGTCAAATTATTACTGTTTGGTTCCTCTTTAAAACTCTTTACAAATTCAATAAAGAAAATCAAAAATATTGATAAAAATAAGCCTGTAACAAAAGCAACAGCAATAATTAAATTTTTCTTTGGCTTATAAGGGTTGTTTTTCTGATAGATTCTTCCTAGTATATTAGTTTTAGTAAAGTTTACAGGAGATAATTTGTATTCTAAGTCAATGATATTTAACTTTATGTTTTTAATTTGGTTTTGATAAGAATTAATGGTATTTAATAATACTTGATATATAGCAGCATCTTTTACAGACTTTAATTGTTTATTTAACTCTGCAATTTGTTGTTCAAGTTCTCTTTGTGTTTTATTAAGCAAACTAATTTTTTCTTTTATGTTCTTTGTATAAGTATTTATTTTAGTATCTTCAATATCATTCAAAGTTTTTATAATTTTTTCTAAATAAGTGTTTGCACTTTTATTAGAGTAGTCCATAATCTTGACATTTAAAATATCGTTAGCTTTTTTGATTATGGATACATCAACTTGAGGGTACTTTATGTCTTCAGATTTCGAATTGTCAAATTTATTTTTTATTAATTCTACGGTAGCTTTTGGTTCTAATAAATAAATTTTATTATTATTATTATTTATTACTGGTTTTATATATCCCATTTCTAGGCTAGCTTCTATTTGAAAAATTGGTTTTTTTATTGAAACATATATAAAAGCAAGTAGTGTAATTAGTGTTGTAAATATTAAGATGAAATATTTATATCTTAATATAGTTTTAATTAAATCTCTAAGGTCAATTTCATCATCCTCATATGGTTGAATGGGTACATATTGAATTGGTATAATTTGCTGATTGTTTTTTTCTTCCATGTTTTCCCTTAATTTTTCGTTTTTTTGTTATATAGCAAATAAGTTGATAAATTTCAATAATTTGTTAAATATTTTAAATACACTACATTTTACAAAAGTTTTACAAAAAAGTGGAAAGTTTATAACATCTCTAGAGTAGAAAGGCACCATGAATATTTGGAGGTGCTTAATGTACAAAAAAATTAGTATTTTGGTTTTAGGATTTATGTTTCTGGTTTCTTTTTCAATATTTGCAAAACAAAAGATAATTAATGGTGCAGGGGCCACTTTCCCTTATCCAGTCTATAGTGCTTGGGCGTATAAGTATTATAAAGAAACAGGTGTAAGACTTAATTATCAATCAATTGGATCTGGTGGTGGTGTTAGACAGATCAAAAACAGGACTGTGGATTTTGGTGCAAGTGATGCTCCTTTAACACCTGAAAAATTAAACGAGTATAAATTGTATCAGTTTCCTGCGATTATCGGTGGTGTTGTACCTGTTGTAAATATTAAAGGGTTAAAAGCTGGTGAGTTCAAGCTTACAAAGGGGATTCTTGCAAATATTTTTCTTGGGAAAATAACCAAATGGAATGACCCAGAAATTTCAAAAGTAAACCCCGGTGTAAAATTACCTGATGCTAAAATTACCGTTGTTCACAGATCTGATGGATCAGGGACTACTGCAATTTTTACAAAATATTTAGCAGCAATTTCAGATGAATGGAAAAACAAAGTGGGTACTGGTAAATCTGTAAATTGGCCTGTTGGTATTGGCGGTAAGGGTAATGAAGGTGTAGCAAATTATGTAAAAAGGGTAAAAAACTCTATAGGTTATGTTGAGTTTGCTTATGCTAAAAATAACAAGCTAACCTATGTGTTGCTTGAAAATAAAGAAGGTAATTTCGTTGCACCATCATTTGATGCTTTCAAAGCTGCAGCAGCATTTGCAAACTGGGACAAAAAGAAAGGCTATTATCTCTGGCTTGTAAATGCTCCTGGTAAGGATTCTTGGCCAATAGCAGGTGCTTCTTTTATCTTGCTTGCTAAAGAACAAGTGGAATCAAATAAGAGAGTTGTCAAATTTTATGATTGGGCATTTAAAAATGGTGATGAGATAGCAGAAAAACTTTTATATGTTCCTTTGCCTAAGAATTTAAAGGACAATATAAGAAATTACTGGAGGGAATTAGGAATCTATTAAGCTGATAATTTGAGATTGCTTCGCTGGCGCTCGCAATGACCTGTTTCTCAGGCATCGCGAGGCAAAGTAAGTTGCCGAAGCAATCTCATGTAAATTTCAGTAAGTTAGACCATTGTGTAGCAATATTAAAATGTTAGAAGTTGTTAATAAATCAAAAGTTAAGATACACTTCAAAAAGGTGTATGACAAGTTGTCATACACCTTTTTTTATTTTCAAAATTATTTTACAAAAATTTTACAAAAATTTAATTCTTCTTTGATAAATAACTTCTAAAAGTCCTAATAGTATGAGATGTATTAGATTGCTTCGCTTACGCTCGCAATGACAGTTTGGCAGTCATAGCGAGGTAGTGTAAGCTGACGAGGCGATTTCAAATAAGACGTTAAAGCTGGAGATTGCTTCGCTAACGTTTGCAATGACGGAGAATGGTCATTGCGAGGATGTGTAAGCTGATGAAGCGATCTCAAGTAGGGCGTTGAAGCAGGAGATTGCTTCACTTCGTTCGCAATGACAAAAGTGGTCATTGCGAGGAGCTAGAGCGACGAAGAAATCTGGAAACGTAAGTAAATACTACTGTGTAAGATACTTAATATGTAAAAAGGAGTTGTATGGCTAAAAACCGTGATAAGTTTATTGATAACTTTTTTAAATGGATAACTTTTGCTGGGATAGTTAGTGTTCTATTAATTGTTTCAGGTATTTTTATTTCGTTAGTTTTTGAGTCAAAGGATGCTATCGCAAAATTTGGTGTCATAAAATTTTTGACCACAAAAACCTGGGATCCGGTGGCAGAGATTTTTGGTTCAGCTACAATGCTCACGGGTACGGTGGTGGTTACTGTTTTGGCGCTGATTTTTGCAATACCTGTTGCAATTGGGATAGCAATCTTTATTGTGGAGCTTTGCCCTCAGTTTTTAAAAGGGGGTTTTGGCACAACAATTGAGATGCTTGCCTCAATACCAAGTATAATTTATGGGATGTGGGGGTTGTTTACAATTGCTCCTATCATGGGTAATTATATTGAGCCCTTTTTGCAGAAGTATTTATCACCAATACCTTTACTTGGAAAGCTGTTTTCTGGAACTCCGCTTGGGATAGATATTTTATCAGCAAGTTTGGTTCTTAGTATTATGCTGATACCTTTTATAGCAAGTATTACAAGGGACACATTAAACCTCACCCCTTTAGTTTTAAAGGAGTCTGCATACGGTATGGGTGCTACTAAGTGGGAAGTTATAAGGGATGTAATGCTCCCACATTCAAAATTTGGTATTTATGGTAGTATTGTTATAGCACTTGGTAGAGCTCTTGGTGAAACAATGGCTGTGGCTTTTGTTTTAGGAAATAATCATAAAATACCTTCTTCTCTGTTTGATGCTGCTGCTACAATAACAGTTACTCTGGCAAATGAATTTACTGAAGCGGATTCTGATATCTATCTTTCATCACTGTTTTATCTTGCTTTGATCTTGTTTGTTTCAAGTTTTATTATTTTGGCCTTTGCAAAATATATGCTGAGGAGAGCAAGTGAAAAATAATATTAGAAGAAGAAAAATTATAAATGCATTTGCACTTTCTGTCGCAATGTTTTGTGCTTTACTTGGTTTGTTTTGGTTGGTTTTTATCCTTTTTGATATTTTAAAGGAAGGGATAAGTTATATTACGCCAGATTTATTTTTAGAAGATCCAGCTCCTCCTGGTATAGAAGGGGGTGGGCTTAGAAATGCTTTTATTGGTCAAATTCTTATAATTATTGTAGCTACAATAATTGGTGTACCTCTTGGTATATTAGGTGGGACTTATCTTGCTGAATACGGTAAGAATAGTAGAATTGCAAAATTTGTCAGTACATTAGCTGATATTATGATCAGTGTGCCTGCTATTGTTGTGGGTACGTTTGTTTATGCTGTGATGGTAAGACCTCTTGGTCATTTTAGCGGTTGGGCAGGTGGTGTTTCGCTGGCGATTATTATGCTCCCCATTGTTGTTAGGACTACAGAAGATATGTTGAGATTGATACCTGATGAGCTTAGAGAGGCGGCATTTGCGCTTGGAGCACCATATTATAAAGTGATTATGAATGTTGTGTATAAAGGTGCTGCAACGGGTATTTTAACTGGTGTGATTTTGGCAATTGCAAGAGTAGCTGGTGAAGCTGCACCTTTGCTATTTACATCGTTTAATAATTCATTTTTTACAATGAATTTGAATGAGCCTACACCATCTTTAACTGTAACAATTTTCCAATATGCAATGGGACCCTATGAAGATTGGCATCAAAAGGCATGGGCTGCGTCATTTATAATAACTTTTACGATTTTAATAGTGACGATTATTGCAAGATTACTAATTAAATGGAGATACAAAAAATGAGTGAAGTGATATTTGAAGTAAGAAATTTAAGTTTTTATTATGGTGAAAATAAGGTTTTAAAAGATATTTCGCTTGATATCTATAAGAAAAAAGTAACGGCACTGATTGGCCCTTCTGGATGTGGGAAAACCACTTTTTTAAGATGCTTTAATAGGATGCATGACCTCTATCATTTAAACAAGTATGAAGGTGAAATCCTTTTTCATGGAGAAAATATTTTAACAGATAAGATTGATATCATTGAGTTAAGAAGTAGAATTGGGATGGTATTTCAAAAACCAACCCCTTTCCCAATGAGTATTTTTGATAATGTAGCTTATGGACTGAGACTAAAAGGTATAAAAAATAAATCTGAGTTGCAAGATAGAGTGGAAAAGGCACTTAAGGATGCTGCACTTTGGGATGAGGTAAAAGATAGATTAAATGATACTGCAAGTGGTTTATCTGGTGGACAGCAGCAGAGATTGTGTATTGCAAGGGCGTTGGCTGTGGAGCCTGAAGTTATATTGTTTGATGAGCCTACAAGCGCGCTCGATCCTGTGGCTACAGGTAGGATAGAAGATCTTGTCCATTCTTTAAGAGATATTGTAACTATTATTATAGTTACCCATAATATGCAGCAGGCAGCAAGAGTTTCTGATTACACAGCTTTTATGTATCTGGGTGAGCTTATAGAGTATGATGAAACAACCACACTATTTACAAGGCCTAATAAAAAGATGACAGAAGATTATATTACAGGAAGATTTGGTTAAAAATAGCTTTGTTTGTTGAATTATTTTGAAAGTGCTATTATTATGCTTATTAGAAACTGTTTTTATGGATGAAGGAGGTAAGTATGGAGCAAAAAAGCAATAAAAGTAAATTTATCATGAAAGCACTTATTGGGTTTGGTCTTTTATCACTTTATATAATTTTTTGTGCAAATTTATCTATAGGTAAAGCGGAAGAAGAGGCTTTAAAGAAGGATAAAGAGGTTTGTGAAAATAGTTTTAAGATGGATATATTAGATGATTATACAAACTTAAGAAAGCAATTGGAAAGTGATGGGAAAATCACTCAATCTGAATTTGTCGTTTTAAAAATGAAATTGGAAGAGTGCTATAAGGATGAAATTTAATAAATAAGGGGTTTTATGAAAGCTTTAGAAGAAAGACTAATAAATATTAAAACAGGCATTGCAAAAATGTCCCAGATTGTTGTGGATATGGTGCATTATAATGTAAAAGCACTTGTGGAGAGGGATTCTAATCTTGCTCAAAAGGTAATTGATCTGGATGAAGATGTGGATCAACTTGATATAGAAATTGATGAACAGTGTTTAGAAATATTGGCGTTGTATAACCCAAAAGCGATAGATTTGAGAAGTATTGTGACTGCTTTGAGGTTGATTGTTGATTTGGAGAGAATTGGGGATCACAATGTTGATATTGCAAAAGAGATTATTAAGCTTAACCAGATCCCTCCTGTAAAACCTTATATTGATTTACCTAAAATGGCTGAAGCTTCAGCAGAAATGGTAAAAGACGCAATAAATGCATATTTTGAAAAAGATACGGAAAAATCGCTGGAGATAATAAAAAGGGATGATTTTATAGATGATTTACACCAACAGATTATTAGAGAGTTGCTTACATACATTGCAGAAGATATTAGGAAAACAAAGGGTGCTATCTCTTTGATGTTTATCACAAGGAGTATTGAAAGGATTGCTGATCACGCTACGAATTTGGCTGAATTGGTATATTTTATGGCAACCGGTAAAATAATTAGGCACATTCATATCGAAGATTTGTAATAATGGCGACTGTTCTTGTTATTGAAGATGAGGATTCTTTAAGAGAAATTATCTCGTTTAATTTAAAAAAGGCTGGTTTTAATTGTATAGAAGCAGCTGATGCAAATGATGCTTTGATTATCTTGGATCAGTTGTTACCAGATTTGATTTTGCTTGATTTAATGTTGCCTGGTTTAAAAGGGACACAGTTTTTAAAAATACTAAAAGATAGTGATAAGTTCAGTAAGATCCCTGTCATCATAATCTCTGCAAAAGATGAAGAAACAACTATTGTGGCCCATTTAGAATTGGGGGCAATCGATTATTTAACAAAACCTTTTAGTATAAAAGTGCTAATAGCCAAAGTTAATAAATTTTTAAGTTTAGGTAACACAGAATCTACAGATAATCTAAAATTTAAAAATATAGAAATTGATGAAAAAAGAGCAAAGGTTTTGGTAGATAATAAAGAAGTAAATCTTACTCACAAGGAGTTTTTGCTTTTAAAGCTTTTTATTCAGCATCCTGGTAGGGTATATACAAGAGATGAACTTTTGTCCCATATATGGGGTTATGATTCCGCGATGATGACCAGAACAGTGGATGCGCATATTTCATCTTTGCGAAAGAAACTGGGCAAGAGCGGAAATAAAATAAAAACTATCCCAAAGATTGGTTATAAGTTTGAATGATTAAAGCTGATATTTTAAGTGAAATTTTAGATAAAGTTAATGATGCTGTATTGGTTTTGGATAAAGACCGTAATTTGTTGTTTGCCAATAAAAGTGCTGTAAATTTGATTAAATTAAAGAATTTTGAATTTGGGAAAAATATATTTAATATTTTGTCAGATTTAGAGATTATTACACTTTTTAATAAAATTTTTGAAAAAGCAGAAGATAGTTTTGAAATTAAATTTAAGGATAGAGTCTTAAATATCAGAAAATATTTATTAAATGATATTTATAAGATTTTGATTATTTCTGATATCACAGCAAGTGTAAATTATAAAACTTTTAAAATGGAGCTTGTGGGAAATTTAACTCATGAGTTAAAAACCCCTATTGCGTTGATTATGAACTATGCAGAGACCCTTCTCTTAAATAAAGATTTGAATGATGAGAAAAAAGAGCAGTTTGTATCAAATATTTTCGAGTCTGCAAAACGATTAAATGATTTGGTGAGTGATATTATTTTGTTGCATAAGTTAGAAAACGAAAGTGGTAATTTTGTTGTTAAAGTTCCTGTTAAAATACAGGATATTGTTGGTGAGTTGAAATTAGCTTATGATAATGGAGATAAATCAGTACTTTTTGAGTATGATGATGTGGAAGTTTTCATAAATAAGACGCATTTTGTCAGTGTATTATCAAATTTGATAGATAATGCAATAAAATATTCAAATGGTAAAAATGTGCTCGTTAACATAAAAAAGGATAAGATAAAGGATTTTATAATTATTTCAGTTGATGATAAAGGTCCTGTTATACCAGATGATGAATTGGGTAGGATTTTTGAGAGATTTTATACAAGATCAAAGTCGAGAAACAAAGAAAAAGCTGGAACAGGTCTTGGTTTGTCAATAGTTAAACATATTTCTGCTCTTTATAATGGGTTTGTCCATGTTTATAAAAATAGATACGGTGGCAACTGCTTTGAAGTGATTTTGTCAGAAAAGAAATGATCTCCCTTTGTTATTGAAATATACTTTTGATGTGATAAAATAACCATATAATTTATATTTTATTTGAGGTGTTGGTTGTTTTTTATTAAACCTTTTAGAAATATTAATCGTCTTAGAGAAATTGTTTTTATAATTGCTAGTAACGGTTTTGGCAAATTTCTAGATGACATTTATCTTTCTTCGTTGATTGGTATTGGTAAAAAAATACTTACGTTTGGGAAATATAAAAAAACCTCAAAACTTCCTGTTGAAGTTAGGTTTAGGTTGATGTTAGAGGAGCTAGGCCCCACCTTTATAAAATTGGGGCAGATGTTGAGCACAAGAGACGATTTGCTCCCTGAGAAGTTTGTAAAGGAGTTGTCTAAATTACAGGATTCCGTAAAGGCTGAGCCGTTTGAGAAAATTAAAAAGAGATTAATCGAGCGATATGGAAATTTGGAAGACTATTTTTCTCATATTGATGAAACCCCTATTGCAGCAGCTTCTATTGCACAAGTTTATAAGACTGTAACTAGAGATGGTAAAGAGGTTGTTTTAAAGGTTAAAAGAGGTAATATCAAAGAGATAATCGATACAGACTTTGCAATAATTCTCTGGATGGCAAACCTTGCAGAGCAATATCTTCCTGAAGCAAAAGAGTTGAAAATTTCAGAATATTTAACCGAGTTTTATTCGCAAATTCAAAGAGAGTTGGATTTTGAGATTGAAGCAGCTTATATGAAAAAATTTAAAGATTATTTCGCAGATTTTGAAGATGTTATAATACCTGAAATTTATGATGATTTGTGTAGAGAAGATATAATTGTGATGAGTTATCACGCTGGCATACCGATAGATGAGGTTGAAAAATTACAAGAGAATGGCTTTGATACGAAAAAATTGGCAGTAATTGGGGTTGATTTTTATTTTAGACAAGTTTTTACATTTAGAATGTTTCATGGTGACCCTCATCCAGGTAATTTTCTTGTGGATAATGATGGAAAATTGGTTATTCTTGATTTTGGTATTATTGGCAAGATAGATAAGGCACTTTTATTGCATTTGAGTAGAGTTTTTAAATATCTGATAGAGTTTGATATAGAATCACTCGTTGATGAGTTTGTCTCATTTGGTGTGATTGACGAAGAAAATGATATTAGAGGGATTAAAAACGATCTTTTAGATGTTTTGCTGCCTGTGTATGGTAAAGAGCTTGATAAAATTAATTTTAAAAAGAGTTTTGAAAGAATTTTCAAGGTTGCAAGGAAGTACAGATTTTATTTCCCTAAGGATTATTTTTTGATAATGAAAACATTTGCATTCTTGGAGTCAACAGGTAAAAAGCTTTATCCAGATTTTAATATGCTTAAATATGCTAAAGAGTATGCTTATAAAATTGTAAAAGAGGAGTTTTCTTTTGGTCGCATCAAAGATGAAGGATTAAAATTTATAGAAGAATATATATATTTTTTTAAGAACTTCCCTGATGATTATAGAAAAATAGTTAAAAAGTTAGAAAATTCTGATTTGGGGATCAAAGTTATGATGGATAGTTTGGATGAATATATAAAACATCATGATAGAGCAACCAATAGGTTAGGTTTTAGTATTATGATATCTTTTACTATTTTGGCGAGTACTTTGCTTTTGATTGAAGATTATGGCCCAAAAATTTACGGTGTTTCTTTATTTGGTATTTTAGGTATTTTTGTGTCTGGTTTTATGGGGATTTTGCTTGCCATTGGTTATTTTAGGTCAGGAAGGTTTTAATGAGCACAAAGATATCTATTTTTGGCGGAGCAGGCGAAATTGGAATGAACATGTATCTATATGAAAGTGAATCTGTGGCCTTTTTAGTAGATTGTGGTGTAAAATTTGCGGATAATAGTTACCCTGGTATTGATATGATTATCCCTGATTGGGATTACCTAAAAAGTATAAAAGATAAATTGAGAGCTATTATCTTGACTCATGGTCATGAAGATCACATTGGAGGTGTTCCTTACCTACTTGAAGACTTTGATTTAGAGGTTTATGGAGGAAATCTTACTATCAAACTGTTAGAATATAAATTTTATGAAAGAAAGATAAAAGTTTTGACAAATGTTGTAAAAGACAAAGATGTTATAAATGTAGGTGATTTTCAAATAGAGTTTGTAAGTGTTACTCATTCTATTCAAGATACCTTTGGACTTTTTATTACAAACAATGATTTAAAGCTTTTGCATATATCAGATTATAAGATGGATCAGGCTCCAGTAAATGGAAAGCCTTTTGATGTCCACAGATTTATGGAGATAGGGAAAAAAGGGGTTACGGCTTTATTGAGCGATTCCACAAATGTAGTTAATGATGGTCTGACTCCATCTGAATCATCCATTTATAATGATCTTTTAGATGTTTTTTTGCAAGCTAATGGAAGGGTTTTCTTTACTACATTTTCTTCAAATCTGGACAGAATTAAACAGGTTGTGGAGATATGTGAGCAGATAGGTAGAAAAATAGTTGTGGATGGTTCTTCTGTGACAAAGAGTGTAAAAATTGGTAGAGAACTTGGTTTATTGAATATTAAACAGGATACTTTAATCAGCTTACAAGAGGCGAAAAAGCTTGATGATGATAAAGTTTGTTTTATTATATCAGGTTGTCAGGGTGAAGTAAATTCCACACTCTATAAGATAGCATCCAATGAAAGAAAGATGTTGAAAGCAAAAGAAGGGGATCTCTTTATTATTTCTGCTAGAGTAATCCCAGGGAATGAACTCAATTTGAATAATACTATAAATAAACTTTATTACTATGGGGCTAAAGTTGTTGATATAGAGGAAAAGAAGATTCATGTGTCAGGTCATGCATCAAAAGAGGAAGCTAAATTGATGCTTAATTTTATCAGGCCTAAGTATTTAATCCCTATTCATGGGGAGTATCGACATTTGAAAACACATATTGAGCTTTTAAAAGAAGTAAATTATGATGTTGAAACGGAAGGTATTTTTGCTGAAGATGGAGAAATATTGGTTTTTGAAGGTGAAAAACTTGTTGGACAAGACAATTTTGAAAGTAAAAGGAAATATATAGATGCAAGAGGTGAGTTTGTTTTAACAGAAGAGGATTTGAAACTTAAAAAAAATCTTGCAAGAGATGGTATTGTAATAATTCAGGACTTTGGAAAAGAATTTAGTTTAGAAACGGTGGGTTTTACGTTGAATAAGGAGGATGAAAATAGATTGCGTTATTTTATTGATGAAAATATGGGTGTGGTAGATTTAAGTAGAGATGAGTTGTTGGTTAATATTGTGAGAAGATTTTTTAAGAAAAGATTTGATAAAAGACCAGTTGTTAAGTATTTAATATAATGAAAGGGGTGATTTGTGCAGACTACCGATGCTTTAATTTTAGGTTTGATTCAGGGGTTGACTGAGTTTTTACCTGTTAGTTCAAGTGGGCACCTAGTGATTGTTCAATCTATGATTAAAAACTTTAATCAGCCAGGTATTTTGTTTGATACCCTATTACATTTTGCTACACTGCTTGCAGTTTTTATCTATTTTCGTAAGAGAATAAAAAAAATTATCAGAGCTTTTTTTGGTTTGTTTATGAGAAAGTATAGGGTGGATTATTTTGAAAATAAAAGATTTTTATGGGGGATAATAATTGCCACAATCCCAACAGGTATTATAGGGTTGTCACTTGAAAAATATGCAGAAAAGCTATTTAGCACCACTGTTTATGTTGGATATGCTCTTATTTTAACTTCGATTATTTTATATTTATCTGATAAAGCTAAAGGGAGTCAACCTGTTGATGGAAATAAATCATTTATCCTTGGGATAGTTCAGGGTCTAGCTGTAATTCCTGGGATTTCAAGGTCTGGATCAACTATTGCTGCAGCACTATTTATGGGGGTAAAAAGGGAAGAGGCTGCAGAATTTTCTTTTTTAATATCGATCCCTGCTATTTTAGGTGCAACTGTTTTGCAGTTAAGAGATGTTGATATTTCAATGATTTCTGATTTAAACGCGTATCTCTTTGGTATGATTGCTGCTTTTGTGAGTGGATTAATAGCATTAGCTATTTTAATACCGCTTGTTAAAAAGGGGAGACTAACTATTTTTGCTATATACTGTTTGTTAGTGGGGTTTATAACTGTAATATGGCTTTAGAAGAGAAGCAGAAAAAGGTATTAACAGCTTTAATTTTGCTCTTTTTAATAATATTTTTCTCTGTTTCCATATTTACCCATTCTCACAATGATCCATCATACAGTAATATTGTTTTTACAGATTTAAAACTTCAGGTAAACAACGGCTTTGGAAAGATTGGAGCCTATGTATCTGATCTGTTGGGGACTGTTTTTGGTGCTCCAATAATTATTTTTGTTATTGCTCTCATATTTGTTTTTTTAGATATTTTAAAAAACAGAACTATTAATTTTATTTTAATAAGGTTTTTCTCTTTTTTATCATTAATGTTATTTCTATCATTCTTGTTTGGAGCTATTTTGACTGATGACCCATACTTTGTTTCTAAGCCTGCTGGCGGAATAATGGGTATTTTTAGTAGATTTTTGATGGTAAATTTCTTAGGTAAAGTTGGAACTGTTATTTTTACACTGTTTGGGATTGCGATCTCTTTATTTTTTATTTTTAGAGATATTATAGACAAAAATTTGAATTTTAATGTGAAAATCTTTTTGCCAAATTTGAAAAGGGATAAAAGCAGAAAAAATAAAGAGAAAAAGGGCTCTAAAACTCGAAAAAGTAAAGTTAAAGATGAGGTTATTGAGGAAGATTTGGAAATAGAAAATGATAATATTGAAGAAGCTTTAGAAGATAAGCAATTAAATATTTCTGAGCTAAATTGTGTTAAGAAGGCCAGTAAAGCAAAATATTATATCCCAATCGATTTACTTGATGATTTTAATGGAAAGGTAATGATGGTTTCTGAAAGTGAGTTAAAGAAAAATGCTCAAATTTTAGAAGAAAAGCTTAGGGATTTTGGTGTAGAGGGGAAAGTAAAAGAGATTCAGCCTGGGCCTGTTGTGACACTTTATGAATTTGAGCCAGCTCCAGGTATAAAGATTAGTAAAATTGCTAACCTTGAAAATGACCTAGCTTTGGCTATGAGTGCTATTAGTGTTAGAATTATTGCTCCAATACCTGGCAAATCTGTAGTGGGTATTGAGCTTCCAAATACGAAAAGGGCAACTGTGTATCTGAAAGAACTATTGTCTTCAGAAGAGTTTGCAAAAAGCAAATCACCATTAACAGTTGTTTTGGGTAAAGATATAGCTGGGAAACCTTATATTACAGATCTTACTAAAATGCCTCATCTATTGATTGCCGGGACAACAGGTAGCGGTAAAAGTGTGGCGATAAATGGGATAATTACTTCTATCCTTTTTAAATCTTCTTATGAAGATGTGAAATTTGTAATGATTGACCCTAAAATGGTAGAGTTAAGTGTTTATGAGGGGATACCGCATTTGGCAGCGCCAGTTGTTGTTAACCCAAGAAAAGCTGCTAATGTGCTCAAAAATGTGGTGGAAGAGATGGAGCATAGATATGCCCTTTTAGCTGATAGAAAGGTTAGAAACATTATTTCTTATAATCAGATAATAGAGAAAGAGGGCGGGGAAAAGCTCCCATATTTAGTAGTTGTGGTTGATGAATTTGCAGATTTGATGATTGTGGCAGGAAAAGATGTTGAAGAGACAATTATCAGAATTGCCCAGATGGCAAGAGCTGTTGGGATACACCTTGTGTTAGCTACTCAAAGACCTTCTGTGAATGTGATTACAGGTATTATAAAGGCGAATATGCCAGCAAGACTTTCTTTTAGGGTTTCTTCAAAAACAGATTCAAGAACAATTTTAGATCAAAATGGTGCTGAGGTTTTACTTGGTAAAGGGGATTCTCTTTTTATCCCTCCAGGTAGCAGCGAGCCAATAAGGATTCATGGATGTTTTGTAAGTGAGAATGAGATAAATAGGGTGGTTGATTATTTAAAAGGGTTGGCTGAGCCTGTTTACAATATGGAGCTTGTAAAAGATGAAAATGATAGAGATGAAACAGTGGATGAAGAAGATTTAGATGAAAAATATTATGAAGCGTTGGAACTTGTAAAAGAGAAAGGGTTTGCTTCTATATCGATGATACAGAGATATTTGCGTATTGGGTACAATAGAGCTGCAAGGATTGTTGAAATTATGGAAAAACAAGGTATTATAGCACCAAGTGATGGGACATCAAAACCAAGAGAGGTTTTAATAAAAGATCAGAGAGGTAAAGGTAATGGCTGATTTAAAAACATTTTATATGGGGTATGAACTAAAAAATCCAATTATTTTATCAAGTTGTTCACTTTCAAAAAATATCGATAATTTATGTCAGGCTGAGGATAGCGGGATTGCAGCAATAGTATTAGCATCTTTGTTTGAAGAAGTGATAAAAAATGAGCTTGGGGTGGTTTCTGACACATTTCATCCTGAAGCGTATGAATATGGTGTAGATTCTTCTATGCTTTCTTATGGAGCTACAAAATATATAGATTTGGTTAAAGAGGCAAAGAAACGATTAAATATACCAGTTTTTGCTAGTGTTAACTGTATAGATAGTGAAGTATGGATAGATTTTGCCAGGTCGATAGAAGATGCTGGTGCTGATGGATTGGAGCTTAATATATCTTATATATCATTTCAAGTAGATGATAATCCTAGAGATATTGAAGATAAATATGTTGAAATTGTAGAGAAGGTTAAAAATAAATTGAATATACCTATATCTGTAAAATTAGGACCATATTTTACATCTATTCCGAATATGGTAAAAAGGTTGAAAGATGTTGGTGCAGATGCTGTTGTTTTATTAAATAGATATTATCAGATGAATTATGATTTTATCGAGGATAAATATGTCCCAATAAATTATTTTAGTGGGGATAAAGAGTGCTATAATGTTTTAAGGTGGGTAGGGATTGTGAGCAGTCAATTGGATATTGATATAGCTGCCACAACAGGTTTTCATACTGCTAAACAGATAGTAGAAGCTTTATATATGGGAGCATCGTCTGTGCAGTTGGCTACTATTTTTTATAAGAAAGGTTTGGTCTATGCAAAGGAGCTTTTGAAAGAGGTTAATGAAATTTTAGAAAAACAAAACTGCAGCTCTATAAAGGATATTAAGGGTAAAGCTGTTGACAGTTTTGAAGAGATTAAAGCTTTAGAGCGTGTTCAGTATATGGAATATTTAAATAAAGCATCAGAAGGGTAAAGTTTTTCTTAGAGTTTTATCTTGGAGGTAGCTGTATAGGAGTGAGATGAATTCTTTTTATGATTTATTAAATACTGATTATTTATTGACGTTTTTTTTGATTGTAATAAGAGTAAGTGGTATTTTGTTTACTGCACCAGTTTTTGGAAGTGGTGTTGTTGATGTTAGGCTACGTTTATTTTTTTCCATAATAGTTTCAATACTTATTATAAATAATGTTTCTATAATATCGTTTCAAAATGTTTCTACCTTACTTTTAATTTTACTAGTGATTAAAGAGTTGCTTATTGGTATTGCAACCGGTGTGCTTGCAAGATTTATTTTTGCCGGTGTCCAGTTTGGAGGACAATTGATTGGCTTTCAAATGGGGTTTGGTGTTGTAAATATCCTTGATCCACAAACAAATACTCAAGTTTCTATTATCGCACAGTTTCAAAATATTTTGATGATATTGATCTTTTTGGCAATTGGTGGTCACCTTTTTGTTATTAAAGCGATAAGCTATTCTTTTACAAATGTTCCTTTGGCAAAGTTTACTTTTAGTAGTGAAGGGTATATTTTTTTAGTTGAAAAATTTGGAAGTATTTTTTTGACGGCAATAAAAATCATAGCACCGGTTTTTGTTACACTTCTATTACTACATGTTGTAATGGGTATTATGGCTAGGCTTGTGCCGCAGATGAATGTATTGATTGTGGGATTTCCTGTTCAAATTGCTTTTGGTCTTCTTGTTTTGTTGTTGAGTTTATCTTATTTTTACAAGATATTTGAGAAAATACTTTATCAATATTTAGTTAATATAGATCAGCTTTTTAAAATCTTGGGTGGATAATGCCAGAAAAAAATGATGCCGAAAGAACGGAAGAGGCTACGCCGAGACGAAGGCAAAAAGCTAGGGAAGAAGGGAACGTCCCTAAAAGTAGGGAGCTATCTACTGCTATTATCTTTTTAATTAGTGTGATTTTTCTGTATTTTTACACGCCAATATTGATAGATAACTTTTCTAAATTAATTAGTCATACTCTTTCAAAGGTAGGGTATACTCTAAGTAAAAGCGCTACAGTTGAGCTATTTAATTTCGTTTTTCAATTTTATTTAAAAGTGTTATTTCCACTATTTGCTCTGTTGGTTGTGGCTGGGTTATTGGTAAATGTTGCCCAATTTGGGTTTTTGATATCTCCAAAGGCACTGGAGCCTAAATGGGATAGATTAAACCCTATAAATGGCTTACAAAACTTATTTTCAAAAAGAAGTCTTGTGGAGCTTATAAAATCTATTTTTAAGATATTTGTAGTGGGATTTGTGGCTTATATTATTGTGAGAGGCAAAATAGGAGTTATTTTAAATCTTGCTGATGCCGACCCTTTTTCAAGTATGGTATTTTTTGGTAAACTTGTTTTTGAGCTCTGTTTTAAAATTGGGCTTTTGATTTTGTTGATGTCCATATTAGACTTTTTCTATCAAAAATGGCAGTATGAACAAGATCTTAAGATGACAAAGCAAGAGGTAAAAGAGGAGTTTAAGCAGATGGAGGGGGATCCCCTGATTAGGCAACGAATTAGAAGTATGCAAAGGGAGATGGCTCGAAAACGTATGATGGAAGAAGTACCCAAAGCAGATGTGGTTATTACCAACCCTACTCATTATGCTGTTGCCATAAAATACGACATAAACAAAGATAGGGCACCTGTAGTTGTTGCTAAAGGGCAGAGATTGATGGCACAGAAAATAAAAGAGATAGCAAAAGAAAATGGTGTATTTATCCATGAAGACCCTCCACTTGCTAGAACCTTGTATTCACAAGTGGAAATAGGGGATGAAATACCTGAAAATCTTTATAAAGCTATTGCTGAAATATTGGCTATTGTGTATAAAATGAAGAATAAAAGAGTTGAGGATGTTGCACAATAAAAAAATAATATTTTGAGATTGCTTCACAAACGCTCGCAATGACGGAATAATGTTGTCATTGCGACCCCGCCATTTAGTGGGAGATGTTGAGTTTAAAGTTTATAAATAAAGAGGTTTGTTAATTGTGGCTCAAAGTAATGTGATGAAATATTTAAAACAGACAGAGATTTTAGTTGCAATAGCAATTGTTGGTATTTTGATTGTGATGATTTTGCCTATGCCATCCTTGCTTTTGGATATCTTGCTGACTATGAGTATTACGTTTGCTGTGATTATACTGCTTGTATCAGTTTATATAAAAGACCCTTTGGAGTTTTCTACATTTCCAACTGTGTTACTAATTGCCACACTTTTCAGGTTATCTTTAAATGTGGCTACTACAAGAAGGATTTTACTGCATGGCGCAGAAGGTGAAGATGCTGCTGGTGCTGTAATTAAGGCATTTGGCCAATTTGTGGTTGGTGGTAATTACGTTGTTGGTATTATAATATTTCTCGTTCTTGTTATTATTAATTTCGTTGTTATTACCAAAGGTTCTGGAAGAGTTGCAGAGGTAGCAGCAAGATTTACGTTAGATGCGATGCCTGGTAAGCAGATGAGTATTGATGCTGATTTAAATGCAGGCTTGATTGATGAGCAAACTGCAAGAAAAAGAAGGGAAGAGATTCAGAAACAGGCTGACTTTTATGGTGCTATGGATGGTGCCAGTAAATTCGTAAGAGGTGATGCTGTTGCAGGATTAATTATTACAGCAATCAATATTATTGGTGGTTTGATTATAGGTGTTGCTCAACACGGATTATCGGTTTCAGAAGCTGCTAAAATTTTTACTATTTTAACTGTTGGTGATGGCCTTGTGAGTCAAATTCCTGCTCTAATTGTTTCAACTGCTGCAGGTATTGTGGTTACAAGGACTGGTGATGAAGAGGATTTGGGAAGTCAACTTGTTTATCAACTGTTCAAAAGCTCAAAAATAATGTTTGTAGCTGGTGGTATACTTTTCTTTTTTGCACTTGTGCCTGGTATGCCAAAGGTTTCTTTTATCTTTCTTTCATTGTTGATGATTGGTGTTGGCTATTTGATGAGAAATGCGAAAGAAAAGGTAGAAAAAGAGGATATTGAAACTGAAGAAGAATCTGAAGAGGAAACTCCTGAAGAGGAGATGGTTAAAGACCTTTTGGATATTGATTTAATGGAGTTAGAAATAGGGTTTAATCTCATCCCATTAGTGGATACCAACAGAGGTGGTACATTATTAAACAGAATAAAATCATTAAGAAGACAGATAGCTTTAGAGATGGGGTTTATAGTTCCTCCTATTAGAATTAGGGATAATTTACAGATAGATCCAAATAGCTATGTGGTTTTTATTAAAGGGGTAAAGGTTGCCACTGGTTCAGTTTATCCAGATAAATACTTGGTAATGAATCCTGATGGAGATTTGGACTCTATAGATGGGATCCCCACTAAAGAGCCAGCTTTTGGTTTAGACGCAAAGTGGGTGGATGAAATAGAGAAAGAGAAAGCAGAAATCGAAGGGATGACGGTGGTTGATCCTTCCACTGTTATTTCTACACACTTAACAGAGATTATTAAAACATATGCTTATGAATTACTTGGTAGACAGGAGACCCAAGAACTTATTGATAGACTTAAAGAAAAATATCCAAAGCTTGTAGAAGATTTAATTCCAAACATACTTGATATAGGGATTGTTCAAAGAGTTTTACAAAATTTGTTAAAAGAACGTGTTTCTATTAGAAACTTACCAACAATTTTAGAGACATTGGCTGCCTATGGTACACAAAGTAAGGATATCGAATATCTTACGGAAAAGGTTAGAGTAGCTTTAAAAAGGCAGATTACAGAAAGTTTGCTTGCTGCTGACAACCGTCTTTATGTTTTTACGTTAGCTCCCCAGATTGAGCAGATGATAGCTAAAAATATACAGCAGGGGGATGATGGTAGAGAAGTGGTGATGGAGCCAACAACAGCTCAAAAGCTTTTACAAAAACTAATAGATAAGACTAAAGAGATTACGGAAAATGGTTTAAATTCAGTTCTTGTTATTTCACCACCTATTCGGTACCCATTTAGACGATTTGTAGAAAAATTTGTTCCAAATCTTTATGTGATTTCGCATAATGAAATTGCTGAAAATGTTCAGATAGAATCTTTAGGAACTGTGGAGATAACAGATGAAAATTAAAAAGTATGAAGTCTATGATATGAGAGAAGCTATCGAATTGATAAAAAAGGATCTTGGCCCTGATGCCGTTATTTTATCTACGAAAAAGATTGTAAAAAATAACAGCTTTGGACTATTTTCAAGACCCATATTAGAAGTTACTGCTGCAATAGATTACGAGCCACCAAAGAAAAAAAAGAAAGAATATGAAGAAAATATAAGTAAAGTTGAAAAGGATGATTTTAATTTGGAGGAGATTGCTAGTAAACTTGGTCTTGAAAAACTCGAAATAGTTTTAAAAGAGATTAGTGATATTAAAAAGCAGCTCAGTGAGTTAAAAAACAAATCAAAGGATGATATCCAGACAGCTGATTTGCCAGAAAATATGGTTCCCTATTTTAATGTTTTGGTAAAAAATGGGGTTGACGATTTAATAGCTTATAAATTCTTAAAGAAGGTAGAAAAGAGAGTATCCACTGATTTTAATAGAGCTCAGCTTAATAAGTTGTTAGTTCAATTATTAAGTGAGCTTATTCCTATTGAAAAAGATTATTTTTCTTCATTAAAGCAGAAAGTGGTGGCTATGATTGGCCCAACAGGTGTTGGAAAAACAACAACGATAGCTAAAATTGCTGCAACTCTTAGTTTAAAGTTACAAAAAAAGGTTGCTTTGATTACCATAGATACATTTAGAATTGGAGCAGTAGAACAGCTTAGAACTTATGCAGATATTGTGGATATTCCTTTGAAAGTGGCTTCTAATCCAGAAGAGTTAAAGTCGCAGATTGCAGAGCTTTCTGGTTTTGATTATATCTTTTTGGATTCTATGGGTAGGAGTCAGTTTGATGATAGCCAGATTAGAGAGCTTGCAAAGTATATGGAGGTAAGCCCTGTTATAACTCCTGTATTGGTATTATCTATGAGTTCAAATCATGCAGAGCTTTATGATACTTTTGATAGATATAGATTGTTGAAACCGGAATATCTAATTTTTACAAAATTAGATGAAACGAGGAGATTTGGACCTTTATTAAATTTACCTGTGTTAAAGAAAATCCCATTGCTTTTACTTTCTACAGGTCAGAATGTTCCTGAAGATATAGAAATACCAGATGGCAAAAAGATTGCTATAAGATTGTTAAGTGACATACAAAAACTTTGGAGAGAGTAGTGGGAGATCAGGCAAGCATTTTGAGAAAAATGGCTTGGTTAAAAGATAGAAAAGCAAAATATATCTCTATTGCTAGCGGTAAAGGTGGGGTTGGTAAAACGAATTTCTCGGTAAATCTTGCCTACATGCTCTCAAAATTTGGGAAAAAAGTTCTTTTATTTGATGCTGACTTAGGCCTTGCAAATGTTGATATTATTTTAAATATTGCTCCATTAAGAACTATCAAAGATTATCTAAATGGTGATGCAAAGGTTGATGATGTAGTGATTCCAAATGTAAAAGGTTTTGATGTTTTCCCTGCTTCAAGTGGATTTATGGAGTTGTCAAGTTTGAGTAGTGATGATTTTGATAAGATAGTAGATATGTTTTTATCTTTGGATAAAATTTATGATTATATTATTTTTGATACTGCTGCAGGTATTGCAGAGAATGTTTTGAGATTTATCACTTTTTCAGATATTTTTGTTGTTATTACATTGGCAGAACCAACAGCCATTACTGATGCATACGCTTTGATAAAGGTTGTTAATATGAAAATAGGGGATTTAAACCCCTATGTTGTGGTAAATATGGTTAACAGTGAAAAGCAGGGAAATTTTGTTTTTGACAATTTGTCAAAGGTAGTAAAAAACTTTTTGAAAAAGGAGATTAGATACCTTGGTAGTATAAAGCGCGATAAAAATCTTATAAAAGCAGTTGCAAATCAAAAAATTGCTGCGGAGGTTTTTCCAGATAGTGATTTTGCTTTGGGAGTTAAGAATATAGCAAACAAATTGTTAAGTATTGATGAAAAAAATAGAAATATCAGTATTGAGAAGTTTCTTTATATGAGAGGTTGATATGAAGGGGATATACGGGTATGTGGCGCTTTTAATTGCTTCTTTGTCATTTATGATATCATTTGGATATAAGGTTTTTCATTTAGATTATATTGATATTGAAAATTTCTTTAGCCTGTTTTTAAGAGATTTGATGGTTTTTTTTGTTGTATATTTTATTGCAAAGTATTTTTTTAAAAACATCGAAATGATATTTAATAACTATAGAAAGATATTATGAAAATGAATGAATATTATAAGTTAAATGAAGAATTTTATAATGAAGAGGAATTAATAAAGGAGTTTATCCCTAAGATAAAATTGTGGGTATTAAAAGCTTGTTCGAATTTGCCTGACAGCGTGGATATGGATGAGATTTACTCCGCAGCCTGTTTCGGTTTTGTTGAGGCGCTAAAACGATATGATAAAAGCAGGAATATAGATTTTAAATATTATGCAGAAAAGCGTGTGAAGGGTGCAATTTTAGATGTTTTGCGCAAAATGGATATTTTATCGAGAAATGTAAGGACAAAAATCAAAGATTTAGAGGATAAAATTGCAAGATTATCATCTAAACTGGGTAGAAAGCCGCATCCGTCAGAAATTGCAAAAGAATATAATTTAGATATTGATGAGGTTAATAAATTATTAGAGCTGTTAGAAAACTCTGATCAAGTAAGTTTAGATATTACATTTGGTGAGGATGATAGTAGTTCATTGATAAATTTTATAAAAAGTGATATTTTAACACCTGAGGAGTCAATTGAGAAAAAAGAGTTGATAGAGGTTTTGGGTAAAGAGATTGAAAAGTTGAATGAGAAGGAAAGACTTGTCATAACATTATATTATTATGAAGATCTTACGATGAAAGAGATAGGTAGTGTACTTGGGATATCAGAATCAAGAGTAAGTCAACTGCATAATAGTGCAGTAAAAAAACTAAAGAAAAGGATGGAGTGGAAAGTATGAGTAAAATCAAGGTATTAATTGTTGATGATTCTGCTTTTATGAGGAAAGCCATTGAAGGGATGTTAAAGAAAGACCCTGAAATAGAAATAGTTGGATTTGCAAGAAACGGGAAAGAAGCAGTTGAGATGGTGGAAAGCCTAAAACCAGATATCATTACTTTAGATATAGAAATGCCTATAATGAATGGCTTAGAAGCTCTCGAAATAATCATGAAAAAATTCCCTACACCTACCATAATGGTTAGTTCTTTAACTACAGAAGGTGCTGAGGCAACTTTAAAGGCATTGGAGCTTGGTGCAGTTGATTTTATCCCAAAAGATAAGTCTTTTGCCACATTGACAATAATGAAAATAGAAAAAGAATTGATAGAAAAGATAAAGTATTTTGCCAGAAAAAGATCTACTGGTATAATTAGAAGACCAACTGTTACAACTAAAACAGTTGAGAAAAAAACTCAGATAGCTGGTATTAGCAAACCTACAAGAAAAGTCCCTTTAAAGATGGTTTTGATAGGTACTTCTACAGGTGGGCCTCAATCTTTACAGAGAGTTATACCAAAATTACCTGCTGATTTGAATAAGCCCGTATTGGTGGTTCAGCATATGCCCCCTAATTTTACAAAATCTCTTGCAGATAGATTAAATAATTTAAGCAAATTGACAGTAATAGAGGCTCAGGGGAAAGAAAAGATTGAGCCAAATGTTGTTTATATAGCAAAAGGTGGATTTCATCTAAAGGTTAGGAAAGTTGGGTCGAATTATTATACAGAGGTAAGTGAAGAACCGAAAAATGTTTTGCATGTACCAAGTGTTGATGTGATGGTTGAATCAGCTGTGGAGGCTATTGGTGGTAATGGCCTTGGAGTGATTATGACAGGAATGGGTTCTGATGGAAAGATTGGATTGCAAAAGCTTAAAGAGAAAGGTGGAATAGTGATTGCTCAGGATAAAGATAGCTGTGTTGTTTATGGGATGCCAAGAGCAGTTGTAGAAGCAAACCTTGCTGATGAAGTGGTACCTCTTGATAAACTTGCTGAAAGAATTACAGCATACTGTAAATAGGAGATAATTTAAAAAATGGCCGATATTTTAAGTCAAGAAGAGATTGATGCCCTACTTTCGACAGTAGCTGAAGAAGGTATTGATGAGAAAAAAATAGATTCGTTGGAGTTTGTTCCTAAAAAAGTATCGGTCTATGATTTTAGAAGGCCTGATAGGGTTTCTAAAGAGCAGTTAAGGTCTCTTAGAAATTTACATGATAAGTTTGCTAGAAATTTTAGCTCTGCCCTTTCTAATGTATTGAGAGCTATTACTGATATAAATTTGGTAAGCGTTGACCAGATGACTTATGGTGAGTTTCTTATGTCTTTACCTGATCCAACAAGTTTTAATGTTATAAGTATGATACCTTTAGAGGGGAATTTAGTTTTGGAAATCAACCCATCAATTGTTTTCCCTATAGTTGATAAACTGTTAGGTGGCACAGGTCAACCACTTTACAAAATTAGGGAGCTGACAGACTTAGAGCAGAAATTGCTTGATGGCGTTATTAATCTTTTACTGAAAGAGCTTGAAGATGTCTGGAGACAGGTTATTCCAAATGTAAAATTTAAAAAAGAGGTAAGTGAGAATAGTCCACAGGTTATACAGATAGTTGCTCAAAATGAAGTTGTTGTTTTGATTGTTTTTGAGGTCAAATTTGGTGAAGCAAGTGGATTGATAAATTTATGTTTTCCAGCAATTACTCTTGAGCCTGTCCTTGGTAAAATTAGCTCTCAAGATTGGATTATTGGTGGTAAAAAAGGTAAGTTTGGCAATTATGAGGAGCAAATATTTTTGCTGCTTGAAGATATATTTGTAGATGTTGAAGCTGTGTTAGGTGAGAATATATTTACAGTTGATGAAATACTCTCTTTAAAAGCAGGAGATACAATATTACTCAATAAAAAATCAACCCATCCTGCAGTATTGATTTTAAATAATCTGAAGAAGTTTGAAGTGGAGCTAGGTATCTCTGGAGTCAAAAAAGCGGTTAAAGTAAAGAGAATTATAGAAGATCACGTGGGAGTTGAACAGTGAAAAATTTATTTAATTTGGATGATATGCCGGGATATAAAGAGTTTGTCGATTTAGTTAAAGAGAATTTTGGTAGTTCTTTGCAAACTGTGATAAATAGAGATGTTGAAATAGAAATTACTGAATTTTTCACAGGGTTTATCTCAGATGTCTATGAAAATTTTGATAATCCTGTTTGTGTAAAAGGGGTTGAAACTGAAAGTGGGAATGAGTTTGGATTACTTTTCACTATAAAAGATTTGACAGCGCTTGTCGATTACATGATGATGGGGGAAGGGGAATCTAAAGATGAGCTTGATGATGAAACAAAGGATGGGGCAAAAGAGCTGATAACTCAGATTGTATCCTCTTTAAATGTTCCTTTAAAGGAGAAATATGATAAAAAGTTTAATTTTACAGTGGTGGATATTTTTACTGAGATGTCAGAAGAGGATGAAAAAGAGTATGCTGCTTATAAATTTTCAATAAAAGCAGATAAAATAGATTCTGAATTTATCTTTTTTATAGATTCTGCTTTTAATAGTATAATCGAAACCTCTTCTGAAAAAACGGATGATGTACCTGATTTTGTCCCATTTGAAGAAGGTTTTGAGCAGAACAGTAGTTATGATTCAGGAGGTAATATAGATTTATTATTGGATGTTGAGATCCCTGTGTCGGTAAAAATAGGTTCTACTAAGATGTATTTAAAGGATATTTTGGAACTTGGACCTGGTAAAATTATAGAGTTAGAAGAGTATGCTGATGAGCCTGTAGAATTGTTGGTAAATAATAAAGTTATTGCTCGTGGAGAGGTTGTTGTAGTTGATGGATATTTCGGTTTGAGAATTCAGGAAATAGTGAGTAAAGCAGAAAGAATTAAGAAACTTAAAGATTGATTATTATGAAAATAGAGTTTAATATAGATATAAAACATATTTGGAGGCTTTAGATGGCTTACGATGATGTAATTATTACTGTTGATGATTCTTCTACAATGAGAAGGATTATAAAAAATACTCTTATTAAGATTGGGTTTAATAATATTCTTGAGGCTTCAAATGGTGTCGAAGCTTTGGATGTTATCTCTAAAAATAAAGTAGACCTTATTATTACTGACTGGAATATGCCTGAGATGGATGGCCTAACCTTTGTTAAAACAATTAGGTCAAATTCTGAATATGATGAAATTCCCATTTTGATGGTTACCACTGAAGCTGCTAAAGAGGATATTTTGATGGCATTAAAAAGTGGTGTTAACAATTATATTGTTAAACCGTTTACCCCTGATACATTAAAAGAGAAGGTTTTTAAACTTTTAGGTTATTAAAATGGAAGAGTATCTTAAAGATTTGAATGAGTTAATTGAAATAGCTAAGAAAATAAATAGTGGTGACTATGATTTAATCGATATTAGTTTGAATCCTGAAAGTGAACTTTTTCATATTGCAGAATATTTCAATGATGCTGTAAAAAAATTAAAAATTGTAGATGAAACTTTTTCAGATACTTATGAAGAGTTACCAGTATTTGAAAAAGTCTTAAAAGATATTATTGATGATATGAAAAATGCTTCTGAATCTATTCTTAATGAAATAGATAAAATAAATTTTAATATTGATTCTATAAAAGAAACATTAGCAAGTATAAAAAATGCTGCGCAAAACAAGGATTTTGAGCAGGTTAAAATATATATAAATGGTTTAAAAGATAATATCAGAGAAGGTGAGGATATCTGCTTTGATATTATTGCAGCTTTAGAATTTCAAGATATCACTAAACAAAAGATCGATAAGTTGTTAATGATTATAAAAGAGATTGAAGATAAGATAGCAGATTTGATTATAAAGCTCGGTTTAAAATCGAATAAAATTGATCCTGAAAAGCTTTCAGAGGTAAAAGATAAAACTGAAGTGTTAGAAGATCAGGAGTTAGTGGATAAATTATTAGAAGAATTTGGTTTATAGGAGTTTTCTATGAATAATGAAATGAACGATTTAATCCAGGATTTTTTAATCGAAGCAGAGGAATTGATAGAGCAATTGGATCAGGATTTAGTAGAACTCGAACATCGAAAAGATGATTTGGATCTGTTAAATAAAATTTTTAGAGCTGCACATACAATTAAGGGTTCATCTTCATTTCTTGGTTTTGAAAAGCTGACAGATCTTACTCACATTGCAGAAGAGATTTTAAATAAACTTCGTAAAGGTGAGATGGTAGTTACCACTGATGTTATGGATGTATTGTTGGAGTTTGTTGATTATTTAAAGAAATTAATTGATGATATAAAAAATGGTACAGATACTGTTGATATTACTGATATTGTGAAAAAGCTTAAGCTTGTAAATGAAGGAAAATCAGTAGGGGCTCCAAAAGAGGAGAAGGCAAAACCTGAGAAAAAAGAGACAAAAAAGAATGAGCCTAAACAGATTGCAAAGGTTACAAAAGCTATAGAGCAGACAATAAGGGTTGATGTTAATAGATTAGATGTATTGATGAATTTAGTTGGAGAGCTTGTTTTAAGCAGAAACAGGATAGCTCAAATTTCTGCAGAATTTGAAAAGAAGTTTGAAGGTGAATTTTTGGTTGAGCAACTTTTAGAAACCACATCACATTTGGGATTGATTACCACTGAATTGCAACTAGCTGTAATGAAAACAAGGATGGTTCCGATAGGGAAAGTGTTTAATAAATTTCCAAGAATGGTTAGAGACTTATGTAGAGAGCTAAATAAGGATATAGAGCTTGTCATCACTGGTGAAGATACAGAGCTTGATAAATCTGTTGTTGAAGAAATAGGTGATCCTCTCATCCATATGATAAGGAATGCCGTTGATCACGGGATCGAGCCACCAGAAGAGAGGGTTAAAAAAGGTAAACCTGAAAAGGGGCTTGTAGCATTAAATGCTTATTATGAGGGGAACCATATCGTTGTAGAGATAAAAGATGACGGCCGCGGTATGGATCCAGAAAAGTTGAAAAAGAAGGCGATAGAAAAAGGTGTCATCACTCCAGAAGAGGCTAAATCATTGAGTAAAGAAGAAGCTTTTGGCCTAATTTTTAGACCAGGTTTTTCCACAGCGGAAAAGGTATCTGATGTCTCAGGGCGTGGCGTTGGTATGGACGTGGTTAAAACAAACATTGAGAAACTTAATGGGATTATTCAGATAGATTCAGAATTGGATAAAGGTACAACCTTTAAATTGAAGTTACCTCTTACACTTGCAATAATTCAAGCTTTGTTAGTGGAAGTTTCAGGGGAGATATTTGCTATCCCTATTGTTTCTGTTGTTGAAACGGTAAAAATAGATGAAAATGAAATTCATAGTTTTGAAGGAAGAGAGGTTTTAAAACTTAGAGAATCTGTTTTATCTTTGATAAGATTGAACGAAGTATTTGAGTTAGAACCCACTTTTAGTAATGAGATGTATGTGGTTGTTGTAGCTTTAGCTGAGAAGAGGGTGGGACTGATTGTTGATAGATTGATTGGGCAAGAAGAGATTGTTATCAAGTCTTTGGGTGAGTATTTAGGTGGTACTGTTGGTATTGCTGGCGCTACAATTATGGGGGATGGTGCTGTAAGACTTATTCTGGATGTGGCTGGAATTATGGATATTGCATCCAAAATGCCAAGGGTTAATAGGAGAAAAACTACATCTGTTGTTCAAACAAACGAATTTACAAACAAGATGAATGTAATGGTGGTAGATGATTCAGCTACTGATAGAAAAATTATGAAGAGACTTTTAAATAATACAGGTTGGCTAAATGTTGTAGAGATTACGAACGGCAAAGATGCACTTGCTGCTATAAAGAATCTTCAGATTGATTTTGTAATTACAGATGTCTTTATGCCTGATATGGATGGTTATGAGTTGGCTAAATCATTGAGGGAATCAGGGTATAATGGACCAATAATTGCAGTTTCTTCAAGAAGTGAGGCAAAGGATAGTAAAAAATACTCATTATATGGTATAGACTCATTTATTGTAAAACCTGTAAGTTTAGAGGAGTTATTGAAAACAATCGATGAGCTTAAAGCTGTTTATAAAAAATAGTATCTTATTTGTTTTGCTTGTGTTTGTTTATGAAGTAAATACTGGTGCGACCAGATTTCAAACAGTTAGTAAGTTAGATTATAAATCGTTTTTTTACTATAATGGCGGAGCTGATGTTATTAAAAGTCTTAAAGTTGTTAGAGTTTATGACGATTCAGATTTTAAAAAGGCTTTAAAGGACTTTAAAATTGAGGACAAAAATTATAAGAAGCTTTTACCTATCCTTACTAATAATAATTTTCATTACAGGTATATCTGGTGGCGCTAATAAAAGATTATTTAAAGCTTTAGTACAAAAGCCTGGTTCTATTTCAACAGTTATTTATGTATATGATTTGTCTGTTGATAGTGCAAAAGAGAATATTGCATTAAATGGGTGGAAAGTTTTACAAATTGAAGAAGTTAGTAATGGTAAAGATTATAAATCAATTAAGAATATTAGTGGTTTTGGCAACTTAAAACTTATCAAGACATTTTATTTTAAAAAAGGTGAATATCGATTTAATCTAGATAACGAGACTATATCTTTTTTTAGAAATCTAAATAGGGATAAGGTATATTATATCTACGGTCATACTGACTCTTTACCAGTAAAGCCAAATAATAAGTATAGAAATAATTATGAATTATCAATCTTAAGGGCAGAGTTCATAAAAGAGCTTATTAGAAAATATTCTGGTATAGATAGTAATGCTAAGATAGTTGGATTTGGAGCATTTTTCCCATTAGTTTCAAATGGACTTCAAGGTGCTGAAAAAAATAGAAGGGTAGAACTTTATGAGTCGTTTTAGCGATTTAAACCCAAAAGATCTCTACAACATTTCGATAGCCAATTTTTATGATTATGTCGCTGAGATAATGGATGATTTTAATTATTCATTTCATAGAGCATTAAAAGAGGTGCCTAATAAAACCCGTTGTGAGATTTGGAAGCATAAAGGAAGTGATGACGAAGCGTTGATTTGGGTAGAGGTAGTTCAAGATGGAGGAGATGTGGATTCTGAAGTGCCGGTAGAAGTATTGAGAGTAATGAACGAAAACAATTTGACAACGTTATTCTTTTTTACAAACGGACATTTAAATGATGAGGATAAACAGATAATAGATGAAGAAGGTTATTTTATCTTTACCACAGATGAGATTATAGAAACATTAATCGCAATAGATAAGAAAAAAGAACCAAAAAAGAAAGTTGTTAGAAAAAAAGTTAAAACACCGTCAGGTTTTATTTTAATAAGAAATTATTTGAGAAATCGAGAAGTTCCTAAAGAAAAAAATGTAATTAGAATAAATCTTATAAAGAGTGTGGTAGAAAGATATTCATCATTTTATGAACCTGTAAAAAGTATTGTGGATAAAATTGAAAATTTTGATGATATACCCGATGATATAAGGGAAACTTTGAAGAAAGAGCAGTTTAAGCTTTTACCAAACTTGTTAGTTGTTTCAACGTATACTTTTTTAGATAGGTTTCAGTATTTAAAAGTTGATTTATTTAATTTTGTGAAACTTTTGATTATGTATATTGGTGCTATAATAGAATATGAACCGATGGAGGATGTAGAAAAGTATAAAAGTGAGATAGAAAAATTGTTGGAGAAATTTAATAATATAGATAAAGAAATTGAAGAGTACAAAAAAGATTATATCGAAGAAAATAAAAAATTGACAAAAAATTTGATTGTTTCATCTGTTGTAATTATATTAATTCTGTTTACAATAATTATTGCATATGTGGTGTTAAATGGAAAATATTAAATTTGATGAAGTCATCAATAATATTGAAGAGTTGGTTTTAATTGTTGATAAAAATTATAAGATTCAATATGTAAATAAGCAGATAAAAATACTTTCTGATAAAAAGCCTGAAAGCGTTATTGGGAAAAAATGTTATTCAACACTTTTTAAAAGAAGTGAACCTTGTGAAAACTGTCAACTTTCCACTTTAAAAAATAAATGTTTTGCAAAAGATATTGTGCACGATACTCTAAATTTTAGAGGGTTTAGAAAAATTCTTAGAAGTAGATTTGAGTGCTTAGATGAAGATAATCTGTTTTTGGAAGTGCTAAAGGATATTACGGAAGAGAAAGTTTTGGTAGATAAACTTACTCACCAAGCTAAAGAGCTAAAGGCCAACAATGTAATTCTTAGTTTGAAGAGGCAAGAGGTTGAAAGAAAACATAGGTTTTTAACAAAGGTTGTTAACAGTATAAGTGATGGTTTGTTGGTAGTTGAACAAGACTACAAGATAGATTTATTAAATTATAAAATAGCTGATTTTGTAAATAAAAATTATGACAGCCTAAAAAGTGGGAAATGTTTTCAAGTTTATGGATTTGAGGAGCCTTGCAGTGATTGTCCTCTAAAAAATCCTAAAGTTACAAAAAGTGTTAGAGAAGTAAATGATCGAAAATTGACCGTATATTTCAATAAATTTGAAAACTATATTGTAGAAAGTGTAAGGGATACGACCAAAGAGATTTACCTGCTTGATGAGATAAAAAGGCAGCAAGCTGAGCTTAAAGAGAAGCAGTATCAGATGATGAAGCTCAACGAAGATCTTCTCAAAATGAATGAAAAGCTTAAAAAAGCTCAGGAAATAATAAATGAAGAGCTGAGACAGGTTGGTGAGATTCAGTCAAGTTTACTCCCTGATGAATTACCACAACTAGAAGGTTATGATTTTGGTGCTTTTTATACACCTGCAGAGCAAGCTGGTGGGGACTATTACGATTGTATAGAAATGAGTAACGGTTACTGGGGTTTTACTGTTGCCGATGTAAGTGGTCATGGGATTCCAGCTGCAGTAATTATGGCTATTACTAGAGCAATTATGAGATCTTATACTTATGATGTAATTTCTGCAGCAGAAGCTTTGAGTATGGTAAACGAAATCCTGTGTGATAATATTTATACAAATGATTTTGTTACAATGTTTTATCTCGTTATGAACAGCTTGACAGGTGAGTGTAATTTTGCAAGTGCTGGTCATAATCCGCTTCTCTATTTCGATAAATCTGAGATGGTTGTGAGAAAGATAACAGCATCTGGTCTATTTTTAGGCGCTTTTGAAGAAGTTGATTATGAAGAAGGTAGCTTTGTTATGGATAGTGGAGATATCGCTTTTATGTATACCGATGGATTGGTTGAGGCAATGAATAAAAGTGATGAGCAGTATGGTTATGATCTACTGATTAATAAAATAATTATGTTTCAAAATGAGAAATGTAGTGATATAATAAATTATATAATGGAAGATGTAAAAGAGTTTACAGAAGGTAGACCTTTTGAAGATGATATTACTATCTTTGTAATAAAAAAAGAGAGTGGAGGTTAAAATGGATGTAAAAGATGTGAATGGGAAAAAAGTTGTTTATTTAAGTGGGGAAATTAATGCGCAGACTGGGCAAAGTATGAAAGAAGAGGTTTTAAAACTTTTTGAATCCACAGATACTGTTGTACTGTCATTCAAAGGTGTTGTTTATATGAATAGTTCCGGTTTAAGGGAAATCATAGATCTGTATAAAAAAACTAACAAAAATAAAAAGAATCTTAGATTATGCGAATTATCCAATGACTTAAAAGAGATGTTTTCTTTTACTGGATTAGATAAAGTATTTAAAATATTTGCTACAGAAAATGAAGCTTTGAGGTAATTTATGTCTTACAAAATTGAAAAATCGGGTGATGAATTAAAAATATACTTACTGCCTGATTTGAATGTAACAATTTTTAAAGAGATAATCGATAAAATTGCTAATGAGAAAAATGTTAAAACTGTGAAGTTGGATCTTAGCAGAGTTGAATATGTACAGAGCAAAGCTCTTGCTGGTTTTATACAGCTAAATAAGTTTTGCAATGAAAATGGATTAGATTTTTTAATTGTAAATGCTAATGAGAGCATTATTCAATTGTTTGAGCTTACCAATTTGAGATCTGTTTTTAAGATTGATATGGATTTCAGTTCATATAAACCTGAAGAGTTGTTGAAATTTTTCGAAGATATAGAACTTGCTGATAAAGTTTCCGATTTTATAGGTGAAAATTACAATGAACAATATAAAGAATTAATGCGCAAATTATTAAAATCTGATGACCCAGTATTGAAAGAGTATGCCATATTGACAATAGGAAAAGCAGGGGATTTTGAGTGTTTAGATGATATCAGGGACGCATTGAATGATGAAGTTGGTAATGTTGTAAAAGCAGCAATTACTGTTTTAGGGTGGTTTCAGGATTTTGAAAGTAAAGAGAAGATTTATGAATTTTTGAAAAGTGAATTTATAGATGTTGCTGAATCTGCTGCAGCGACAGTAGCCCTGCTATCTGATGAAAGTGATGCTGATAGGATATCAGAACTTTTAAAAAGTGATGATGAAAGGTTAAAGAAGATTGCAATTCAAGCACTTACTTTAATAAATGATGATAAATCCTATGAGATTTTGAAAAGTGAGTTAGAAAAAGAGAAAGATGAATATCTTTTAGCGTATTTGGTAAAGATGTTATCTTTTTTTAAAAAGGATGAGGTTGCTGATATTATTTTAAGTTACTTATCTCATAGATCTAATATTGTCAGGGAATCTGCTGCTGCTTCACTTATTAGAATTAATGCTGTTCATAAAATCGATGAGATATTAAAGTTGACAAAAGACTCTGATAGTATGGTTGCCTATTTTGCTGTAAAAGCTATAGGTGAGTTATGTGAAGAGCAGAAATGTGCAGATTATTTAATGAATATTTATCATGAAGTGGCTGAAAATGTTAAACTTGCCATTATTGAGGCTTTGGGAAAGATTGGTGCAAATGCTGATGATTTTCTAATTCAATGTTTATCAGAGGAGAATGAAGATATTAGAAAAGAAGCAATCAATTCTCTTTATTTATTAAAAGGTAACGAGGTAAAAGATATAGCTTTGAAATGCTTAAATGATAAAAGTTGGATTGTTAGGTATAAAACTGTAGAGATATTATCGAATATTAATGGTGATGATATGGAAACCACTTTAAGAATGCATCTTGAAAAAGAGGATAATAGATTTGTGAAAGAGAAAATTTATCAGGTGCTGGGAGAGTTATGATAAACACAGGTATTATAAAAATTAAAGATGATGAGTTTATAGAATTAGCAGAACTCATTTATAAGCATGCAGGGATTACTTTTACATCAAATAAAAAATATTTGTTAGAAAATAGATTATCAAGACTGCTTCATGAGCTAAACTTTACTTCATTTAAAGATTATATTTATTATTTAAAGTATAATATTAAAGGAAAATTTGAACTTCAGAAATTAATAAATCTGGTTACAATTAATGAAACGTATTTTTTTAGGGAAAGAGGTCAAATCGATTACCTTACCGATAAGGTTGTCCCTTTTTTGATTTCTAAGGGTAAAAGAACAATTAAAATATTATCTGCGGCATGTTCTACAGGTGAAGAACCTTACAGTATAGCTATTGCATTGAAAGAGAAGAATCTTATTGGTAAAGCAAGGTTTGATTTAATCGGTGTAGATATCAATACAGAAGTGATAAAAACAGCACAAGAAGGGATCTATCGGTCTGTTTCTTTTCGTGGAGTGGATCCTAAAATTATTTCTAAATATTTTAAGAAAGAAGATCTTAATTATTTTATTTCTGATGAAATTAAAAGAATGGTAAGGTTTATGCAGGGGAACCTTACAGATAAAATGTTGTATCTTAAGGTTGGCAAATGTGATGTGATTTTTTGCCGGAATGTGTTGATTTATTTTGATGTTGATACAAAAAAATTGGTTATTGAGCACTTTTATAATGCTCTTAATACTCCAGGTTTTTTATTTTTAGGGCACTCAGAAACAATTAATCGTTTGAATGATAAATTTGTAATGGAGAATTTTAAAACGGGTATCGTTTATAAAAAGGAGTAATATTTGACGGGCATTGGTCCAAAAGATTTACAACATATTATTGGTAAAATAAATTATCCTGAGAAAATTCAGGATGTAGTTGATAAAAATAGTTATAATAGATATGGTTATGTTTCAAAGGAGTTTGTTGAGCAAAATCTAAATAATTTAGTAACAGTAATCAATGTCGAAGATTCAAAAATGCTAATAATTGACCCTAAAAAGAGGGAAGAACTTTTAAGAAAATTGAAAAAGATTAAGAAAAGGTCTAAAAAAAAGAAGATTTCTGTTTTAGAAGAAGAAGCTGGTAAGATAATAGATACAGAGGGTTAATATGAATAAGGTTGTTTTAAAAATTTATCAAAAAGATGATATAAGGACAATTTATGCAGTATTTGTTGATCAAAAAAACTTTGGTATTAAGTCAAATGGATTAAGTGAAGATCTTTTTTCAGATTCTTTAAAGATACACGCTTTATGGTATGAAGGTGATGATCTGGTTGGTGCTGATGTGGAGTTTTTGAGAAGAGATGGGGATGTTTATTATTTAAAAATTATATCCAATGTTGAAAAAGGGCTCCGTAGAGAACATTATCGAATCGATTACAAAGGGAAATATAAGATAAAGTTGATAGATGTTGACTCCTTATCAGATTTTAAAAGAATCATTGATAGAAAGAGCATTCAAGCTAAATCCACAATGGCCAACAAAATTAAAAACATCATCCAGAAAGAAACAAGTAGTATGCAGTATGTTTTACGATTTTTATTAGAGATTGATACAAAACTTGATTTGGTATTAGAATCTTTGAGTAATAAGGAAATTGATTTAGAGTTTATGGAAGTTGATGCAATAGATATAAGCGGAGGAGGATTAAGTTTTTTTTCACCAGAAGAGATAGATAAGGAGCTTTTTCTTTACATAGAAGGTGATATCAGAGAATCGTTAACCAGAGTAAAATTTTATGCAATTGGAAAAATAGTTTCTGAGTTTAAAACCCCAAGAGGTTATATTTATGGGGTTGAGTTTAAATACATTGATAATGAATTGAGAGAAGATATCATAAAATATGTTTTTGAAAAGGATAGAGAATTGATAAAGAAATCTATTCAGAGTTAATCTAAAGGTAATAATATGAATTTTAGTTTAATATTAATTATAGCATTTGTATTGATTGGTATACTTTATCTCTTTTGTTTGGTCTTGTTTTTAAAAATTAAGCAAATCGAACAAAAATTAGTTGATATTTCTTATGATGAGGTAAATTTACTTGTGAATGAATTGAGGGAGCTAATTATAGAGAGTGAAAGGGTATCTGAAAAACTGGATAACGGTATTCGTGAAAAAGAGAGTTTGCTTGAAGATCTTGTGGATTTAGTGGATGCAAAGCTAAATAGGTATGAGATGTTGGAGTCTAATTTGGAAAAAGAGAAGAGTTTAAAAGATAAAATTTTACAACTTCATAAAAGTGGTAAATCTATGAGTGAAATAGCTAAGGAGCTAGATGTTTCTGTTACCGAAGTAAATCTTGTGATAAAGTTATTAAATGAAAATAGATAATACAAAATTATCTAATATTATCAGTAAAGAACCTCCAAAACTTAAAATTGGCGAGACTGTCAATGTCAAACTTGTAAGATTGTTAGAAAATAATGTTTATTTAGTAAGTATAAAAGGGAAAATATTAAAAGCTATTTTAAACTCCAGGCTTGCTTTATCCAAATTTCGTGCAGAAGTGGTAAAATTAGAGCCTATATTAGAGCTAAAAATGGTCAAAGATCCTTTGCAGAGTATGGATAGCCTGAAATTGAAGCAGATAATTTATAAACTTAGTAAAAGTGAGATATTTAATTCATTAAAGGAGTTAGACAATTTTAACATTAAAAAGATTGATAAAGAAGAGATAAAAAAACTTATTAAAGATTCAGGTATCTTTTTAGAAAGGAAAATTATAAAAAATGAAGATGTATCAGATGATACTAAATTGCTATTATTAAAAAAAGGGGGAGGGGAAGATAATATAACAAAATTGCAGATAAATTATTTGATTAATGGTGAATTAATTTTACCTTTTAAGGCTGAAAAGTATGATGTGAGTGATGGTGCCATTAAAATAAAAAGTAAGGATGGGAATTTTTATGTTTCATTTCATGTGAACCTTTCAGAAATTGGTGATGTTTTGGTAAAGCTTGTACATTATAAAAACGGTGAGATTAAAGGTAAAATTTTTACAGATGAAAAGTATAAAAGTTTTTTTGATAAATTGAGTGTTGATGATATTGATTTGGTCTGGGCAGCATTAAATGTTGAGGATATTGATAAAGAGTTTAATATTGATGATAAGCTTTATTCATCAATAGGGCGCTTTGAAATTATAATATAGATGATTGAGGATGTTGCGCAAATAATAATTACTTAAGCACCTCAGATTCCTTCACTTCGTTTGCAATGACAGCTAGGCAGTCATCGCGAGGAAGCGTAAGCTGACGAAGCTATCTGCAACGTCCTTGGAGATTATACATTAAACACTTTATTATGTTAATTTGTTTCTTTTACGATTATTTTGTCTGCAAGTTCATTATCTATCGCAAATCTTGAGTTAAAGACTTCAAAAATAATCATTGGCTGTTTTTGTACTATTTTTATTTTGAGACCTGGTAGGATACCTAAAGAACATATTTTTTTTAAAGCTTGGGTATCATTTTTTTCAATATCAATAACAATGTATTCTTTATTTAGTTTGGCTGATGCAATTTTCATTTAATACCCCACAGCAGTCAAGATGAGATTTAGTATTATTCCGGTGAAAAATGCAAATGGTATAACAGTCAAAAATATAACCATAGCTGTTTTAAAACCTCTTTCTTTTATCATCATTGAAAACTGTGCAATACAGGGGACAAACAGAGTTAATATTACACTAGCAACAATCAAATTTTTTACTGTTAATGTATTCTGAATATCGTACAATCCTGCAGCACCAAAATCCCTTCTAAAGAATCCGTAGATAAAAATATCTCCCATCTGTTTTGGGAGTCCTGCCATTTTTGCTGGAAATGAAAGTATAAAAGATAATACATCGAATAGTTTGGTAAGTTTTCCTATCCATATCAGAACTGATGCAAGTATAAAAAGTGGAATAACTTCAATTGCATACCATTTTAATCTTGAAAAAGTTTTTAGAAATACATTCTTAATACTTGGCATTCTAATTGGTGGAACTTCCATGAAAAAGCTGGCACTACCCCCTTTTGTATATTTATTTAAAATGAAGCCACTTATTAAGAAAACTACTAAGATAGTTATAAACCAAATTATAAGTGCTGAAAAACTTTTATCAAAAAGTCCAAGAATTACACCCAGTTGAGCAGAGCATGGTATTGTCAAAGCAAGCAAAAATGTAACAAGCAATCTTTCCCTTTTTGTTTCAAGGGTTCTTGTTACAACTGTGGCCATTGTACCACAACCTAATCCTAAAATTAGAGGGATTACAGACCTCCCACTTAATCCAATCTTTTTCATTGATTTATCAAGAATGATGGAGAGTCTTACTAAATAGCCTGAATCTTCTAATAAAGAAAACATAAAGAAAAAGGTTGAAACTACAGGTAAAACGATTGCGATTGCATATCTTAAGCCTAAAGTTATAATTCCGTAGTCACCAGCAAAAAGATTGAAAAATATGGTATCTCCTAAAAACTTATGGAAAAGCTGATTTATGTAGGGGTTTAAACTTTCTTCAAAAATTTTTGTTTCTATGAAATCCACAAGAGTTCCAGCGCCAAATTGCCCAACAAACTTGTAAAATCCAAAATACAGAATCAATAAAACAGCTAAAAAACCAAAAGTTGGGTGCAAGGTTATTTTATCAAAAAAGGAACTTATTTTTGACTGTTTTTTTGAGCCGTTTGAATAAAAATGTTCTGCACAGAGTTCTTGTGAAAGTTCTAATCTTTTTGAAGCTATTTCTATGTGGAGATTATCTGATAAACTATCAATTATTTCTTTTATTTTATCAAAGTTAGTTTCCCTTTCTTTTACAAACTGTATTGTATCTTTATCTTTTTGAATTAAAAGAAGAGCTATACTCCTCTTTGAGATTGGATAGCTACTATTTAATTGCTTAATTATTTTTTCTATCAGTTGCTCTATATTATTGCTGTATTTAATGTTTATCGGCTGAAAATTATATCTTCCTTCAACTACACTCAAAATCCTAGCCATCAAATTTTCTGTCCCTTTGTTTTTAATAGCGGCAGTTTTAACTACAGGGATTCCAAGGTCATGCTCTAAATGGGTAATATTAATCTCCATCCCTTGGCATTCGAGCTCATCATACATATTTAATACAAGTATTGTGGGTAGACCCGCTTCGATAAATTGGAATGTAAGTGGAAGCATCCTTGCTATATTCTTTGCGTCTACAACATGAAGAATACAATCATAATCATTTTGTAAGATAATATCCTTTGTGACTTTTTCTTCTTCAGTAATCGTGTTAAAATTGTAAAAACCTGGGGTATCTATAAATTCCACCTCGTGGTGTGGACCGATGTTAGTTTTACCTTTAAATATTGAAACAGTTGTTCCAGGATAGTTTGATACAGAGGCATATTTTTTCGTTAGGTTATAAAAAAGCGCACTTTTACCAACGTTTGGATTACCTACTAAAAGCACTTTATATTCTTTCTTATGCATTAATACCTCCAATAAGTGAAAAGTTAGATATATCTAACTTTTGTATTTGTCAAGATTTTTTCTGATTTCTTTAATAAAAAAGCTTTACATTTTATTATTTTTAAATTATATGTACTTGCATGAAGGGTTCAATAATTTTTAACATTTTAAAATCATTAAGAAATTGGTGGTGGCAGTTGATAGCAATATAGTGCTGTTCTGCCACCATTAAAATATATTTGGGCCGTGTGGCGGAACAGCCACACGGCCTTTTTTTATAACTATTCGAAGGCCGTGGGATTTAACTCACGGCCTTTTTTTTATGAATTTGGAGGTTTAAAATGTTAAATGTAAATTTTAAGGAATTTGAAAAATTATCAAAAGAATTTAGACAAATCCCTATAATACGAGAAATCGTGGGGGATATTTATACCCCTATTAGTTTGCTCAGAAATTTTTCCAATGAAAAATTTCTATTTTTGCTTGAAAGTGCAAATATTGATAAGAGTTTTTCAAGGTTTACCTATTTTGCAAAGACTGCGAAGAAGACACTAATTTTCAAAAAAGGGAAACTTTATTTAATTGATAAAGATGGGAAGAAAACAGAACTACTTGTAAATCCTATTGATTATTTAAACAGTGAAATGAACGAGTTTAAAGGTGCAAAATTTGAAAGTATTGGTGATTTTTGTGGTGGATATGTGGGCTTTTTTGGTTATGAAATGGCAAATTATATGGGGATTTTAAGAGAGAAATTGTATGAAGGTGATGAATCTCAACTTGGACTTGGATACATTGATGAGTTTTATGTTTTTGATAACAAGTTAGGTAAATTTTATTCGGTTTGCATTGCAGATACCTCAAATTCTTTAGAGGATGAGTTTAGAAGATGTGTAAAAAGAACCCTTGAGATGGTAGATGAGTTACATGTTGTTAATTTTGACCTCACGAAATCTGACAGTTTTATAAATATTAAAAAAGATTTTGAAAAAGATGATTTTATTGAAACTGTAAAAAAGGTTAAAGATGAAATAATTAGAGGCGAAGCAATTCAAATTGTCATTTCCAATAAATTTGAAGTGGATGGATTTGTAAACCCTGTGAGTTTCTATAGAGCGTTAAGAAATATTAATCCATCCCCTTATATGTTTTATTTTAAATTTGATGATTTTATTGTGTGTGGTTCATCCCCTGAAATTCATTTAAAAATCAAGGATAATAAAGCCACTTTAAAACCTATTGCCGGCACATACCCAGTAGAAAAAGATATCGAGGATGTGAAAAGAAAATTAATATCTGATGAAAAGGAGATTTCTGAGCATTTAATGCTTTTAGACCTTGCAAGAAATGACCTTTATAGAGGGTGTAAACCTAAAACGGTAAAAGTCAATGAGGCGTTTGTTCCGGAAGTTTATTCACATGTAGTGCATATTGTGTCGGAGGTGGAGGGGGAAAAAAAAGAGGGCATTTCAAATTTAGATTTATTTGCAATGACATTTCCTGCAGGGACTGTTTCAGGTGCTCCAAAGGTGAGAGCTATGGAGTTGATAAATCAGTATGAAAAAAGTCCTCGAGGTTTTTATGCAGGATGTGCTGGTTATTTCTCTTTTGCAGGGGATATGGATACATGTATCACAATTAGAAGCGCCGCTTTTAAAAATGGGAAAATGATTTTAAGAGCAGGAGCAGGTATTGTCTATGACAGCGATCCTGAAAGGGAATATTTTGAAGTGGAAAATAAGCTGGGAGCTCTTTTTAAAGCAATTGAGGTAACTAAGAATATGGAGGAAAGGTATGTTTTTACTGATAGATAATTACGACTCATTTACTTACAACCTATACGCACTTTTTGATAATGCTGGTGTGGATGTTGATATAATTAAAAATGATGAGTTTGTGGATGCATCAAAATATCATGGGTTAATAATTTCTCCGGGGCCTTCAAATCCGGAAAACTCAGGTAATTCTTTAAAATATATTGAAGAATATAAAGGGAAACTCCCCATTTTTGGTGTTTGCCTTGGGATGCAATGTATAGCCTATTACAAAACAGGGACTTACAGACAGGCTAAGAGCATTAAACATGGCAAAATAGACAAAATTATCAAATCAAAAGATTCATTAATTTTAGAAGGGTTGCCTAACAAGTTTGAAGCTGTTCGTTATCACTCTCTGGCAGTCAATGTAGCTGAAGAGTTTGTTGTTGCAAGAGGGGAGAGTGATGGTGAAATTATGGCTATTGAATTTAGAGATGAATTGCTCTTTGGTGTTCAATTTCATCCAGAATCGATAAAAAGTGAATATGGGGACAAAATCGTTCAAAATTTTATAAAAATTTGTGGAGGGTGTCATGTATGATGCTGTAAAAAAACTTTTTAATGGAAAAGATATGAGTTTAGCTGAGTCTTTAAAAGTTTTCGAGGGGATAATGAAAGGTGAGTTTGATGATGATATAGTCAGTGCTGTTTTAATTGCTCTAAAAATGAAAGGGGAAACTGCAACAGAGATATACGTTGCAGCAAAAGTTCTTAATGACCTTAAGTTTAGATTTGAACACTCTAAAAGGCCATGTATTGATACTTGTGGTACTGGTGGTGATGGTAAAAGCTGCGTCAATGTATCTACTGCTGTGTCTATTATTTTGTCGTCTCTTGGTCATAATGTGGTTAAACATGGTAATGTTGCTATAAGTGGAAAAGTGGGATCTGCTGATATTTTGGATATGTTAGGTATTCCTGTTAAGTTATCAGTTGATGAAATGCGTGAATTTTATGAAAGAAATGGTTTTGTGTTTTTGCTTGCACCGATGTTTCATCCTGCGATGAAAAATGTGGCTCAGATCAGAAAAAAACTTGGTGTTCCTACTATCTTCAATCTTTTGGGGCCGCTGGTAAACCCTGCTGATCCAGAATATCAAATCATTGGGGTAGGTAGTAAAGATAAACTCGAGGTTTACGCAGAAGCTGCTAGTAAATTTAAAAATAAAAAGTTTATAGTTTATTCGTCCTTAGATGGATATGATGAGGTTTCAACAAAAGAGCCAACAAGGTGCTATAAGATTATTGATGGGCAAATATCAGAATTTGTATTAAAGCCTGAAGATTTCTTTGAACCTTTTGATATGCCTTCTGTTTCATCAAAAGAAGAGGCTAAAAGACTGTTTTTAGAGGGCATTATTGGAGAAAATGAAAAAATTTCCATACTTTTTGCAATCAATACTGCACTTGCTTTGCATTTAATTGATAATAGTTCAATTGATGACGGTTTTGAAAAAGTGCTGCAACATCTGAAATCAGGCAAAGTAATTGAAAAATTAGAAAGTTTAAAAGGGGTAAGTGCTTAATGTTTTTAGAAGAGGTTTATCTGAAAAAAATTGAAGAGGTTAAAGGTCTAAAAGTAGAAGGTGTTAGAAATAAAAGGATTATACCTTTTGGTATTAACCTTCCAGAGAAGAGGGTTATAGCTGAAGTTAAGCAGGCTTCTCCATCTTTAGGCCTTATAAAAAATGTAGATGTTTGTTTACAGGCAAAAAGATATGAAAAAGGTGGTGCAGCAGCTATAAGTGTTCTTACTGATAAATATTACTTTAATGGAAGTTTTGAATTTTTAAACAGAATTAGCAAGGAAGTGAGCCTTCCCATATTGTGTAAAGATTTTATCATCGATAAAAAACAGGTGGATATGGCCTATATGAATGGTGCTGATGTTATCCTTTTGATAGTTAGTCTTCTTGATGATAAATCGTTGTTTAATCTTTATGAATACGCAAAAAGCCTTGGATTAGAAGTATTAGTGGAAATTCATGAATTTGAAGAATTTAAGAGAGTTGAAAATATGGGTATTAAATTTTTAGGGGTAAATAGCAGAAATTTGAAAACTTTAAAAATTGATAAAAGCTATGCCTTAAATGTGTTAAAAAATATAGATGGTGAATTTGTAAAGGTAGCTGAAAGTGGAATTGAGACTATTGATGATGTAATGATGTTTAGAAATGTAGGAGCTGAGATGTTTTTAATAGGGACTACCCTTATGAAGTCAGAAAGTCCTGAAGAATTGATCAGGAAATTTAATCAGGTGTAATATGTTTATCAAAGTATGTGGGATAACCACTTTTGAGCAGATAGAATGGGCTATTGAGCTTGGATACAGTGCAGTAGGTATAGTTTTTCACCCTAAGAGTAAAAGGTATGTGGGCTATACAAAAGGTATCAAACTTGCAGATTATGCAAAAAATAAAATTTTAACAGTGTGTGTTGGTATAGATTTTGATGAAGTAAAAGATGTGTATGATAATTTTGATTATGTACAGCTTTATAACTATAGAGAGCTTGATAATCTAATTTATGGGACTGCTGATAAACCAGATAACGAAAAGTTTAAATATCTTATTTTTGATAGAAGTATGGGGAAAGGGGTTTTTGAATGTGATTATCCTGAATGGGTTTACGACTATACAGATAGATTGCTAGTATCTGGTGGTTTGACACCTGAAAATGTGGGTAACGTTTTTGAAAAGATTATACCAGCTGGTGTTGATGTATCAAGTGGTGTGGAAGTGGATTATGGTGTGAAAAGTTTTGAAAAGATGAAGTTATTTATAGAGAAAATTAAACAACATATCTGAGGTGTTTTATGAATTATAATAGATATTTTTATGGGGAGTATGGTGGCCAATTTGTAGCGGAAACTCTTATACCGCTCCTCGATGAACTTGAAGAAAATTTTATTAAATACAAAGATAATAAAAATTTTAATGATGAATTAGATTATTTGTTAAAAAATTATGCAGGCAGACCAACACCTGTTTATTTTGCAAAGAGATTATCTGAAAAGTATGGAGTTAATATTTATCTAAAAAGGGAAGATTTACTTCATACAGGAGCTCATAAAATAAATAACACTTTAGGGCAGGCGTTGCTTGCAAAATACATGGGGAAAAAGCGTATTATTGCTGAGACAGGAGCTGGACAGCATGGAGTTGCCACTGCAACAGTTTGTGCTTTACTTGGGATTGAATGTACAGTGTATATGGGGAGTCTTGATGCTAAAAGACAGAGAATAAATGTAGAGCGGATGAAGATGCTTGGTGCAAAAGTGGAAGTGGTAGATTTTGGTAGTCAAACTTTGAAAGATGCTGTAAGTGCAGCAATAAAAGATTGGGTAACCAATGTTGATACTACTCATTATCTCATTGGCTCTGCAGTTGGGCCATACCCTTTTCCAGAAATCGTGGCACATTTTCAGTCAGTAATTGGATTAGAAGCAAGAAAGTTTTTCATTGAAGAGGTTGGTAAATTGCCTGATGTTGTTGTTGCCTGTGTTGGCGGAGGAAGTAATGCGATAGGTATTTTTAGAGGTTTTTTAGAGGATGAAGATGTAAGATTGATTGGTGTAGAAGCGGGTGGTTTATCAGAAAAGGTTGGGGAGCACGCAAGTAGTATCTCTTATGGCAAAAAAGGGGTTTTTCAGGGGAGTCTTTCAAAGGTATTGCAAACAGAATTTGGGCAGATTGCAAGTGTCCATTCTGTATCTGCTGGACTTGATTATCCAGGCGTTGGGCCTGAGCATGCCTATCTATTTGATATAGGTAGAGCAGAATATTATCCAATAAATGATAAAGAAGCAGTAGATGGTTTCTTTGAACTTACAAGGTTAGAAGGGATTTTACCAGCTTTAGAATCTAGTCATGCAATAGGGTATGTGATGAAGCATCATAAAGAGTTTATTGGTAAAAATGTGTTAATCAATTTGTCGGGGAGAGGGGATAAGGATTTGCATATTATAGAAGATTATGTGAGGGGAATATGAAAGGTGTTTATATTGTTCTAAGCTATCCAGATAAAGAAACATTTCTTGAAGTAATAAATTTTATATCGAACTATGACGGTATAGATTTTATAGAGATAGGTTACCCTTTTAATGATCCAGTTGCTGATGGGCCGGTTATAATGGATGCAATCAATCAGGTTTATGATAAAGTTACTTTTGAAGATTTAAAAGAGGTATTGAGGATAATAAATAAAAGAAAAAAAGTATATGTAATGACATATTCAAATATTGTTTATAGCTATGGATTAAAACAGTTTTCTGATGATTTTGGTTTTTTACTAGATGGTCTTATAATTGCCGATTTGCCAAATAGGATGCATGACTTTTTTTATCAAAAAGGTTTATCTGTAGAGATTATTCCCTTTTTAACACCAACGAGTAGAAAGGAAGATATTTTATCAATTAACAATTTGAAAGGTGATTTTGTATACTATGTTGGGACAAAGGGGACAACTGGGGTTATGGGTGACTTAAATTTTAATGAAAATAAGATTAGTGATATAAAAAAGTTGGTGAATAAAAAAGTAGTTTACGGATTTGGCATTAAGACAAGAGATGATATATATGATATTTTAAAATTTTCTGACGGTGTAGTGGTAGGAACAGAAATAGTAAAAAGACAAAAAGATTTTGAAAAATTCAAGAGTTTTATCAAAAATACGTTTTGATAAAATTTTTATAATGTGTTAATCTAATGCTATGAGGAATTATTTTTTTGTTATTATTGGATTAGCTGTTATTGTTATCTTTTTTAGTTCAATAAAGAGATATGACGTTTTTTATATAGACACCGTTTCCAATGAGCTTGTTCCCAAAAAAGTTATTGTTATTAACCCTTTTTATAGAAAAGATGTATATGCTTATTTACTTTTAAATAAACTCAAGATTGATAAAGGTAATCAAATATCCCCTGTAGGAAAATATGTGAGTTTTGAAAATGTTAGAATAAAAAATGATTACTGTGTTGTGGATTTAAGAATACATAAAGGGTTTGTTAATAGTAGTAATAATGAGTATTTACTTGTAAAATCTATTTTGAAAACTTTGAAATCTTTTGACAATAGTATAAAACTATTTAAAATTAATATCTTAAGTAGTGATGTAGAGTTACAGATGGATTATAATTGTGCTATGACTATAGAAAACGATGAAATAAAAATAGTTGAAGGGAGTTGCAATGAGAAGTGATGGAAGAAAAAATGATGAAATGCGTTTAATAAAAATAACAACGGATTATATCAAATATCCTGAAGGCTCTGTTTTAATAGAATTTGGGGAGACAAAGGTTATTTGTAATGCTTCTATTACTGAAGGTGTACCACCTTTTTTGAAAGGAACGGGGACTGGGTGGATTACTGCTGAATATTCGATGTTACCAAGGGCTACACATACAAGAAATGTTAGAGAATCTGTAAAAGGGAAACTTTCTGGAAGAACTCAAGAAATATCAAGGCTCATAGGCAGAGCTCTTAGATCTGTTGTTGATATGAGTGTTTTGGGTGAAAGAACAGTGGTTATTGATTGTGATGTTATACAGGCAGATGGAGGTACAAGAACGGCTTCCATTTCAGGTGGTTTCGTTGCATTATATTCTGCTTTTGAAAAACTTGTTAAAAGTGGTGAGTTAGAAAAAAATCCGATTAAAAATTTTGTTGCAGCTGTTAGTGTGGGCGTTTTAAACGATGATGTGATTTTAGATTTAAATTATGAAGAGGACTCCACTGCTAGGGTGGATATGAACGTAGTAGCAACTGATAGTGGTGAAATAATTGAAATTCAGGGTACAGGTGAAGAAAGCCCTTTTAGTAGAGATGTATTAAACAAAATGATAGATTATGCTTTTATCGGGATAAACAACATTATTGAGGCTCAGAAAAAAGCGCTTGGTTTATGATAGATAAAGTTTATGTAGCTACAAAAAATAAAGGGAAACTTAAAGAAATCTCTGAAATTTTAAAACCGATAGAGGTGATATCCGTTTATGAAGTTGTAGAAAATCCAGTAGATATTGTAGAGGATGGCTCTACTTTTGAAGAAAATGCAAGAAAAAAAGGTGAGGAATTGTCTAGATTTGTAGAGGGTTATGTTATAGCAGATGATTCTGGTCTAGTTGTTGAAGTTTTGAACGGTAAACCTGGTATTTATTCTGCAAGATATGCCGGAGAAAATGCTACAGATATGGAAAATAATCTTAAGCTTTTAAAGGAGTTAGAAGGTACCCCTTTTGAAAATAGAGATGCAAAATTTGTCTGTGTTATAGCGCTGTGTAAAGATGGTAAGACCATAGAAACTTTCTATGGGGAATGTAAAGGGAAAATAGGTTTTGAGCTTAAAGGGGAAAATGGGTTTGGGTACGATCCGCTTTTTGTCCTTGATAATGGAAGAACTATGGCAGAGTTGTCAAGTGATGAAAAAAATAGAATCAGTCATAGAAGAGAGGCTTTAGCTAAATTAAAAAAGTTCTTGGATAATGTTTCTAAAAATAATTAAAGGTTTTTTGTTATTTATTTTTTTGGTGGCGATTGCCCTTATTTTTTTATTTCAGTTAAACGATTTTTATAAAAAATACCTAATATCTTTAATTGAAATTCCTAAATTAAAGATTGAAAATAGCGAAAGAACAACTTTTTTAAAAATTTACTCGAAAAACGGAAATCTTATTTTTCATCAGTACAATAACTTTGGTGGTTTGGTTAATTTAAAAAATGATTTTGAGAATTTTGATGAGCTCTATAATTTTTTTCTAAAAACAAATGGGAAAGATATCTATTTGGAGCAACTTTTTAAAAAATTTTATAAGAAATATAAAAATAAAGTTTTTGGGTTGTCATATAAGGAATTTTTAAAAGAGCAATTTTATAAGGCATTTTGGAAAAAATATAGTTATTCTGATTTTTACACTATTATTGCTAACAATTTTGTTTTTCAACAAAGTATAAAAGGGATAAATGGTTATTCTTTTTATCTTTTTGGGACTGATTTTGAAAAATTGAAATTAAAAGAGAAAACTTTTTTAATACTACTAGTGTTATTTAACAATGTTGATGCACATAATAATTTTGCCTATTTTGAAAAGCTTGCAAGTCTATTTACAGATGATGAAACTCCCATAAGATTTAACTATCCCAAAACATTTGTGAAGTATAACGATTATGTAGAAGGTGTTTTAAAAGAGCTAAAAGAGTATAAACTGGATTATAAAAAAACTAACATTGTGGTTTATTCTAATTTAGATGAAACACTTTACAAGGTTATGAAAAGAGTAGTTACTTCTTCATTAAAGAAATATGATGGGGTGGAAGGTTCAACTGTTATATTGAATTATAAAACTAAAAAGGTCTTGGCTGTGCTTGGAACTATCAATGGGGATTATGCTTTAAACAGGGCTCTTTATGCTAAAAGAGAGGTTGGTTCAGTTTTTAAGCCTGTTACTTATTTAACGGCTTTTTCATATGGATTAAGACCATCATTTGTATTAGAAGATAAATCTTATGCTTTTAAAGAGGGGAGCTTTATTTATAAGCCTAAAAATTTTAAAGATTTTTATATGGGTAGAACAAATATAAGAAATGGGCTGATTTATTCTTTAAACAATTTAACAATCAAGCTTGCTGAAACTGTTGGGTTAAAAAGGGTGTCTAAAATGGCTAATCAACTGGGTTTTGAGAACGTAAAACCTTTTTATGCCATGCCTCTTGGCTCTATTCCTCAGACACCTTTTACAGTTGCTAATGCTTTTAGCGCAATAGCAAATTATGGGCATAGATGTAAAATGAAATTTATTAACAGGATCGAAATAGATGATAAAGAGCTCGATATAGCTGATGAAAAATGCCAAAAGGTTGTTGATGAAAAGTCGGCTTACCAGACAATATATTTGATGAAAAAAGTAGTTCAATATGGAACTGCAAGAGGAGCTAATTTAATACCAGGAACAGCTGGTAAAACAGGGACAAGTAATGATAGTAAAGATTGCTGGTTTGTTGGAATTTTCCCACCTTATGTAGTCGTCCAATGGGTTGGTTATGATAATTATAAGACCATTGATGAAGACGCTACAGGTGGAAAAGTAGCAGCTCCAATTGTTGCTAAAATAGAGAAATATTCATTAAAAAAAGTTAAGCGGGTGAGTTTTGATGTTCCAAAAGGTGTAGTGTTAAGAAAGGTTGTGAAAAATGAAGATATGTTGTATAGTGATGGTTGTGGAAGATATTATTATGAAATGTTAAAGTTGAACAATTTACCTAAAAGATGTGATAGGATAAATACAGTTGAAAGGGAGTAAGCATGAATATCTACTTAATTGGTTTTATGGGAACCGGGAAAACAACAGTTGGCAAAGCATTAGCATTAAAATTAAATAAAAAATTTAGTGATTTGGATGATTTAATCGTTGAAAAAACAGGGAAGCAGATTGTGGAGATTTTTAGAGAGGATGGCGAAGAAGAATTTAGAAAAATTGAAACAGAAGTATTAAAAGATATTAACGAGAAAGATAATTTTGTTGTGGCAACAGGAGGTGGTGTTTTAACCACTGAAGGTAATTATGAAATTATGAAAAGTAATGGGGTAATTATTACCTTGGCTGCAAGCCCTGAGGCTATTTATGAAAGGCTTAGAAATGATGAAACAAGACCTCTTTTAATGGTGGATAATGTGATAGATGAGATTAAAAGATTAATGTTTGAAAGGGCTCCATTATATATAAAGGCGGATTATATTGTTGATACTACAGAGCGTCCAATTGATGAGATTGTAAATGAAATTGTAGAGTATTTAAATGAATAAAAAGTTGATGGTTGATTTAAAAAAAACTGTAGATTATTCATATTTCATTTATTTTAGACCCTTTGTCCCTGATTATGAAAATGCTTATTTTTTAATTGATTCAAACGTTTATCATTTTCATAAATATAGATTTAATTCGCTAGAGAATGTTTTTATTTTTGAATCGTCAGAAAAAAATAAAAATTTTGATAATGTTCAGAAGGTCCTTTCATGGTTAAGAGAGAATAGATGTAAGAGACATGATACTCTTGTAGTTGTAGGTGGTGGTATTGTAGGTGATTTGGGCGGTTTTGCTGCTTCGATTTATATGAGAGGGATAAATTTTGTCCAAGTTCCAACAACTCTTTTGTCAATGGTTGATAGTAGCGTAGGTGGTAAAACAGGGATAAATTTCCATGATACAAAAAACTTGATTGGAGCATTTAAACAGCCGATAGAGGTTGTGATAGACACCTCTTTTTTAGATACGTTGCCAGAAGTAGAATATCAAAATGGTTTGGCTGAAGTATTAAAATATGGTTTAATGTTTGATAAGCAGTTTGCAGATTTCCTTAATGATAATTATGATTCCATTCTAAATAAAACTAATGATAATGTAATTGCTGATATGATTTATAAATGTTGCAAAATAAAGGGGGAGGTTGTTAAAGAGGATGAGTTTGAGCAAGGTATTAGGAAATTTCTTAATTTTGGACATACAATAGGACATGCAATAGAAGTGGACTCTGATCACAAAATAAAGCATGGTTACGCTGTTGCTATCGGTATGTATTTAGAGTCTTTAATTGGTATGGAATTAGGTGAGCTTGATGAAGATACCGTGTATTATGTAAAAAAGCTACTTTTAAGATATAATTTTGATATAGATTATAAAATTAAAGATAGTTTCAGGTTTTTGGATGCTTTAACTGGTGATAAAAAAGCTGAAAGTTATGGTATTGTACTTTCCTTGACTAACCCTATTGGGGCTGGTAAAATAATTAAAGGAGTAAGTATTGATTTTGTAATGAAAATACTTAAAAAGTATGGAGTTTTAAATGGATGAGAAAACCAGAGCAAGATATCTAAAAGATATCGAATATTTTTCAAAAAAATTAGAAGAGGAACCAGGTTCAAAAGTGTTTATGCCGCTTGCGATAGCTTATTTAAAACTTGGAAAATATGATGAAGTGATAGATGTGTGTATAAAGGGGTTAGATAAAAATCCAAACTACCTTGCAGCTAAGACTATTTTAGCTCAAGCATATTTGGAAAAAGGGATGATAAATGAGGCAAAGGTTCTTTTGGTGGAGGTTGCTACTTTAGAGAAAAGTAATTATCGAGCAAATAAACTGCTTGGTGATATTTATAGGTCAGAGGGTAATTTGGAAAAGGCTCTTTTTCATTATAGAACAGCTCATTTGACAAGCCCTGAAGATAATAATTTGAAAGAACTGATAGAAGAGTTAGCTGAAAAAATTGATGCTGTTCCAAAAACTGAGGAAGAGATAGAAGAAATAGAGAAATTAGCTGAGACTGCTAAAGAGATTGCTGAGGAAGTTGGTGAGGAGTTATCAGAAGATTTAAAGGTTGAAAGTGAGTTTGAAGTTGTTAAACAAGAAGAGCTTGAAAAAAGTTTATCAGATATAGATGAAATGGGTGAAGAGGAAAAAGTTAAAACTGAGTTTAAAGAGGGTAAAGATGAAATTTCTGAATCTGAGTTGGGTGAGTTATTAGTTGAGTCAAATGAGGGTGTTGAAGAAGAAAAGGAAGCTTCACTTGAAGTTGATGAATTGGAGAAAGAAGTAGAAGAAAGTGAAAAGTTAGAACCTGAATTTGAATTGGAAGATTTAAGTGTTAGCAAAGAGGAAGAAAAAGGTATTGATGATGAATCAGGTTTAAAACTTGAAACTGAAAATATAGAAGAAGAAACTATTGATACTGAGAAACAAGAATTAAATGTGGAATCATCTATTACGGAGGGTGATGAGGAATTTGTACAGAATATAGAGACTGATGAGTCTGGTGAAGAAACAGTTTTAACTGAGCAAGTTGCAGAAGAAACTCAATATGTAGTAATTGATGAGAAAAATCAAAAGATTATAGATGAGCTTGAAAAATGGCTTGAAAATATCAAGAAAGTAAAGGCGGAAAGAAGTGTTTAAAAAGATTATAAACAGAATCTTTGAAGCTGTTGATGGATTAAAACTGTTTGCTATATTTGATAAAGATGGAATTATTGTTGATAAGGTTGAAGTTTCTGACAGGACAGCAGAAGAGCTAGCAGCTGAGTTTTCTTCTGTGCTTAGATATATAGATAAAGTTACAACGTATCTGGTTACTGGAAAGATGCAAAAAATGTTAATAGATTGTGGTGAGGAGATTTTTTATCTTCACAAACTGAATAATTTTTATTATATAGTGGCACTTCTTGATAGGAATGCCATTATAGGAAAACTGAAATTTTATATTAAATATTTTGAGAGAGATTTTAAAAGAGAGTTTGACATTGATTAAGCTTGCTGTTTTGAATGGACCAAATTTAAATTTATTGGGAAAGAGGGAACCTTCCGTTTATGGTAAAAACTCTTATGATGATTTGGTAAATATATTACAGAGCTTTGCAAAAAATAAAAATGTTGAACTACATGTTTTTCAGTCAAATCATGAGGGGGAATTGATTGATAAAATTCATGAACTTGCAAATATTGTTGATGGTTTTATCATAAATGCTGGAGCATATACACATACAAGTATTGCATTGAGAGATGCTCTTTTGGGTGTCGATAAACCGTTTATTGAAGTACATATAAGTAATATCTTTGCAAGAGAAGAGTTTAGACACCATTCATTTCTTTCGGATATAGCTATTGGAGTTATATCCGGTTTTGGTGTAAATTCTTATATCTATGCAATTGATTATCTAATTTTTTATCTAAAAGACAAAAGGTAATATTGATGCGCAAAAGTAGAATTACAAGATTAAGAGATTATTTGAGCAAAAATGGTTATTTGCCTTATTTCATTAGTGATATGTCAAATATTTTTTATCTCACAGGGTTTACTGGAAGTACTGCTTTTGTAATTATAACAGAAAATGATAATATATTTTTGACTGATTTTAGATACGAAATTCAGTCAAAAAAAGAGGTTATAGAAGATTTTACGATAAAGATAGCGAATAATTATAAAGAGCTTTTTGAAAAAATTCTTTGCAAATATAAAAAAGCCTACATTGAACCTTCTAGCAATTTGTCAGTTTTATTGTCTTTGCAAAAGTTGAATATAGATGTTTCAGTAGCTGAAAATGATTATGTTAAAGATTTGAGAATGATAAAAGATAGCAATGAGATTGAAGAAATAAAAGGAGCCTACTTGATAGCTGAAAAGGCTTTTTTGAATACGATAGAAAATATGAAATATAACGAAGAGGAAAATAAAGTTGCAGCTTACCTGGAAAATATGATGAAAATTAATGGAGCAAGAAAACCGAGTTTTGATACAATTGTTGCTTCAGGGTTTAGGGGTGCTTTACCTCATGGGGTTGCTAGTGATAAGAAAATTTTAAAAAATGAACCGATAATCGTAGATTTTGGATGCAAAGTTAATTATTGTAGTGATATAACCAGGGTCATTTATGATGGAAGAGATAAACATGTTTTAAGTATTATTGAAATTGTAGAAAGTGCGTTAATGTATGCAAAGGAGAGTGTAAAACCTGGTATGAAGTGCAAAGATGTGGATAAAGTCGCTAGAGATTATATAGATAAAAAAGGTTATGGTAACTTTTTCAATCACGGCTTAGGTCATGGTATTGGTATAGATGTTCATGAGAAACCTGCATTTAATTTGAGGGATCAAACTGTTTTGCAAGAAGGGATGGTGTTAACTATAGAACCAGGTATTTATTTCGAAAATGATTTTGGGATAAGATTAGAGGATACAATTGTTGTAACATCAGATGGCTGTAATACACTTAATGAAAAACTTAATAGATATGTTTATCAAATACAAAAATAATGAGAGGTGAAGAATGATTACTCCTAATCAATTTAAAAGAGGCACAAAGGTTGAAGTAGATGGTGAACCTTATGTTGTGGTAGAATATCTTCATGTTAAGATGGGTCGTGGTGGAGCAAATGTTAGAACAAAATTAAAAAGTTTGTTAACAGGGAATGTTATCGAGAAAAACTTTAAATCTGATGAAAAATTGAAACAACCGGACTTTGAAGAAAAAGAGATGCAGTATCTTTATAATGATGGGGAAAACTATTATTTTATGGATAATGAAACATATGAGCAGGTAACAATAAGTAGTAGTGATGTTGGTGATGCTGCGTTGTTTATGCCAGAGAATTTAAATGTTACAGTTTTGATATATAATGGTAAACCTGTGGGTATCGAATTACCCACTTTTGTAGAATTAGAAGTGGCTGAAACTGAGCCTGGAGTTAAAGGTGACACGGTAAGCGGAGGCTCAAAACCTGCAAAAGTTGTTACTGGTGGTACAGTTCAGGTGCCGTTATTTATTTCAGAGGGTGATGTGATAAAAATAGATACGAGGGATGGCAAATATATAGAAAGAGTTAAAAGTGCTAAGTAGTATTTTAAAATTTACAAAAGGAGTTAGAGATGGATTTAAAAGTTATTAAAGAGTTAGTTAAGTTGATTGATAAAAGTAATATTACTGAGTTTGAGTATGAAAGCGATACGGAAAGGATTTACCTTTCAAAAAATGTTGAGGTTAATGTTGTACCAAATCAGAGTGCCTCGCAGCCAGTGGTAATGCAACCGAGTGAAATTAACACTAAACAAGAAAGTGATAGCGGAGAGCAAATCAGCAGTGATAATGCAGAATCAACAAAAGATTCTAACTATGTTGAGATAAAGTCTCCTATAGTGGGTACCTTTTATGAAGCACCAGCTCCAGGTGCAGAACCCTTTGTAAAAGAAGGGGATACTGTGAAAAAAGGGCAAACATTATGTATTATTGAAGCTATGAAGATTATGAATGAGATAGAAGCTGAATTTGATTGTAAAATTATAAAAAAAGTAGGACAAAACGCAAAACCTGTAGAGTATGGTGAGACGATTTTTATTGTTGAGCCTTTATAATTAGAAACTAGGAGAATGAAATGTTAAAAAGGGTTCTAATCGCTAATAGAGGTGAAATTGCATTAAGAATTATTAGAGCTTGTAAAGAATTGGGTATTGAAACTGTAGCAGTTTATTCCACCGCTGATAAGGAATCGTTACATGTGGCATTTGCTGATGAGGCTATTTGTATAGGGCCTCATACCGCTTCAGATAGTTATCTGAATATAAAAAACATAATTGCTGCAGCAGAAGTAGCAGATGTTGATGGAATTCACCCAGGTTACGGCTTTTTGGCTGAAAATGCTGATTTTGCAAAGATATGTGAAGATTGCGGTTTTAAATTTATTGGCCCAAAATCAGAGCATATTGAATTGATGGGTAACAAAGCAAAAGCAAAAGAGACAATGAAAAAGTATGGTGTCCCTGTAGTGCCTGGTAGTGAAGGTGCTGTGGCTGATCCTGATGAAGCTTTAAAAATAGCCAAAGAGATTGGATTTCCTGTTATCATTAAGGCTTCTGCTGGTGGTGGTGGGAAAGGGATGCGTGTTGCCCATAACGAGATGAGCTTTTTAACTCAATTTGAAACGGCTAAAAATGAGAGTGAAAAAGCTTTTGGTTGTGGAGATGTTTATATAGAGAAATATATTGAATCTCCAAGACATATCGAGATACAGGTTTTTGGCGATTCAAAAGGGAACGCTGTGCACTTTTTTGAAAGAGAGTGTTCAATTCAACGAAGACATCAAAAGCTTATTGAGGAAGCACCAAGCCCATTTTTAACAGAAAGAATGAGATATAAAATGGGGGAGATTTCAGTAAATGCTGTAAAAAATCTAGGTTATGAAAATGCTGGGACTATCGAGTATATTGTGGATAGCTCTGGAAACTTTTATTTTATGGAGATGAACACAAGAATTCAGGTGGAGCATCCAGTTACTGAGATGATTACGGGGGTAGATCTAGTAAAACTGCAACTTTTAGTGGCCTCAGGTTATGAGATACCATACAAACAGGAAGATATTAAAATTAATGGTCATGCCATAGAGTGTAGAATAAATGCGGAAGACCCTGATAATTTTATGCCTTCACCTGGTTTGATAAATGCGTACTATGCTCCTGGTGGTTTCGGAGTTAGGGTTGATTCGGCTGCTTATCAGGAGTATACAGTATTGCCATATTATGATTCGATGATTGCAAAATTAATAGTGCACTCTGAGTCAAGAAAGGGAGCTATTTCAAAAATGAAAGTGGCTTTAAATGAATTTATTATTGAAGGTGTAAAAACAACTATACCTTTACATTTAAAGATAATGGATCATTATAAATTTATTGAAGGTGATGTAAGTACAGATTTTTTGGAGAAATACTTTAAATGATAAGAATTTTTTTTCTTTTTCTCTTTTTGTTTGGATGTTCTGTTGTTAATCAGGCAAAAATTAGTAATCCTGCTATATTATACGACAAATATGTCAATATCTTAAAATATGAAGAAACAGGTAATTATGATAAGGCATTGAAGTTGATAGACGATTTATTAAACTATGACAATGATCCTTATTTGGTATTAAAAAAAGGGGAGTACCTAATCCGTTTAAAAAGGTATGATGAAGCAAGGGATTTATATCTGAAATTTTTAGAAAAAGAGGATTATCCAGGTATTTTATATAATTTAGCAAATATTTATAAAACATATTATAAAGATTACGATTCAGCAATTAAATATCTATCTAAACTGATAAAAATTGAGAAAAGAGAAGGTTATTTGTTGGAGCTAATGAAACTTTATGAGCTAAAAGGTGATTATGCTAAAGCTATTGGTGTGTTGGACGAGTTGATTGGTTTAAACCCTTCTTCCGCATATTATTATCAAAGAGGTACCCTTTATCTCAAACTTGGCTTGGAGAAAAAAGGTTTAAAAGATTTAGAACAAGCATACAAGAATGATAAATATCCTTTGGCTCTATACAAGCTTGCTGATTATTACCTTAAAAAGGGTGATAAAGAGAAAGCTGTTAAGTATTTATCAAGCGTTGTAAATAAACATCCTGAGCAGGCAAGCCTTAAGTTTCAACTAGGCAGATTATATATGGATTTAAAAGAGTACGATAAGGCTGTGGAGATTTTTGAGGAACTTGAGAAAAGTGATAATGAATTGCTTAAAACCACAGCTATGAAACAGCTCGCAAGCATTTATTTTGACAAAAAAGTGTATGATAGAGCTCTTAGTTATTTTAAAAAGATAATAGAGATTAAAAATGATGACGTTCAGTCTTATTATTTTGCAGGCTATCTATCCGAAATTTTAAAAAATTATGATGAAGCTATTAAATTTTATAAGGGAGCTTTAAAAATTGATTCTGATTATACAGAAGCTAAAAAGAGATTGGTTGTTATTTTTTCAAAACGAGGGGAATATGGTAAGTCATTGGAGTTGCTAGATAGTATCGATAAATCTATGAGAGATGTTGACTATTATAGACTGAAAGCAGCTATTTTTTATGATAAGGGGGAGTATGAAAAAGCAATATCCGTTTTAAAAGAGGGAGTAAAAGCTGGAAATGATGATGAGGAAATATATTTTGATTTGGCAATAAATTATGAAAAATTAAAAGATGTTAAAAATGCAGAGAAGTATTTGCTGAAAGTTATCGAAATAAATCCTAGAAACGCATCTGCTTTAAATTTTTTGGGTTATATGTATGCTGAAAAAGGGATTAAACTTGATGATGCATACAAATTGATAAAAAAAGCATTAGAAATTGAGCCTGATAATCCTGCATATATAGATAGTATAGGGTGGGTATTTTATCAAAAAGGGTTATATTCAAAATCTTTTGAATATTTAAAAAGAGCTTATCTTCTTGCTCCACAGGAAGAGGAAATAAAGGAGCATTATATCAAGGTTATTAAAAAACTGTATCCTGATAAAAAGGTTGAAGATTTTTTAATTCATAAAAATGAATAAAAATATAATAGTATATATTCTTCTAAGTTTATTAATTTTCTCTGGTTGTGCTAAAAAGGTTGTTTTCAAATTTGAATCATCCAATAATCTTTTAATAAAAAAAATAAAAGAAGCAAATCTTTATCCGTGTAATTTTAAAGGTAAAGCAGTTATAAATTATGAAGATAGGTTATATAAAGTTAAGTTTAAATCATTGTTTAATAAAAAATGTGATAGGGATGCTAAGTTTTATATTCTAGGGGTGTTAAATAGTATTGCGGCTGAAATTGATATTGAGGATGGAAAGGTTATTGTTAAAAAGGCAAAAGAGGATGTATCGTCAGATTTAAGGAATTTTTTAAATAATGTAAATGCCTCATCTCTAATCGGTTTATTAAATATTCCGTACAAAACCCCTTTTGATGTTAAAGATAAAAAGGTGCAAGGTGAGAACCTTATTTTAGTTGATAATAAAGGTGTTATTTTTACCGTAGATAGAAATTATAAAATTATATCAATCAAAAAGGGTGAAAATGAAATAAAGTATAATTATTCTGGTAAAACGATAAACTCTATTGAATTTAAAGGCAAAGAAACACATCTGTTAGTCACATTTATTTAAAATAGAGGTTTCATATGAGTTATATGTTATCTAAAAGTTATGCGAAGATTAATCTTTTTTTATATGTTACTGGCAAAAGGGAAGATGGATATCATAATATTTTTTCATTATTTGGTAAATTAAACTTTTACGATGTGATTAAAATTGAAAGGAATAAAAAATTTCAAATTTACTGTAATAACAAAATGATACCAACTGATAAAAGAAATTTTATATTCAAAGTGTATGAAATACTAAAAAAAGAGTACGGTTTGGATTTAAATATAAAAGTTACGCTATTTAAAAATATTCCCATTGAAGCAGGGTTAGGTGGAGGAAGCAGCAACTGTGCTGTTTTTTTAAGAATGATTAATGAGTATTTTAATTTGAATATGTCAAAGGATGAAATGATAAATGTATTAAAAAGAGTTAGTGCCGATGCTCCAATTTTTTTATTTGATAAAGCAGTTGTTGCAGAAGGGATTGGTGATGAAATATTGTATGAAGTAGATTTACCAAAGTGTTATGTTTTATTAGTTAAACCACAATTTGGAGTTAGCACGAAAGATGCATATAGTAGTAAAAATTTGAAGTTGACAACTAAACCACATATTACTAATATTCATTCGCTTTCAAATTTAAACGAATTAAGCAAATTGATGTGCAATAGTTTAGAGACTGCAGTGTTTAAAGATTATAAGGAGTTGTATTTTATAAAAAATACCATGGAAAACCTTGGCGCATTAAAATCTTTAATGTCTGGTAGTGGCTCAACTATTTTTGGTCTTTTTGATTCTAAAAATCAGTTAAATAACGCCTATAACTTTTTTAAGAAGATTTCCAATAAAGGATATTTTGTTTTAAAAACTAATATATTGTAGGAGAATAAAAAATGGGTAAAGATATGGATTTTTTAGTTTTTTGTGGAAATTCAAATAAACAGCTTGCTGAAGAGATAGTTAAAAAACTTGGTATGAGACTTAGTGATGCTACAGTAACTCAATTTAGTGATGGTGAAATATTTGTAAGGATTAATGAGAGTGTTAGGGGTAGAGACGTTTTTGTTATTCAATCTTCAAATAATCCTGCAGAAAAGCATCTTATGGAATTGATGATAATGGTAGATGCTCTAAGGAGAGCTTCAGCTAATTCTGTAACAGCTGTCATCCCTTATTTTGGGTATGCAAGACAGGATAGAACTGTTGAACCAAGGGTTCCAATTACCGCAAAGCTTGTGGCAAATCTTTTGACCACATCTGGTATAAATAGAATGGTTACAATGGACTTGCATGCTGGACAAATTCAGGGATTTTTTGATATTCCAGTTGACAACCTATATGCTTCACCGATTATAACAAAATATTTGATAGATAATGGTGCTCAGGGTAATGATTACGTTATAGTTTCTCCAGATGCTGGTGGTGTTCCAAGAGCTAGAGCTTACGCAAAAATATTGAACACTTCTTTGGCTATTATTGATAAAAGAAGAACAGCTCCAAATGAAGCAAAAGCTATGCATGTTATCGGTGATGTTAAAAATAAGCATGTTATTATAGTGGATGATATGATTGATACTGCAGGTACATTGACAGAGGCTGCAAATGCTGTTTTGGAAATGGGAGCAAAAAGTGTTAGGGCTTGTGCAACCCATGCTGTTTTAAGCGGTCCTGCAATAGAGCGTATAGTAAATAGCGCCTTAGAAGAAGTTGTTGTTACGAATACAATTGAACTATCAAAGGATAAAATATCTATTTCCAAAATAAAGGTTTTATCAGTTGCAGATATTTTTTCTGAGGCTATAAAAAGGATTCATAAGAAAGAGAGTATTAGTTCTTTATTTACAAGTTGATGAGTAAAAAGTTGATCGTAGGCCTGGGAAATCCAGGCAAAGAATATGCTAAAACTAGGCATAATATTGGATTTATGGTATTAGATGAAGTTGCATCTTACTTTAACGTAAACTTTAAAAGTGGGTTTAAAGGTGTTTATGGTGAATATAAGAATTGGCTGTTTTTAAAACCTTTTACTTATATGAATAGAAGTGGTGAGTCTGTTAAGGAAATAGTTGATTTTTATAAAATAAATGTTGAGGATATACTCGTTATACATGATGATCTTGATATGGATTTTGGTAAGATAAAATTTAAAAAAGGTGGCAGTGACGGTGGGCATAATGGTATCCGTTCTATTATAAATCATTTAGACAGTACTGATTTTTATAGGTTTAAAATAGGTATATCAAAACCGTTGCGCTCAGAATACACATCTAAGTATGTTTTAGCCGAATTTAATAGTTTTGAGAAAAAAGTGTTGCCAGATTTGTTAGTTTTATGTAGAAATGCTATCCAATGTTTTATTGAGAGTGGGGCAAAGGCAGCAATGAATAATTTCAACAATAAAAAAATAGAAAAGGAGGATAACCAATGTCGTCAACCTTAATGTATCTTGCTCCTATTATGGGGGTAGCTGGGCTGATAATCGCTTTTCTGATTTATAACTACATCAAAAGTCAGCCTGTCGGTAATGAGAAGATGAAAGAGATATCTGAGATGATCCATGATGGAGCAATGGCTTTTTTAGGTAGGGAGTACAGGGTACTTTCTATCTTTGTAATAATTGTTTTCTTATTGATGCTGTTTTCTAAAGATTTAGGCTTTAAAACAGCTATTGCTTTCTTAAGTGGTGCTATTTGTTCAGTATTAGCAGGATTTTTTGGTATGAAATCTGCTACCAGAGCTAATGTAAGGACAAGTGAAGCTGCAAGAAGCAAAGGGATGGATGCTGCACTTTTTGTTTCCTATAACGGTGGTGCGGTTATGGGGCTTGCAGTGGCAAGTCTTGGGTTATTAGGTGTTGGTATATACTTTGCACTTTTTGGCGATCCAGAGAATGCTAAGTATATAAACGGATTTGCAATGGGTGCATCTTCAATTGCCCTTTTTGCTAGAGTTGGTGGTGGTATTTATACAAAGGCTGCTGACGTTGGTGCTGACTTAGTTGGTAAAGTAGAAGCAGGAATCCCTGAGGATGACCCAAGAAACCCTGGTGTTATTGCTGATAACGTGGGTGATAATGTTGGTGATATCGCAGGAATGGGTGCTGATATCTTTGAATCATACGTTGGTTCTATTATCGCAACAGTTGCAATTGCTGCTACAGCAAATGAGGCATTACTTGCTAAGCTTGGTGGAGCAAATCTTCAGCCATATTTAATGTACCTACCTGTTTTTTTGGCTGTTATTGGATTGGCAGCTTCATTAATTGGTGTTTTCTCTATGAAAGTTCTTAAAAATACAGATCCTCAAAAAGCTTTGAGATATTCTACATTTATAGGTGCTATACTTTTTATAGTGGGTGCTTATGTTGCGATTAAATCATTTGGAATAAGTACTGGTGTTTTCTGGGCTTTATTTCTTGGTACAATAGCAGGGATTGCAATAGGTTTAATTACAGAATATTACACTTCTGCTGGACCAGTTCGTAGAATTGCAGAAGCTTCTAAAACTGGACCTGCTACAAATATTATTCACGGATTTGCGGTTGGTTTGGAAAGTACAGTTTTACCAATTGTAATGATATGTATTGCCATTTTTGTTGCAAACAGCACAGCTGGACTTTACGGTATAGGGATAGCTGCTGTGGGTATGCTTGCTACTGTTGGTGTAACTATGACAGTTGATGCTTATGGTCCAATTGCTGATAACGCAGGTGGTATTTCTGAAATGGCAGAACTTGGACCAGAAGTTAGAAAAATTACAGACAGTTTAGATGCTCTTGGTAATACTACTGCTGCTGTTGGTAAAGGGTTTGCTATTGGTTCTGCTGCGTTAACTGCTTTGGCTCTTTTTGCCGCTTATAGTAGTAGTGCTAAAATTGATATTATAGATATTACTCATCCAAACGTTGTTATTGGTATGTTAATAGGTGGTTTCCTACCATTTTTGATTGCAGCTTTAACAATGACATCTGTTGGTAAAGCTGCTGGGCAAATGGTTGAAGAAATCAGAAGACAGTTTAGAGAAATCCCTGGTCTTCTTGAAGGTAAACCTGGTGTTAAGCCTGATCCAAAAACATGTGTGGATATTTCTACTAAAGCTGCTTTAAGAGAAATGGTTTTACCTGGTGTGATAGCTGTTATTGCACCTATTATTGTAGGATTTGGTATAGGTAAAGAAGCTCTTGGTGGTATGCTTGCTGGTGCAACTGTTACTGGTGTTCTACTTGCATTACTTATGGCTAATGCTGGTGGTGCTTGGGATAATGCTAAAAAGGCAATAGAAAAGGGTGAAATTCCAGGGGAGAAAAAAGGTAGTGAAGCTCATAAAGCTGCAGTTGTGGGAGATACAGTTGGTGACCCATTTAAAGATACAAGCGGACCAGCAATGAATATCTTAATAAAATTGATGAGTATTGTTTCTCTGATTATAGCTCCATTGTTATAAAAAAGGCCGCTTTTAGCGGCCTTTTTTGTTATAAATTTGAAAGAGTGAGGTTTAGATGGGATTTAATTGCGGTATTATAGGATTACCAAATGTTGGGAAATCTACTATATTTAATGCATTAACGAGAGCAAAAGCTGAAAGTGCAAACTATCCATTTTGTACTATTGATCCGAATGTGGGTATTGTTAATGTACCTGACGAAAGACTTTATTTTATAGCTGATTGTATAAAACCTAAAAAGGTTACACCAACAGTAATTGAGTTTGTTGATATTGCAGGTTTAGTAAAAGGTGCCAGCAAAGGTGAAGGGCTTGGTAACCAATTTTTATCTAATATTAGACAGGTTGACGCTATTGCTCATGTTGTGAGATGTTTTGATGATGAAAATGTAGTTCATGTCCATGGGAAAGTTGATCCTGCAAACGATATTGAGATTATAAATACAGAGTTACTGTTAGCTGATTTAGAAGTTTTGGATAAGGCTATATTAAAATTGGAAAAAAATGCTAAAAGTGGGAATAAAGAATTAAAAGAGAGAGTTGCAGTTTTAAAAAGTATTTATTCAAAAGCATCAGAGGGCATATTATTAAGAAATCTTTTATCCGAAGAGGAAAAGGTACTTCTTAAAGAATATAATCTACTTACATTAAAGCCAATGATGTATGTATTAAATGTTGATGAAGATGGATTATTCGAAGATAATGATTATGTTAAACAGGTTAAAGAAATAGCTGAGAGAGAAAATGCAAAAGTTATTAAAATTAGTGGGAAGATGGAAGCGGAACTCGCTGAGCTTGAAGAAGATGAAGCTAAACAGTATTTAGAAGAGCTAGGTGTTGAAAGATCTGGTTTGGAAACATTAATTATAGAAGGTTATAAGTTATTAGATTTAATAACTTTTTTTACAGCAGGGGAAAAAGAGGTAAAAGCTTGGACTATAAAGAATGGAACAACGGCTGTTAAAGCTGCTGGAAAAATTCACTCAGATATTGAAAGAGGTTTTATTAGGGCAGAGGTTGTTGATTACAGCACATTTAAAGAGTACAAATCGATGCAGAAAATTAAAGAATTGGGTAAACTCAGGTTAGAAGGGAAAGAGTATATTGTAAAAGACGGAGATATAATATATTTTAGGTTTAATGTTTAGGTATTTAGTTTATCTAATAATTTTAATTTTACCTACTTTAGGCTTTTCAGATAATAAAACTGCGTCAAACAAATATGTAGAACTTCTCGCTAAAGTAAAAAACACTACATATGTCTATAAACAACCTGATACAAAATCAAAAAAACTGAGAAAAATTTATAAAGGTTCAAAAATTATAGTAATTCAAGATGTAAACGCTGACTGGTATTTAGTTAAATACAATAATGTCAGGACTGGTTATGTTTTAAAGAAATATATAGAATTGAGATATACATTAAAAAAGGAAGTTAAAAGGGTACCGTACCAATTAAAAAAATTAGAAATTGATTTAGATAGTATGATAAAAAGGTATAATTTTTATATGAAAGAATCAAGATTTTTTATGGATACCGGCTATGTCCCTGTATTTAAATTACATTCAGTAAAAAAATCAGGTGATACTGTTACAGTTTCTCTTTTATATGATATTGAGGTGAAGAAAGGTGTAAAAGTATTGGATAAGAATAACCCTTTTGCAGATATCTTACAAAAGTTTATAGAGGTTATTTTCTTTAAAATGTTTATAGAAAAAGCTAAAAATTATCAAATTGTTATTTTTACACAGGATGGAAAAAGTAAAAATGAGTATGCAAAACTTAGATATGTCGCTGATGAAAAAAGGTTTTTTGAAATTAAAAATTATGATGGTAAAATATGGGATTATATCGAAAGTACTGTAGATCCGGATACACTGTTTAAATATTTACCTGTAAAGGGGGATGTATGAAATTTACTCATTTTGATGAAGAAGGTAGAAGTAAAATGGTGGATGTGAGCGAAAAGAGTGATACTTTTAGAGAGGCACATGCATCAGGCTTTATTTATATGAAACAAGAAACGCTTGATTTGATTTTAAACAAGAAGATTGAAAAGGGGAATGTTTTTGAGGTTGCTAGAGTTGCAGGTATAATGGCTTTGAAAAAAACATCAGATTTGATTCCAATGTGTCACCCATTAAATATAACAGGTGCAGAAATACATTTTACTCCTGAACCAGATAAGAATAGAATAAAAATTGACTGCAAAGTTAGATTAACAGGAAAAACTGGTGTTGAAATGGAAGCATTAACAGGTGTTTCTGTTGCTGCACTGACAATTTACGATATGTGTAAAGCTGTTGATAAAGAAATGATTATTTCTGATATAATGTTGATTAAAAAAACAGGTGGCAAAAGTGGGACATTTGTGAGAAAAGTATAGTATATTTTTTCGGGAGTTGATAATGGCCAAAATAACTTTAGCACAAATAAGCCCTTATTTGGGGGATATCAACAAAAATCTTGATTTACATATAGGTTTGATAGAAAAGGGTATAGAATCAAAAGCGGATATTATTGTTTTCCCAGAGCTTTCATTAAGTGGTTATTTTTTAAGAGATCTCGTTGTTGATGCAGGTCTCAGTTTGAAATCTCCAATTTTAAAAAAGATAAAAGAATTATCGAAATATATCTCTATAATTATTGGTGGAGTTTTAGAGGATGAGGATTATCTTTTATATAATTCTGCATTTTATTTTGAAGATGAAGAATTGAAATATATTCATAGAAAAGTTTATTTACCTGATTATACAATGTTTGAAGAAGGTAGATATTTTACAGCGGGAAATAGATTTACAGTCTTTAATACTAAGCATTTTAGAAGTGGGTTATTGATTTGTGAAGATGCTTTACAGGTAAGTTCCATATATGCAATGAAATTACAAAAAGTTGAGATTATTTATGTGATTTCTAATAGCCCTGCCAGGGGTTTATATGAAAATAAATTTTATTCGAAAGATTTTTGGTATACTGCTTTAAAATATATGGCCTTAAGTTGTAATGCTTATGTAGTTTTTGTTAATAGAGTTGGTGTAGAAGAGGGTGTAACCTTTTGGGGCGGCTCAACAATTTTTTCACCTATGGGAGAAATAATTACAGAGTTACCTCTTTTTGATAATGCAGATGTTATGGTTAATATTGAAAAAAGTGAATTAAAAAGAGCAAGAGTTATATCACCATTTTTAAAGGATGATAAAGCACAGATTATATTGCATACAATTAAAAAGATGGAGATATAAATGGGTAAAAGTGAACTTAATTTGGATTATAGACTAGTTACAAAGGTTTTGACTGATTTTATAAAAAATGAGACTGAAAAAGTTGGAATTAAAAATGTAGTTGTTGGTTTAAGTGGTGGTATTGATTCTGCTTTAAGTGCCACATTGGCCACATTAGCGTTGGGTAAAGATAGGGTTTATGCTTATGCTTTACCTTATAAAACAAGTAGTAAAGAGAGTCTTGATGATGCAAAGTTAGTTGCAGATTTTTTGGGAGTTAATTTCGAAATAATTGAGATAACAGATTTTGTTGATCCATATTTTGATAAGAATCCAGATATTTCTAAGTTGAGAAAAGGGAATGTGATGGCAAGGATGCGGATGATAGTTCTTTTTGATAAATCGGCAGAGGTCGGCGGACTTGTTTTAGGAACAAGCAATAAGACTGAGTTGTTACTTGGCTATGGAACCTGGTATGGTGATCTTGCTTCTGCTATTAATCCAATTGGTGATTTATATAAAACTCAAGTATGGGAGCTTGCAGTATATTTAAATATTCCAAAAAGAGTTATAGAGAAGAAGCCAACAGCAGATTTATGGGAAGGCCAAAGTGACGAAGATGAGTTGGGTTTTACTTATAAAGAGGTTGATAGATTACTAAAAGCTATGATTGACGATAGAAAAGATAGTGTAGAACTTATCAGAATGGGTTTTAGTGAAAATTTTATTAACAACATTAAAGAAAGAATTAGAAAAAATCAGTTTAAAAGGCAATTACCAATAATAGCAAAAATTAGTAATAGAACAATTGATAAAGATTTCAGATATAGTAGAGATTGGGGATATTAAAAAAGTGAGGTTATAGATGAATGGAAAAATAATTAAAGAAGCTTTAACTTTTGATGATGTTTTACTTGTGCCTCAAAAAAGTGAAGTGTTACCAAAAGATGTTTCAACGACTACTTATTTGACTTCAAAAATTGTATTAAACATCCCCATTGTTAGTGCTGCGATGGATACAGTAACTGAGGCGAGGATGGCTATTGCTATTGCTCAAGAAGGTGGACTTGGATTTATTCATAAAAATATGAGTATAGAAGAGCAAGCTGAAGAGGTTGATAAAGTTAAGCGTTCTGAAAGTGGTATGATAGTGGATCCTATCACCATAGAGCCTGAAAAAACTGTACAGGATGCTTTGGATCTTATGGCTAAATACAAGATTAGTGGTATTCCTGTGGTTAAAGGGCATAAACTTGTGGGGATTATTACTAATAGAGATTTGCGTTTTGTTACAGATTATACTGGCAAGGTTGAAAAATACATGACAAAGGAAAATCTTGTAACAGTTCCTGTGGGTACATCATTAGAAGAGGCTAAAGAACATCTTCAAAAACATAGAATTGAAAAATTATTGGTGGTGGATGATAACTTTGAATTAAAAGGGCTCATTACTATCAAGGATATAAATAAGAAATTGAAATATCCTAATGCAACTAAAGATGAGCTTGGCAGGCTAAGGGTTGGTGCAGCTGTTGGAGTGGGGCCAGATACTTATGAAAGAGTAGATGCTTTAGTGGAAAAAGGGGTTGATGTTATTGTAGTGGATACAGCTCATGGGCATTCTGTAAAAGTAATTGAAACGGTAAAGGCTATAAAGAAAAAATATCCTGATTTGGATTTAGTGGCTGGAAATGTGGCAACAGCTGAAGCCTGTGAAGATTTAATAAAAGCTGGTGCTGATTGTGTAAAGGTGGGGATCGGACCTGGTTCTATTTGTACAACTAGAGTTGTAGCAGGTGTTGGGGTGCCTCAAATTACGGCTATCATGGATTGTGCACAAGTTGCTGATAAATATAATATACCAATTATTGCTGATGGTGGGATAAAATTTTCTGGAGATATTGTTAAAGCGATAGGCGCTGGTGCGTCTGTGGTTATGATCGGTTCACTTTTAGCTGGAACAACAGAATCACCTGGTGAAATAGAGCTTTATCAAGGGAGAAGCTATAAAGTTTATAGAGGTATGGGCTCTGTTGGTGCGATGAAAAAAGGTAGTAAAGATAGATATTTCCAAGATGAAATGGATGTGGAGAGCAAGTTTGTACCAGAAGGGATCGAAGGTAGAGTGCATTACAAAGGGGATTTAAGTCATACGATATATCAGCTTGTTGGTGGTCTTAGAGCAGGTATGGGGTATTGTGGATGTGCTACCATTGAAGAATTAAGAAAAAATGCAAAATTTGTAAAAATTACAAACTCTGGTCTTAGAGAAAGTCATGTGCATGATGTGATTATCACAAAAGAAGCACCAAACTATTGGATATCAACATAATTTTATAGGATTACAGATAATTGATATAGGGGTGAATAATGGATTATTTGCACAATAAAATATTGATTTTAGATTTTGGGTCTCAATATACGCAGCTTATAGCTAGAAGAATAAGGGAAAATAGGGTTTATTGCGAAATTTTTCCGTATAATGTTGAATTGGAAAGGATAAAAGAGTTTAATCCTAAAGGTATGATCCTCTCAGGTGGTCCTAAAAGTGTATATGATGAAGATGCTCCTTTTGTAAGTGAAGAGATATATGAGCTTGGTATCCCTGTTCTTGGTATATGTTATGGGATGCAGTTGATGTGTAAACATTTTAATGGTGTTGTTGGTAGAGCTGAAAAGAGAGAATATGGCTATGCTGAACTCATTGTTAATCAAAAGGAGATACTTTTTGATGATATACCATTGGAGAATGGGAAGTTAAAAGTATGGATGAGTCATGGGGATAGATTGGAAAAAATGCCTGAAGATTTTATCGTAATAGGAAAAACTGATAATTCACCTGTAGCAGCTATGAAACACAAAGAGAAACCGTTTTATGCGCTTCAGTTTCACCCTGAGGTTGCTCATACCGATTATGGTAGCAGCATCTTAGCAAATTTTGCTATTAAAATTTGTGGTTGCTTGCCTGTTTGGACTGCGGGTAATTTTATTCACAATGAAATAGAAAAGATTAGAGAACAGGTTGGTGATAAAAAGGTTTTATGTGCACTTAGTGGTGGAGTTGATTCATCTGTTGTTGCTGTTTTATTAAATGAAGCTATTGGGAAAAATTTAACATGTGTTTTTGTAAATAATGGTTTATTGAGAAAAAATGAGGCTGAGCAAGTAGTTAAAACATTTAGAGATAATTTTAATATAAATCTTATTTTTGTGGATGCAGAAGAGGAATTTTTAAAGGCTCTAAGAGGGGTAACTGACCCTGAGAAAAAGAGAAAGATAATAGGAAATCTCTTTATAAAAATCTTTGAAAGAGAAGCTGAAAAGCTTGGTAGGTTTGATTTTTTAGCTCAAGGAACACTTTATCCTGATGTAATAGAGTCTGTTTCCTTTAAAGGCCCTTCTGCAACAATTAAAACCCATCATAATGTGGGTGGTTTGCCAGAAAAGATGAATTTCAAACTGATTGAGCCTTTAAGAGAACTTTTTAAAGATGAAGTAAGGCAAGTAGGTTTAGAGTTGGGTTTGCCCGAGGATATAGTATACAGACACCCTTTTCCTGGCCCTGGGTTAGCCATTAGAGTGATTGGAGATATTACAAAAGAAAGATTGGATATTTTAAGAGAAGCAGACTCTATCGCTATTGAAGAGATAAAAAAAGCAGGACTTTATAGAGAAATTTGGCAGGCTTTTACTGTGCTTTTGCCTGTGAAAAGTGTTGGTGTTATGGGGGATGAAAGAACCTATGAGCATGTACTCGCTTTTAGAGCTGTTACAAGCCTTGATGGAATGACTGCAGACTGGGCTAAAATCCCCTATGATGTGCTTGCAAGGATTTCCAATAGAATAATAAATGAAGTTAAAGGGATTAACAGAGTGGTTTATGATATTAGTTCAAAGCCACCAGCAACTATTGAGTGGGAGTAAATGTGGCTAAAATAGATGGGTTTATAGCCTTTAGATATTTAAAATCGAAGAAATCATCAAAAGTTTTATCATTTATTTCTTTTATCTCCATTGTTGGTATTGTTCTTGGTGTTGCTACTTTGATTGTAGTAACGAGCGTTTTAACTGGGTTTTCAGAAAATTTAAAAGAGAAAATAGTTGGAGCAAATTCTCATATAGTAATAAATAAATTAGATGGAACTCCGATTGAAAATTGGAAAAAAATTTCAAAAAAGGTCGAAAAAGTTGATGGAGTGGTAGCTGTTGCTCCATTTATCATGAGTCAGGTTTTGGTTAGCACCAAGGATGTGGTTAATGGAGTTGCTGTAAAAGGGATAATACCCGAATTGGAAGTAAAGGCCACAAATCTGGGTAAATTTATAAAACAGGGGGATTTAAAATCTTTAAGTGATAACTCTACAAAACCTTATATTGCCATTGGAAAGGAGCTTGCAAATACTTTGGGTGTTGTTGTCGGTGACGATGTCGTTTTGATTTCCCCTTTTGGGAAGAAAGGGCCTTTTGGATTTACTCCAATAATGAAACATTTTAGAGTAGGAGCTATTTTTGATACAGGTATGTATGAATACAATAATTCATTAATCTTTGTAGATTTAAATGTGTTAAAAAATTTTTTTAAAATAAAAAGGGAAGGGGTTTCTGGACTATCTGTAAAGACTATTGATTTTAATAAAAGCGGTGAAATAGCAGTAAACATTCAAGCAAAGCTTGGATTCCCTTATTGGGCTAGGGATTGGCTCAGTATGAATAGGAATCTTTTTAGTGCATTAAAACTGGAAAAAGCTGCTATGTTTGTCATACTTACATTGATAGTGGTTGTGGCATCGTTTAATATTATAAGCCTTATTACGATGACGGTAAAAGACAAAAGAAAGGATATAGCAATTTTGAGATCTTTTGGAGCTAATCAGAAATTGATAAGAAAAATATTTGTGAAGCAGGGGTTATTTATTGGTATTGTTGGAACAATAATTGGTGATATCCTTGGCTATCTAATCTGTTTTATATTGGAAAAGTATAAAATCATCAGCTTACCAGAGGATATCTATTATATGGATAGAATACCAGTAAAGATTATGCCAGAGGTGTTTATTATTGTATCTATTTGTGCTGTGATAATTACTTATTTTTCTTCCATATATCCTGCAAAACAAGCAGCAAAACTTGATCCTGTAGAACTGTTGAGGAATGAATAATGTTGTTAGAAGCCAAAAATCTATCTAAAACCTTTAAAAAAGGTGATTATTTTATAAAGGTCTTGGATAATTTTAACTTTGAAGTGGATAAAGGTGATTTTATAGCAATTGTAGGCCCTTCTGGAGCTGGGAAATCTACACTTTTGCATATCCTTGGTGGTTTAGAAAAACCTGATAACGGGTTTGTTTTATTAAATGGTGAAAATATATATAAAGATGAAAAAGAGCTTGATAATATTAGAAATCAGTATTTTGGGTTTGTTTTTCAATTTCATTATCTTTTGGACGATTTTACCGCAATAGAGAATGTAGCTTTGCCTGCTATGATAACTGGTAAAAAAGATGAAGCTTTTAATAAGGCAAAAGCTATATTGGAGAAAATGGGTTTAATTAATAGATTAAATCATTTCCCAAATGAGCTATCAGGTGGAGAACAACAAAGAGTTGCCATAGCAAGAGCTTTGATAAATGATCCACTGATAATATTTGCTGATGAGCCCACAGGGAATTTAGATAAAGAAAATAGTAAAATTGTTATTGATGAGTTTAAAAGATTGAATGAGCAAGGGATAACCATTTTGATGGTTACACATGACGAGCATATTGCCTCTCAGGCAAAGAAAATTTTGCGATTAGAAAAAGCATAATGTTACCAAAGTTTATCTATCTATTTGATCTTGTAGGTACTGCCGCTTTTGCAGCAAGTGGTGCTGTTGCAGGTGTTAGAAAGAAGATGGATTTGTATGGAATAACTTTTCTTGGAGTAGTAACCGCTGTTGGTGGCGGTACTTTAAGAGATATTGTTGTGGGAAGAATTCCGCCTTTTATTTTTAGAGATTATAATTATTTGATTATTTCTATATTGATATCACTGATGACTTTTTATTTTCATAGATTAATAGAGAGAAGATTTAAATTTTTGCTTATTATGGATGCTTTAGGGCTTGGAATATTTACTGTAATTGGCACATCGATCGGGATGGAATATAATATTGGGATGATAGGCTCGGTATTTTTAGGTGTAATGACAGGTACCTTTGGTGGAATGATAAGGGATGTTTTACAACAAGAGGTGCCACTAGTGCTTCAAAGAGAGATATATGCTTCTGCTTGCATAGTGGGTGGATTTTTCTATATTCTTGCTCATAAGATGGGGCTGAGTGAAACTTTTAGTGTAACTTTGGCTGTAATAGTTGTCTTTTCTATAAGACTTATATCGATTTTTAAAAATTGGAATTTACCAAAACCTAAAGTGTAAATTAATCGGTCTGGAGGTTGAAATGAAAATAGGGATAATTGGTGGGAGTGGATTGTATGAAATCGATGGACTTGAATTTATTGAAGAAATAAAACTGGATAATAGATTTGGTAGCCCATCTGATAGCTATAAAGTATTTGATTATAAAGATTGTAAGTTTTACTTTTTAAATAGGCACGGTAAAAATCACAAGATTTTACCACATAATGTAAATTACAGAGCCAATATCTATGGTTTTTATGAACTTGGTGTAAAACATATATTTTCTTTTACTGCAGTTGGTGGGATAAATAAGTTATTAAAACCTGCAGATATTGTTATTCCAGATAATGCGATAGATATGACATATAGTAGAAATTCCACTTTTTATGATGAGCTGGAAGAGAAATACCACATCGACTTTACAAATCCATTTTGCACTAATTTAAGAAATATTCTTATTAAAAGTTGTATGGCACAAAATTTAAGGTTTTTTGATGTTGGAACTTACATTTGCACAAATGGTCCAAGACTTGAAACTGCTGCAGAAATAAAATTTTATAAACAGATTGATGCTGATATCGTGGGTATGACCCTTTTTCCAGAAGCACCATTGGCAAGAGAGTTGGAAATTTGCTATGCAAATATGAGTATTGTGACAAATTATGCCGCTGGTATTAGTAAAACTAAATTAACTGTGGATGAAGTTATTGATACTATGAAAAAAAATAATGAAAATATTAAGAAAGTGATACAAAAGATACCTGATTTTATAAATATAGTCAAAAATGACTGTGAATGCAAAAATGCTTTAAAAGGGACTCGTATTGACAAATGATAATATTAAAAGATGAGATTCTTGCAAATTATACATCCTATAGAGTTGGTGGAAAGGCAAAATATTTTATTAAAGTTATCAATAATGATGATGTTGGGGTTGCTATCAATTTTGCTGAAAGACTTTCTATGAATTATGTTTTGTTGGGAGCTGGTTCTAATGTGTTGTTTATGGATGAAGGTTTTAATGGAGTTGTGATTTACACTGGGTTACTGAATAGATGGATGATAGAAAAAGATGATTATATTTTGGTTGGAGCTGGTGTTAAGCTTTCTGAGTTGGTTGAGTTTTCTGTTGAAAGAGGGGTTTCTGGTTTTGAAGAGCTTGCTGGGATACCTGGCTCTGTTGGTGGTGCTGTAAATATGAATGCTGGAGCTTTTAATACTGAAATAAAGGATGTTTTAACGGAATGTGTTGCCTATGATATGCCTAGAAAGAAGATAATAAATTTATCAAATGCTGATTGCAAGTTTGGTTATCGTATAGCAGAAGGGTTGAAAAATAGAATTGTTTTGTTTGCAAAATTTAAGAAAATGTATGGTGATAAAAAATATCTTAAGTCTAAAGTAGATGAAATATTGAAAAAAAGAGATAGTAAACAACCTTTAGAGTATCCATCCTGCGGTTCAGTTTTTAAAAGGCCAAAAGGGGATTATGCAGGAAGACTTATTGAAGAGTGTGGACTAAAAGGGTATAGGATAGGTGGAGCGATGGTATCTGAAAAACATGCAAATTTCATAGTAAATCTTGGTAATGCCAAAGCAAAAGATATTTTGGACTTGATAGAGTTTGTGCAAAACGAGGTTTATAAAAAATTTAACATTTTATTAGAACCAGAAGTTAAGATCATAAAAAATTAAATTTTCTATTAAATATTTCGCATTATAAAAACTACTTTACCAATTATTTCGAAATCGTCGGTCTCTTCCACTATTATATTTTCATAAAAAGGGTTTTCAGGTTTCAGTATGATTGAGTTTCTATTATAATAATAAGTTTTAACTGTTACTTCTCCATTTAATCTAAAAACGCCGATATCACCATTTTTAAGCTCTTTGGTGAGTTCTACTAAGACTAAATCTTCGTCAAAAATTTTCTTTTCGATCATACTGTCGCCTGTAACTTTTAAAAAGAAATATTTATCTGTGTCTAAAAATTTTTCTAAGTTGATGTAAGTAAGAATATTTTCTTCAGAAAGAATTGGATATCCTGCTGCAACTTTTCCTAAAACAGGGATACCTTTTTTGTGGGTGTGATTGACTATTTCTATTAATCTTGCCTTTCCATGCCCTCTTCTTATTACCCCTTTTTCTTCCAGCCTATCGAGCATTTTTTTTGCTGATGCGGTGGATGATAGTTTTAAATGTGTACAAATTTCTCTTATGGTTGGGTAATAACCGTATCTGTTTTTAAAACTTATAAGAAAATTGAGCATTTGTTCTTGTTTTTTCGTAAGCATAGCTACCTCTTTTTTCTTTTTATGATTTACTTGAAGCTGTTGCACAATTATCTAAATTGATAAAATTTAATAATTTATGAGATTGCTTCAGCAACTTTTGTTGCTTCGCAATGACAAATTTTGTGGTCATTGCGAGCGTTAGTGAAGCAATCTGGAAAATTTGATGATTTTTTCTGTGTAGCAACCTGTATTTGTTTAAATTTCCCTTGAAAGCAAACATTTGTTTGTTTATAATCTGATTGTCAGTAAAAATCAAGGGGATTTTTATGATAATGTGTATAGATATGGATGCATTTTTTGCTTCTGTGGAGCAAGCATCAAATCCACTTTTAAGAGGAAAGCCTGTTGCTGTGATAGGTGCCAAAGAGCGCACTGTGGTGACTACAGCCTCTTATGAGGCTAGAAAGTATGGTGTTAAGACAGGTATGAGTAAGTTTGAGGCTATGAGGTTGTGTCCTCGTATAGTTTTAGTGGTAGGAAACAATCGCAAATATACTTATGTGTCAAAGCAGATATACAATTTTTTGCTTACTATTACTTCTGATGTTGAGATGTATTCTGTGGATGAAGCCTTTCTGGATCTTTCTTCTGTTAATTTGCCCCCTGAAGATGTGGCTTTTATGATCAAAAGTTTTATAAAGAGCAAATTTGGGATTACCTGCTCTATAGGGGTCGGTTCTAATAAACTTATTGCGAAAATGGCAAGTGGAATAAATAAACCAGATGGTTTCTGTTATGTTCCAAGGGAGAAAAATAAAGATTTTATAGATAGTTTTCCCATTTCTAAGATTTGGGGGGTAGGTAGAAGACTTGCAAAAAGGTTTGAAAATTTAGGAATTTTTTCTACGAAGGATTTAAGGGATTTTGGAGTTGATAGTCTTGTAGAGATGTTTGGGAAAAATGGGTATAAGCTTTATGCTATGGCAAATGGTGAATATTTTGAAGGGGTAAATACAAATGAAGAGCCTGTTAAATCCATTGGACATAGTATGACTTTACCGATGGATATATTTAATATGGATGAGTTATCACCATATTTACTTCAGTTGTGTGAAATGGTTTCGGAAAGAGCAAGGCAAAACAGAGTCTCTGGGAAAAGGTTATTTGTGGTGATTAGAGATACAGATATGAAATCTTTTGGAAAAAGTTATACATTACCTTTTTTTACTTCAGCCACACATCATATTTACGATTTTGCCAAAAAAATAATTGAAGATTTTGATATTTCAAAAGGGGTCAGATTGGTGGGGGTATCTCTTGGTAAGTTGGTTCATGATGCTGTTTGTTTGCAAAATATATTTGAAGATGAAAGGAAAAGTAAGCTTTATCGTGCGATGGATAAAATAAATAAGAAATATGGTAGTTTTTCTATCTCTTATGCATCTATTTTAAAATGTAGAAGAAAAGGTGCCCTTACCATTTCTCCAGCCTGGAAACCTGATGGTATACGCAATGTCAATGTGAAATAGATATTTGAAAAGAGGTGCTGTATTACATAAGATATAATATAAATTTGTATAGAAATGGGATGATACTGTAATATAACTTGTGATTGACATTGGGTTTGTCTTATTGTAATTTATTTCTATGGTTGAGACAAGAGAAAAGATAGAAGAACTAGAAAGAAAAATAGATTTACTGCTTGAAAAATATAATAACTTGTTGGAAGAAAACGAGCAGTTAAAGAAAGAAAAAGAAAATTTAGAATTAAAAGTTAAGGAGTATGAAGAGGAAAGAGAGTTGATAGCAGCTAAAATTGAGAACCTGCTAAGCAGGATTTAAGAGGTGTGGCGTTTTGAAAGTTTTAGAAGTATCAATTTATGGGAATAAATATAGAGTAAGATCAGAATTTGATGAGGTTTTTTTGCAAGAAGCTGCTAAAATGGTTGAAGATAGAATGAAAGAAATAGAGGATACTTACAGAGTGTTGACTACTTCTAAAGTAGCTATTATGGCAGCTTTTGATATTGCAACTGAGTATTTAAAAGCAAAAAGAGAGTTGAATTTTTTAGAAAATAAAGTTGATGAGTTAGAAAAAAAGTTAGATATCGTAGAGGGTGTTTAAAGAATAGCCCCTGCGGTGTTCGATTCAGTGTAGGAAATTTGGAGCCAACACCTCTTATAAGAGGGATGATACTGGCTGTGGTGAGCAGGCCCACCTTTGAGTGGGAAGCCTAAAGCAGCCGTGATTCCCTCAACCTGGTTAGCCAGGGCTGCAAATGGACTACACGGTCGGCACTCGCGGGGGCTTTTTTTATGTATATAAGATGTATATAAGATGAAAATATTAGAGGCTTTAGAACCTAAAACATTTGATGAGATCGTTGGTCAAGAACATTTATTAAGCAGTAATGCTCTGTTTAGGAATATTGTTTTAAGTTGCGACTTTCAATCTATAATACTCATAGGCCCCCCTGGCTGTGGAAAAACTACAATTGCTAAGTTAATTGGTAAGCAGCATTCTATGATTTTTTACCGTTTGCATGCTGCTAATTGTAGTTCTAGTGATATTAGAAAAATTGTAGAAGAAACAAAAGGGTATGGTAAAACGTCAATTATTTTTATCGATGAAATTCATCATTTTAACAAGTCTCAACAAAATTTATTATTGAATATTATTGATGAAGGTTATGTAAAACTTGTAGGTGCTTCTACAGAAAACCCTTATTATAGTTTAATCCCACCGCTTAGATCAAGAAGTATATTATTTGAGCTTAATCAGCCGAGAAGAAGTGATTTTGAAAAATTATTTAAAAGGGTTGAAAACTGGCTAAAGGAAGAGTTTGAAGTTAGTGATATTGTATATGATGATAATGTTGTTGATTTGCTGATTCAAAATGCAAATGGTGATGTAAGAAAGTTTTATATTATGATGGAGTCTTTAGCAAAAATTTCAAAGAAAGTTGATAATAAGCTGTACTTAAATCATGAAGATATCACATTGCTACCTTTTGAAATTACTTTTTCAACAGATGAGTATTATCATTTGTTGTCAGCTATGATTAAAAGTATTAGGGGGAGTGACCCTGATGCTGCACTTATGTGGGCTTTGAAGTTATTAAAAAGTGGTGTTGATCCTAAAATAATATTCAGAAGATTGCTCATTTCTGCTTCTGAAGATATTGGTAATGCAATGCCTAATGCACTGAGCATAGTGAATGCCGGGTATGAAGCTTTTGAAAAAGTAGGGTTGCCAGAAGGGGAAATAATACTTGCCCAAGTGGTAACCTATCTTGCTTCTGTTCCAAAAAGTAATTGCTCGTATATGGCACTTAAAAGTTGTAAAAATTATTTAAAAAACAATAACCCATTACCACCAAAACATTTAAGAAGTGATAGTGAAAATTATAAGTACCCTTTTGATTATGGCGAATTTGTAGAGCAACAATATATGCCTGAGAAAAAAGTTTTTTATAAACCATCTAAAAGCGGGTTTGAGTCTAAACTTTACGATAGGCTTGTTAAGTTATGGGGCAAAGAGCATTATGAATAAGAATATGCTTAGGCAGCAATTTAAAGAGAAACGCAAAAATCTTGATAGAAACTTTGTAGAAAAAACAAGTAAGGTTATTACAGATAATTTTTTATCAAGATATGGTGGTTTTGATAGGTATTTTTTGTATGTTAGTTTTGATAATGAGGTAAGAACAATTGAGCTAATTACTCATCTTAAGAACATGGGGAAAGAGGTTTTTTTACCAATATTGGTAAATGATGAAATATTGGCTGGTTATTTTGAAGATTTTGAAAGTATGAAAAAAAATAGGTTTGGAGTTTTAGAACCTATTAAGGTTACAAGCGAGGATTATTTTGATGTTGTGGTGGCACCAGGTGTAGTTTTTGATATTGAATGTTACAGGTTAGGTTTTGGAAAAGGTTATTATGACAGATTTTTAAAAAAGATTCAGAAAAAGGTTTGTGTTGGTTTTGCTTATGACTTTCAGGTTATTGAAAAATTACCTGTTGAAAAACATGACGTAAAGCTTGATGCTGTATTAACTGAAAAAAGAGAAATAGGAGGTTATTGATGATTTGGTTGTATATTTTACTAGCTGTTGTTGGTTTAATTGTAGGACTTTTATTAGGTATAATTATCCAGAAAAAGAAAAATGAAAGTGAAAACATAAGGCTGAATAAAACAGCTGATGAAATAATTAACAGAGCAAAAAGGGAAGCTGATGAAATAGTTAAAGAAGCAAAACTGGAAGCAAAAGATATTATTTTTAAAGGGAAACAAGAGCTTGAAAAAGAAGTTAAGGAGAAGAGAAAAGAGCTTCAACTTCAAGAAAAGCGTTTAATCTCTAAAGAAGAAAATATCGATAAAAAGTTAGAATTAGTGGATAAAAAAGAAGAACTTATTTCTAAAAGAGAACAAGAGCTTGAAGAGAAGCTTAATAATTTGAAGAGTCAGATGGAAGAGGTCGAACAGTTAAAGGTTAAATTATTAAGTGAAGTTGAGAAAGTTGCCGGTATGACTAGAGAAGAAGCGAAAGAGATGTTGATTAATGAAATGGTTACTGAGGCTAAAAAAGAAGCTGCAAGAACTTTGAAAGAATTGGAAGAGGAAACCAAGCATTTAGCTGAAAAGAAAGCTCAAAGTATAATTGCGACAGCTATTCAAAGGTGTGCTCCAGAATATGTGGGTGAGGTGGCAGTATCTGTTGTTAATCTCCCTAGTGATGAGATGAAAGGTAGGATTATTGGTAGAGAGGGTAGAAATATTAGAACTTTTGAAAGCATTACAGGAGTTGATATTATTGTGGATGATACTCCAGAGGCCGTTATTTTATCATCTTATGATCCATTTAGAAGAGAAATTGCTAAGCTAACATTGGAAAAACTCATTTCTGACGGAAGGATTCATCCTGCAAGAATTGAAGAGGCTTATGAGAAGAGTAAAGCAGAGCTTGAAAAATACATTTTAGAAGTTGGTGAAGAAACTGCTTTTAATCTTGGACTGCACAACATACACCCTGATCTATTAAAACTGATTGGTAGGTTAAAATATAGAACAAGTTATGGACAGAATGTACTGGCACACTCTATTGAAGTGGCTAAAATTGCTGGTATTATGGCTGCTGAACTTGGTTTGGATGAAAAGTTGGCAAAAAGAGCAGGTTTACTTCATGATATAGGAAAAGCTATAGATCAGGAGAGTGAAGGTTCCCATACTGAGATTGGTGTTGAAATTGCAAAAAAATATAATGAACACCCTATGGTGTTAAATGCAATATTATCCCATCATGGAGAAGAGGAGTTTAAGTTTGTTGAATCTGTTTTGATTCAGGCTGCAGATGCAATTTCAGCTTCAAGACCAGGAGCTAGAAGAGAGGTTTTGGAATCTTACATTAAAAGGTTAGAAAAATTAGAAGAAATTGCTTCATCTTTTGAGGGTGTTCAAAAAAGTTTTGCAATACAGGCAGGTAGAGAAGTAAGAATTATTGTGGAGCCTGATAGAATTGATGACGCTGAAATTGTAACATTGTCTAGAGAAATTAGTAAGAAGATTGAGGAAGAGCTGACATATCCTGGTATGATAAAAGTTGTTGTTATTAGAGAATCAAGAGCTGTAGAATATGCGAAATAAATGAAATGAATATATTATTTGTAGGCGATATTATTGGTAGAGCGGGTAGAAAAGTATTTTCCCGCTCTATTGATGATGTAAAATATGAATATGGTTTGGATTTAGTCATTGTTAATGGTGAAAACTCTGCTGGCGGTTTTGGAATAAATGAAAAAATCTATAAAGAGTTAAGAAGCAAAGGTGCTGACGTAATAACGAGTGGAAATCATATTTGGGACAAGAAAGAAACAGCAAATCAACTTGATAATATGGAGTATCTTATTAGACCTGCAAATTATCCAGAAGATGTCCCTGGCAATGGTTATATCACTTTATCAATAGGTGTTACAGAAGTAACAGTAATTAATTTACTTGGAAGAGTATTTATGAATCCTATTGATTGCCCCTTTAGGAAATTTGATGAGATATATCGAAAGGTTAAAGATACTGTAGTTATAGTAGATTTCCATGCAGAAGCTACCAGTGAAAAAGCAGCATTTGGGTTTTATGTTGACGGTAGGGCAAGTGTTGTTGTAGGTACTCATACACATGTTCAAACAAATGATGATAGAATATTGCCAGAAGGTACCCTTTTTATGACAGATGTTGGGATGTGTGGTTCTCTTGATTCAGTGATAGGAATGAATAAGGATGCCCCAATTAAACGATTTTTAACAGGGATACCACATAAATTTGATGTTGAAAATAAAGGGAAATTGGTATTTAATGCACTGTTTTTTGAAATAGATGAGAATACATACAAGGTTAAAAGGTATAAAAAAATTTTTAAAGTATTTGAGGGGTAAAAATGGATATTAAAAAAGAGATAAGAAGATTGCTAAAAGAAAAAGATGCTGTTTTGTTGGCACATAATTATCAAATTGATGATATCCAGGAGATTGCAGATTTTACTGGAGATTCGCTTGGTTTGAGTATTGAAGCATCTAAAGTAAAAAACAAAACTATTGTTTTTTGCGGTGTTCATTTTATGGCTGAGACTGCATATATCCTTTCGCCAGATAAAAAAGTTTTGCTTCCTGAGATTGATGCTGGGTGTCCAATGGCTGATATGGTAACTGCTGAAGGGCTAAGGGAGATGAAGAAGAAATATCCTGGAGTCCCAGTTGTATGCTATGTAAATTCTTCTGCAGAAGTTAAAGCTGAAAGTGACATCTGTTGTACTTCAGCTAACGCTGTTAATGTGGTAAAATCTCTTGACACTGATAAGGTTATTTTTGTACCTGATAAGAATTTGGGACATTATGTTTCAAGGTTTGTAGATAAAGAAATTATTCTATGGGAAGGTTACTGCCCTATTCACAACAGGGTAACAAAAAAGGAGATTCTTGAACTTAAAGAAAAATACCCTGATGCTATTTTTGTTGCTCATCCAGAATGTCCTCCAGAGGTAGTTGATCTTGCAGATCATGTGTGTTCAACCTCAGGTGTTTATAAATATGTAAAGGAAAGTGACAACAAGCGTTTTATAATTGGAACTGAAGAAGGGGTAGGTTATAGATTGAAAAAAGAGAATCCTGATAAAGAATTTATTTTTGCCTATAAAGGTTTTCAGTGTAAAAATATGAAAAAGACAACTCTTAAAAAAATATATGATGCTTTAATAAAAGAACAGTATGTTATTACAGTTGATGAGGTAATCAGGGAAAAAGCTTTAAAATCTATAAAAAGGATGTTAGATATCCCTAGGAATTTTTAAACAAATTGACATATTTGTTTTTTTAAATTAAAGAATAATAGCTCATCAAAAATAAAACGAGGAAATAAATGCCAGATAAAAAAATAGCATTGGGTTCTGATCATGGTGGGTTTAGACTAAAAGAAGAAATCAAAAATTATCTTGAATCTAAGGGGTTCGAAGCCATTGACTTTGGAACAGAAAGTGAATCATCTGTAGATTATCCTGATTTTGCTTTTAAAGTGGTAAAGGCTATTATAAATGGTGATGTGGAAAAAGGGATTATTATGTGTGGAACAGGGATAGGGATATCTATTACTGCTAATAGATTTCCTGGTATAAGGGCTGCACTATGTTGGGATTCTTTCACAGCTAAGATGAGTAGACTTCATAACAATTCAAATTTGCTTGCCATGGGTGGCAGAATCATAGGTGTAGAGTTAGCAAAAGATATCGTAGATACATGGCTTTCTACAGAGTTTGAGGGTGGAAGGCATGAAAGAAGAATTAATAAAATAGATGAATTGGCAAAAATATTTTGGGAAGAATATCTTAGGGGGGATAAATGAGTCTATATGAAGCAGTAAAAAATATCGATCCACAAGTGTATGATGCTTTGATGAAAGAGTTAAATAGGCAGGAGACTCATATAGAGTTGATTGCTAGTGAAAACTTTGTTTCAAAAGCAGTGTTAGAGGCACAAGGTTCAATAATGACAAATAAATATGCAGAAGGGTATCCAGGTAAAAGGTATTATGGTGGCTGTGAGTTTGTGGATATTGCTGAGCAGCTTGCTATAGATAGGGCAAAAGAGCTGTTTGGTGCAGAGCATGCTAATGTGCAACCACACTCTGGAAGTCAGGCAAATATGGCTGTCTATTTTTCAGTTTTGCAACCAGGTGATACAATCTTGGGGATGAATTTATCTCATGGAGGGCACTTAACACACGGTAGCCCAGTAAATTTTTCTGGTAAATTTTTTAATGTTGTACCTTATGGTGTAAATAAGGATACTGAAACTATAGATTTTGATGAAGTGGAAAGACTGGCATTAGAGCACAAACCAAAGATGATTGTTGTTGGAGCAAGCGCATATCCGAGAGTTATAGATTTTGCTAAATTCAGGGAGATTGCAGATAAAGTTGGAGCTTATGTGATGGTGGATATGGCTCATATTGCGGGGCTTGTTGCTGCGGGGGTTCATCCAAACCCTGTTCCTTATGCAGATTTTGTGACAACAACCACTCATAAAACATTGAGGGGACCAAGAGGTGGCTTAATCCTTTGTAAAGAGGAGTATGCAAAAAAAGTTAACTCTATGATTTTCCCTGGGACACAGGGTGGCCCATTAATGCATGTTATTGCCGCTAAGGCAGTAGCTTTAAAAGAGGCAATGACTGACGAATTTAAAGAGTATCAGAAGCAAATTGTGAAAAATGCAAAAGCTTTGGCCGACACTCTTAAAGATAAAGGTTTTAGACTCGTGTCTAACGGAACAGATAATCATTTGATGCTTGTTGATTTAACTGACAAAGATATTACAGGTAAAGATGCAGAAGAATCACTTGGGAAAGCTAATATAACAGTAAATAAAAACACTATCCCTTTTGAGACAAGAAGTCCGTTTATCACAAGTGGTATTAGAATTGGTACACCAGCTGTAACTACTCGAGGTATGAAAGAGGATGCGATGGAAGATATAGGAAATTATATTGCTGAAGTGTTATATAATATAAACAATGAAAGTGTTATAAATACAGTAAAAGAAAAAGTTATTAAATTATGTAATAAATATCCATTATACAAAGGTGTATTGTATTGAGACCTGATTGGGATAGGTATTTTTTAGAAATTGTAAATGTTGTTAAAAGTAGATCTACCTGCTTGAGAAGGCAGGTAGGGGCAGTTATTGTGAAAGATAGGCAAATTTTGGCTACAGGTTATAATGGCGTGCCAAGAGGGATTACTCATTGTAGTGAAACTGGTTGTTTAAGACAAAAGTTAAATGTTCCCTCTGGTCAAAGACATGAGCTTTGTAGAGGATTGCATGCAGAACAAAATGCAATTATACAAGCTGCTTATCACGGGGTTTCAATAAAGGGTGCGACTATTTATACAAATGCCAAGCCTTGTTCTATTTGTACAAAGATGATTATAAATGCAGGGATTAAAAGAATTGTTTTTGAAGAATATTATAACGATGATTTAGCAGATGAACTTTTGAAAGAGACAGATATAACAGTTGAGTGTATAAAAATAGATAGATAAGGGTGTGCTATGCCGTATTATGGATTTCGTGGTGGTATTCATCCAAGGTATAATAAAGAGAAAACAGCAAGTAAAAGCATTGAGAGATATAGTGTAAATATTGGTGATGAGGTTGCCATCCCTTTATCTCAGCATATCGGTGCTCCAGCTGAAGCTGTAGTTAAAAAGAAAGATGTGGTAAAGCGTGGTGATTTGATAGGGAAATCGAAAGGTTTTGTTAGCTCAAATATTCATTCATCTGTCACAGGCGAGGTTATAAATATTCAAAATGTTCCTCACCCTATAATGGGTTCTATCCCTGCTGTAATTATAAAGGTAACTGAGGTTACTGAGGAGTATACCCCAATTGAATTAGCGGATAAATTTCAAGAAAATGTCTTATCAGCAGGAATTGTTGGACTTGGTGGAGCAACATTTCCTTCTCATGTAAAGTTATCACCACCAAGAAAAATAGACTATTTAATTATAAATGGTGCAGAGTGTGAACCTTATCTAACCTGCGATCACAGGTTGATGGTGGAAAAAACTGAAGAGATAATAAAGGGAGCTAAGATAATACAGAAAGAATTAGAAATAGATAATCTTGTAATTGGGATAGAAAAAAATAAGCCAGACGCAATAGAATCTTTTAGAAAGTTTGAAAATAAGTATGAGTTTGAATTAATCCCTCTTGAAGTGAAATATCCACAAGGTGGTGAAAAACAGCTTATAAAAGCGACTGTAAATAGAGTAGTTCCTGAAGGGAAATTGCCTTTAGAAGTTGGTGTTATTGTGCACAATGTTGGTACTGCTTTATCGATATATGAAGCTTTAGAGTTTAAAAAACCTTTGATTGAAAGAGTGGTTACTGTTACAGGCGCTGTTAAAGAGCCTAAAAATTTGTTGGTTCCTATCGGTGTTCCTGTGTCTAAATTAATAGAGTTTTGTGGAGGCCCTCTTGGTGATATTAAAAAGGTTGTTATGGGTGGGCCAATGATGGGTTTTTCTCTTTTTGATTTAAATACCCCTGTTATGAAAGGTACTAGTGGGATTATTCTTTATAGAGATTCAGACTTGCCAAATCTTAATATGCATAACTGTATTAGATGTGGCAGATGTGTGGAGGCATGCCCAATGGGGCTTGTTCCTGCAATAATGGAGCAATTTGCCTTAAATGAAATGTATGAAAGGCTAAATGAATGGCATGTATTAAATTGTATTGAGTGTGGTTGTTGTAGTTATGTATGTCCATCAAGAAGACCTCTTGTTGGATATTTTAAAACAGCGAAAAGAGAAATAATGAATATAATGAGGCAGAAGAAAAATGCAGGGAAATAAGTTATTAGTTACTTTTTCACCACATGAAAGAGATGATTTAAGAACAGACAAAGTAATGCTCTATGTCATTTATGCACTTATTCCTGCAATGGGTGTATCTATTTACTATTTTGGTTTTTATGCTATTAAAACATATCTTCTCACAATAATTTTTACACTTGGTTTTGAATACCTTTTTCAGAAGATTGCTAAAAGACCTGTCAGTCTAAATGATAATTCTGCTCTTGTAACGGCAATACTTCTTGCAATGAATTTGCCACCTAATAGCCCATGGTGGTTAATTTGTGTAGGTAGTTTTGTCGCAATCATTATTGGGAAACAGGTTTTTGGTGGTCTTGGACAAAACCCTTTTAACCCAGCTTTGGTTGCGAGAGTTTTCCTACTCATTTCTTGGCCTGCACAGATGACAAACTGGATGAAACCTAATCCTATTACAAAGAGTTTTATTTTTGATGCGGTTAGTACAGCTACACCTCTTGGTGCTTCTAAAACAGAGGTATTGACTTATGGCAAAATAGTTTCAGAAAATCTTGTAAATACTTCTAGTTTGTTTTTAGGAAATGTTGGTGGGTCATTAGGTGAAATATCAGCGCTGGCAATAATAATAGGTGGATTGTTTCTACTATATAAAAGGATTATTTCTTGGCATATCCCTTTTAGTTATATTGCTGCATTTTTAATAATAGTTGTTCCTTATTGGTTTTTTGCCCCAGAAAAAACATTGGATCCTATTGCCCATCTTTTTTCAGGTGGCTTAATGCTTGGTGCATTTTTTATGGCCACTGATATGGTGACGAGCCCAGTTACAAAGAGAGGACAACTTATTTTTGGAGCTGGTTGTGGGATTTTAACTGCTGTTATTAGGCTTTTTGGTGGTTATCCAGAAGGGGTATCTTTCGCCATATTGTTAATGAACGCTACAGTTCCTCTAATAGATTATTATATCAGACCAAAAAGTTTTGGTGAGGTTGAAAGTGAGTAAGGGTAACGATAATAACTATAAAATGTTTGTTGTTCTGACAATAATTGGTGCTGTTTCTGCTTTGGTTCTTGCTGCAGTTTACTCTTTTACTAAGGAAAAAATAGAGTATGAGTATAGATTGGAGCTTTTAAGAGCATTAAAGGTTGTTTTACCTGAATATAATAACGAGCCGGACAAAGACACTTTAAAAACTAAAGATAAAACAGTTTATGTTGCTAAAAAGGATGGGAAAATAGTTGGTTATGCTATTCAATCAGTATCTGAAAAAGGGTATGGGGGAAGTATAACAGTTTTACTTGGTGTTTCAACTGATGGAAAAATTACAGGTGTTGAAATATTGCGTCATGCAGAAACTCCTGGTCTTGGCTCACATATTGAGGATAAGTGGTTTAAAGATGAATTTAAAGGTTTGACTATAAAGGATAAGATAGCAGTAAAAAAAGATGGTGGTGTGATTGACCAATTTAGTGGAGCAACAATCAGCCCAAGAGCTGTTGCTGAGGCGGTTAAAAATGGATTAGATTTTGTAATCACAAATGTTATTGAAGGGGGCAGCAAATGAAGCTCCAGATATTTAAAGACGGATTTTGGAATAATAACGCAGTTTTCAAACAGGTTCTTGGTATGTGTCCTACCCTTGCAGTTACCACTTCTGCTGAAAATGGAATAGGTATGGGACTTGCAACTACTGTAGTACTGATTTGCTCAAATATTGTTGTTTCATTGGTGAAAAATTTTATCCCTTCAAAAGTTAGAATACCTGCTTTTATTGTTATTATTGCAAGTTTTGTAACTGTAATCGATTTGTTGATGAATGCATATGCTCACAGTTTACACAAAAGTCTTGGTCTTTTTATCCCATTGATAGTTGTAAACTGCTTGATTTTAGGAAGAGCTGAAAGCTTTGCATCAAAAAACAGTACTATTGATTCTTTAATAGATGGGATTGCTTCTGGACTTGGTTTTACTTTTGCTCTGTTTGTATTGGGATCTGTTAGGGAGTTGTTAGGAGCTGGTTCTATACTTGGCTTCAATATTTTTGGGAGCGGTTATAGCCCAGCTATTGTTATGATTTTACCACCCGGAGCATTTTTAGCGCTTGGATTTTTATTGTTTATTATAAACTGGATTGAAAATAGAAATAAAATTAAAGAAGAATGTTGCACTGTAAATGAGTAAAATTAGGGGATTGGTATGAAAGAGCTGATACTTATTTTTATAAGTGCTGTTTTGGTAAACAATTTTGTATTGAGTAGATTTTTAGGGATATGCCCATTTTTTGGTGTTTCTAAAAAACTGGATACTGCTATCGGTATGTCTTTAGCTGTAACATTTGTTATGACAATTGCTGGGATTATCACATGGATTTTACAATATGCAGTTTTGAATCCTTTACATTTAGAGTATTTACAGACTATAGTTTTCATTCTTGTTATTGCTTCTTTAGTACAATTTGTTGAGATGGTTATAGAAAAAACATCTCCTGCACTTTATAAGAGTCTTGGAATATTTTTGCCATTAATTACAACTAATTGTGCGATTTTAGGTGCAGCTATTTTGAATATTCAATTTAAATTTAACTTTTTAGAAATGTTAGTTTTTACTGTGGGTTCGTCCATAGGTTTTGGATTGGCTCTTGTTCTTTTTGCTGGTATCAGGGAAAGAATAGAGCTTTCAAATATCCCTTATTTTTTTAGAGGTGTACCTATCGCATTTATAACTGCAGGGATTTTGGCGCTTGCATTTTTAGGGTTCTCTGGACTTGTAAAAATTTAATTATGGGGTTTTAGATGATAGAAGCTGTAGTAGTTGTTGGTTTATCAAGTTTTGTTGCAGGATTTGGTTTGTATGCTGCTTCTAAGAAGTTTTCTGTTGAAAAAGATCCTAGAATAGAAGAAGTAAATGAGATTTTACCTGGAGCAAATTGTGGTGGATGTGGCTATCCTGGATGCTCTGCTTTGGCTGAAGCCATTGTTAAAGGGGATGCTCCTGCAAACGCCTGCCCAGTTGGTGGTGCTGAACTTGCAGAAAAGATTGGTAAATTATTAGGGTTAGAAGTTGATACCTCAGTTAGAAAAGTGGCAAAGATTAAATGCCATGGAGATAAAGAAAAATGTCCGCCAAAATATGAGTATTATGGCCCTGCTGATTGTCACGCAATTGTTATGCTAGGTGGAGGTAATAAAGGGTGTATATATGGTTGTGTTGGTGGAGGAAGTTGTGTAAAGGCTTGTAATTTTGATGCGCTTAAAATGGGGGATAATGGTATCCCTGTTGTAGATGAAGAAAAATGCACTGCATGTGGCTTGTGTGTAAAAGCCTGTCCTAGAAATTTAATTGAGCTAATTGATGTAGAAAAAAAGTTTATAGTTTCTTGCTCATCAAAAGATAAAGGTGTTGAAACAAAGAAAGTGTGTAGTGTGGGGTGTATTGGTTGTAGATTGTGTGCAAAAAATTGTCCTGAGGACGCAATAACCGTTGAAAATAATTTAGCTTATATTCACGCAGAAAAATGTATAAACTGTGGAAAATGTGAAGAGGTATGTCCTACAAAAGCTATTATTAAGTTGTAGGGAATAGATTATTGGTTAAGATTGTTTATGATGAAGTATTTTTGAAACATAAAACATTTCAAGGGCATCCTGAATCGCCTGAAAGATTAAAAACTGTAATAAATTACTTAGAAAATTCTACATTAAAATCAAATATTATAAAACCCTTATTCGAAGATTATGGTGAGAAAGTAATAGAATTTGTACATTCAAAATCTTATATTCAAGAGTTTAAGGATACAGCAAAATCAGAAACTTTTTTTCAACATAAAGATAACTCTATTTGTGAAGATTCTTTTGATGTGGCATTAAAAGCTGTTTATGCTCATTTATTTGCTGCAGATTATATTATGAGTAACGAACCTAAAAAAATATTTGTGGCAGTAAGACCACCGGGACATCATGCGGATAAAAATAAAGCGTTAGGTTTTTGTTTTTTTAATAATATTGCCATAACTGCAAGATATATCCAGAAATACCATGGTAAAGAAAAGATTTTGATTTTTGATTTTGATGTACATCATGGAAATGGTACACAAAATATTTTTTATGAAGATAATACTGTGTATTATGTTAGTATACATGAACACCCAACTTTTTTGTTCCCAGGTACCGGGAGGTATTTTGAAACAGGTAAGGGGTTAGGGAAAGGTTATACTTTAAATATACCACTTAAGCCAGAAGCGGATGATAATGAGTTTGGCAAGGTATTTTTAGAAAAAGTAGTTCCAATATTTTATAAGTTTGAACCTGAAATTTTACTTGTATCAGCTGGTTTTGATGGGCATAAAGAAGATATGATTGGGGACTTGAATTTTACTACAGAACTTTATAGAAAATTAGGGTATGCTTTAAAATATTTGAGCAATAAATTTTGTGAAGGGCATTTACTTATATCTTTAGAAGGTGGCTATAAACCAGAGGTTTTAGCAGAATCGGTTGTAAACTTTTTGGATGCTTTAAATGATGATAAGCAGATAGATGTTTATGATTTATTTCTAACAGATGAAATGTTTGGTATATTTTAAGTAGGAGAAAAATATGTTTGTAAAGGATTGGATGACTAAAAATGTAATAACAGTTTTTCCAGATACAAAAATTGATACGGCTGCTTATATAATGTTGTCTAAAAATATTAAACATTTACCAGTTGTAAATAGTGAAAAAGAGTTGCTTGGGATTGTAGTGAAAAGTGATATTAGGGAAGTTATGCCAGAGTCAACTATAGATAAAAAGGAAGATTTAAGTGATAAAAAACCTGTCTTTGTAAAAGATATTATGTCTAATGAAGTAGTATCAATAAATGAAAATGATACATTGGAAGATGCATTGTTATTTATTTATCAGGGGAGAATAGGTGCATTGCCAGTGGTGGATGACGTAAACAGAGTTGTTGGTATTATTTCAAGATACGATATTTTAAAAGCGATGGTGGCTATTATGGGGTTGGAAGAGCCAGGTAGCAGGGTTGATGTTGTTTTAGAGGATAGACCTGGTATGCTTGAGTTGCTTGCAAAAGAGTTTAAAGAGCTTGATATAAATATAATATCAGTGATTGTTTCAAATACGGGGGATAAAAAAAGGATTGTATCAATTAGATTTGATGGTTTATTTAAACATAAAGTTGAGGAGCATCTAAAATCAAAAGGTTTTAAGATTTATTATCCTTGGAAATCTTAATTTGAAATTTGAACTCAGAAATTTTATTATTTAGTTGGTCTTTTTCATAAAATGATACATTGCTTTTTGAATCAATTAAGATAAAATATGAAAAAACAGTACCGTAAGTTTCTGATTCAATAAATATTGATGAAAGAAGTTTTTCCTTTTCATAACCTACACCTGTATCAGGTAATAAGCTGTCATCAGCCTTTTCTTTGTCTTCCAAACATCTAAATACTTCATTAATATCGATATTTTGGTTTTGTAGTATTTTCAAAAGGTATGATTTTAACTTTTCTGTTTTATACCAATTGGTATCTAAAAAGGCATTACTCAAAGTATATACCCCTTTTGTTAGATTTTTAAGCCCCCCTATAACATTTGAGTAGTAAAAAAGATTATCAACTGTACCAAAAATTAAATTAAATGGGTTATAAGCACTTTGCATAGCATAAAAATCTATCAAGAATCTTTGAATTGAGGCAGGTGAAGTTAAAAAATTTCTGACAATTAGACCACGGGAAGCTTTTTGTGAGTCAAATTTTTTAGGGTCTCGATAGTTGGTTAAAAAAGCTATCTTACCATTGTTTTTGTTAATACCAAGCCATGTGCCACCAGCTTTTTTATCTTTACCCGCTAAAATATCAGGGAAGTCTTTCCAAAAATGAGCTGGTATTGATTCTCTTTCATAAAACTCATCGCGATTACCAATTAAAACAAATTTGTACTTTTCATTTGGGTTTATGGCAAAGGCGTAAACACACATTATTTACTTTCTTCTGGTAATGTTTTTACAAGAACATAATGCCCGCTAAAAATATGTTTTGCTAATTCCTTTATATCATGCAATGTTATTCTCTCTATATTTTTCTCGTAATCTTTGTAATAGTTTTTAATATCGTGGGTATAAGAATACCCTATATCGTTTGCTTCAGAGCTCACTTTTTCATGCTGGAATAGAAATTGGGAAATCAATCTGTTTTTTGCCTTTTCAATATCATTTTTGGTTATTAGGTTCCCATCTTTTAATTCTTTTATTAAAGAAAATAACTCTTTTTCTGCTTCTTTTTGCTTGTTGGGTGCTGAGGTGAAATAAAAAGTAAAACTTCCATCGTATTTTAACCCCATATATCCACCAAAAACAGATGTTACCAATGATTTTTCATATTTAAGCTTTTGGTTTAATAATGAAAATTCTCCACCAGAGAGGATTTCTGTAAGGACTTCTGCAGCATAAATTTTATCACTTGTTAGAGGGAAAGCTTTGTAGCTTATTGCTACATAGGCTTGATTGACATTTTTGTAGAATGTTTTTTCTATATTTTTTTGTAAAATAGTTGGTTTAAAAATAATTTGTTTCCCTGATTTTACCTCTTTTGTTTTATTAAAATATTTTTCTGCTAATTTTTTTACTTCAGCTTGACTTAAATCACCAACAACAACTAATGTCATATTTTCAGGATGATAAAAATGGTTGTAATAATCAAAGAGGGTTTCTCTTGTAAAACTTTTTACATTGTCTTCTGTCCCGATAACTTCCATAGCATAAGTTGTGTTTTTGTAGAGATTTTTAGATAATTCAACCCACATATCATAAGTTGGTGAGTCGTATTTTCTTTTAATTTCCTGTATTACAACAGGTTTTTCCTTTTCTATCTCTTCAGGTAAAAATTTTGCCTTAAAAACCATTTCACTTATTACATCAAAAGCTACTTCAGCGTTTTTTGATGGGATAGTAATGTAATAAAAGGTGTAATCTTTGCTTGTAGCTGCATTCATCTGGCCACCATTTGACTCTACGATTTCATCAATTTGTGAAGGTTTATATTTTTCTGTACCTTTAAAAACCATGTGTTCTAAGAAATGAGCTATACCATTGTTTTTTTCGTTTTCATTTCTTGAGCCTGTTTTCATCCATAGTTGAATAGACACAATTTTCACACCATCTACCTGTTTAAAAACCACATTTACACCATTTTTTAGTTTAAACTCAGTTGTAGCCAAACTAACCCCTCCAAAACATAATAATATAATCATCAATTTTATAAAAAATTTCATTTTTCACCCCATAAGACATCTTACTATACCACAACTATATGATAATAAAAACCAGATTTTGTTCAATATTAGATTTTTATTAATATATGTTGATTATTTTATGTTTTGTGTTAAAGATTAATAACTATGAAAGTCCGGATAAAGATTTTACCACAAGATTTAAAAGTTTATGATAAAGTAATTGATTTTGTTGGGGTAAGTTGGTTAGATACCACTTTTTTAAAGCATAAATTTGTGATTAAAGATAAAGAGCATCTTGATAAGGTACTGAAAAAAATAAAAAATAATGGAATTAAAGAACTTATAGTAGAAAGGGAAGTATTAGAAGATAAAAAAATAGAGGCTTTGCTTCCTGAGGTAAAAGAAGAAGATTTTATTGATAAAAAATCATTAAAAAGTGTTTCAACTTTATATAAAGAAGCAATAGTTGTAACCAAATCATTGTTAAACGATGTGAGAGCAGGTAAACTGATAGATGTTTCAGAAATCGAAAACATAACAAAAGAAATTACAGCGCAGGCGATAACAAGGGGTAATTTGCTTTCGAGCGTTACGAAATTAAGAGATTATGATGATTATACATTCCAGCACTCTCTAAATGTGAGTATCTTTGCTGCAAGTCTTGCTGCTAAATTGAATAAGGATAAAAAGTTTATTGAAAATATTACTCTTTCTGCTCTGCTACATGATGTGGGTAAAATGTTTATACCAAATGAGATATTAAATAAACCTGGAAAACTAACTGATGAAGAGTTTGAATTAATGAAGAAGCATGTAACTTATGGATACGAGTATTTATTAAAAGTTGGTATGAAAGAAAGTGATATTAAAATATGCTTAGAGCATCATGAAAGAGCAGATGGTTCCGGTTATCCTAACGGTTTAAAAGATGAAGAAATTTCTATAGAAGGGAAAATTGGTGCTGTAGTTGATATTTATGATGCGTTAACGAGTCAGCGGATTTATAAACCAAAGATTTCACCAGCCACAGCTTTAAAAATGATGATGGGGTGGGTAGATAAACATTTAAACAGGAAAATTTTTGAGTTTTTTGTTGCGAATACTGGGATTTATCCTGTTGGAACGATTGTTCTTCTTAATACTAATGAGATTGGGATTGTTGGAAAGGTCAATTATTCAAAGCTTACGCAGCCTTTGGTAATTATTTTTAAAAATTCTAAAGGGCAAGATATCCCTCCTTTGTCTGTTGATTTGGGAAAACAAACAACAATGCTGAGGAAAATTATTGGTCCAATTGATCCTAATAAAATATCTGTCCCAAAACATATTTATTCTTTAATTGAGGAAAACTTAGATCAGTAACTTTTCTGTTTTTTATACCTTGACAAAGGTTACTATTATCACTATAAAAATTGAGCCATTAACCGATGCGCCCATAGCTCAACTGGATAGAGCGTCTGACTACGGATCAGAAGGTTGGGGGTTCGACTCCTCCTGGGCGCGTTATTTTATTATTATACCATCTTCTGGGTAGCCGTATTTTGACCAGAAACCGATCTCTCTTTGATTTGAAAATACTATTTTTTTAATCCATTTAGCACTTTTGTATCCATACCTGTCGGGATAGAAAAGTCTTAAGGGGAACCCGTGTTTTTGATCTAAAGGTTTATCGTTAATTTTTAAAGCCAATATGTAGGAATCTCGGATTTCTTTTATTGGAATTGACTCTGTGTATTTGTTTCCATAGCAGTAAAAGTTTATATATTTTGCAGAGTAAAAAGGCTTAGTTATTTTAATTAAGGTGTTTAGGCTAATCCCATCCCACTTTACACCTGGAACTGTCCACCCTTCGACACAATTGAAATCGCTTGTGTATGAAGTGTTTATTAAATTTAAAAGATCATTATATACTAATGTTAATTTGTTTTCGATAAGACCTGTAATTTTTAGATGAAATTTTTGAATATCAATATCTGGTGTTTTATCCTCAACAGTTCTTATCTTCCATCTGCTAATTATATCAGTAATTTTTGCAAAACTGGTTATTTTTGAGGATACAATAAATAATCCTGTTAAAAATGTTTGTTTTAAAAATGTTCTTCTATTCATGATTTTAAGATTGGTAATGTCTATATTTTGTCAACACTTATTTCTCATCGATAGCTATCAATTTCCATTCGAGGTTATTTTTGCTGTAGGATATTTCGTATATATTCACCCCTTCAGTTACCGTGAATTTAAATATGGTATCGCTCCCTTTCCTTTCTTTCCATTGATAAATCCGCTCTTTGATTAATATTTTGCTGTTTTTGTATTTAAACCATACAGGTTTTATCTGCCCATTTGTTCCAAATATTGCACCAACTTTTATTTTTTCGTTTAACATTACCAACATATTTACCTCCAGCAAACAAATGTTTGCTTTTTATTGATAGCTCATATCCTGTATAAATTCAACTACTTTTTTACGATTTGAAATTTTTTGCGATTTGATTTAGAGTTATCTCATGCTTACAGTATTAAAGAGTTATATTGAAACATATGAAGTAAAAAAATCGAAATTTATTTCTCATTTGGTACCAATTAACCAGTTTAAAGAATATCTGAAAATATTAAGAGATGAACATCAAAAGGCAAATCATATTGTTTGGGCGTATAGACGCCTCAATGGAAACGGTATTATAGAAGAACGGGAGACTGATGATGGTGAGCCAAAAAATAGCTCTGGTAAACCCACATTGAGAGTACTCCAAGGGAATAATCTTGTTAATGTTGCAATATTAACGGTCAGATATTTTGGTGGTATTAAGCTTGGGGTTGGTGGCCTTGTAAAAGCGTATACTGAATCTGCTGCAAGAGTCGTTAAAAATGCAGAACTGATAGATTTGTTATCAAAAGAGAAGAGAAATTTTGAAATTGATATTAGAAAATATGACCATTTTATGTATTTTATAAAAAAATATAATTTATCGTTAATTGATAATCAGTTTTTGGGTGAAAAGGTTAAGTTAACGGTAGAGGGTAATAAAGAAAATCTCGAATTACTTTTTAATATTTCCAAAGGTTTCAATTAGTTTGTAAGCATCATTTCTGTTCATACCTAATATTTTTAATATTTTTAAAATATCTTTTTTATTGAAATTTTCATTAAAGAGGTTTTTGCAAATTTTATGAAAATCAAAATTTTGAAGGGTGTTATTATCTTTTTCATTATTATTCACGATTACTACAAATTCCCCTTTTTTTGTTAAATTAATTACGTCCTGAGTATCGTTTATAAAAATTGTTTCTTCATATAATTTTGTGATTTCTCTAACAACAGCAAAAGGAGGGGAAAAGAAATCAAATAATAAATTTAAAGTTTCTTCGATTCTATGAGGTGATTCATAAAAGATGATAGTTGTTTTATATATTGTCAATTTTTCTAACTCTTTACGTTTTTGTTCCTTTTTGTGAGGTAAAAATCCGTAGAAAAAGAAATGATTGGATGGAAAACCAGATAGTATCAATGCTGGCACAAATGCTGTAGCGCCTGGCAGCACCTCAAATTTAATATTATTTTTTATTAATTCGTTAACTAAAAAGTAACCTGGGTCAGATATGCATGGTGTTCCAGCTTCGCTGATAAGGGCAATTTTTACACCATTTTGCAGTTTTTTTAACACTGCATCAATATGTTTTTTTTCATTATCTCTATGATAAGATGTAATCTTTTTATTTATATTGTAGTGGTTTAATAGAGAGAGTGCTTTTCTCGTGTCTTCTGCTAAAATCTCGTCAACTTTATTTAAGACATCAAGTGCTCTTAATGTGATATCTTTTAAATTTCCTATAGGGGTTGGGACTACGTAAAATTGCGAATCTGTCATTCAATTTTGAAGCTTATTGAGTCTATCATTTTTCCATCTTCAGAATAGATTTCTACTTTCCAATCCCCTTTCCATTTTGGAAGTATTTTTTTAGAGCTGTAGGTTCTCCACTTATTTGAATTAACTGCAAGAGGGACTTCAGCCATAATATTATCTTTATAAATCCAAATATGGATCACTTTAGTTGGAAACTTATCTGTTGTGATTTCGGTAAAACAGTAAACTTTACCTATATCAGATGAAAAAGTAGTGCTCACACCTACAGGCTCTCTATTTTCGATTTTTCGGGCAATAGCTTTTCTGCTAACTACTGTGTCAGCGAAAAGATTTGCAGAAAAAATGATAAGAAAAAATATTGTTAAAATAGAAAGTTTTTTCACTTAGCCCTCCTGAGGGAAATTTTCTTCTATATATCTTTCAGCCATTTTAGCAGCTACAGCACCATCTGCAACAGCAGTGACAATTTGTCTTAACTCTTTTTTTCTTACGTCACCAGCAGCAAAAATTCCTGGGACATTTGTATGTGTAGTTTCATCAGCAATAATAAATCCAGACTCATCTAACTCTAACAGCCCCTTAAAAGCCTCTGTATCAGCATTCCATCCTATAAAGACAAAAACACCATCAACTTTAAGATCATGAGTTTTGCCTAATTTTTTATCATAGAGGGTAATTGATTCTATTTTATCCTCACCATTTACCTTTTTTACCACACTGTTCCATATAAATTCTATTTTTGGATTTGCAAAAGCTCTATCTTGAAGTATTTTTGCTGCTCTTAATTTATCTCTTCTGTGCACAATATATACTTTTTTTGCAAATTTTGTGAGATAATGTCCTTCTTCAACAGCTGAATCACCTCCACCAATTACAGCAACAACTTTATCTTTGTAAAAAGCACCATCACAAGTAGCACAAAAAGATATACCTCTACCAAGGAATTTGTTTTCACCAGGCACTTCTAAGTGTTTTGGCTTAGCACCAGAGGCAATTATAACAGTTTTTGTTTTAATCTTGATGTCTTTGTACTGTAAAGACACATATTTATAACCATCGCAAAATTCTATCCCTTTACACATTCCGTTCTTTATTTCAACGCCAAACTGTTTTGCGTGTTGGAAAAGTTTTTCTGTGAGTTCTCCACCTGAAATCCCTTCTAAAAAACCTGGGTAATTTTCTATAATTTCTGTAATCGCAACTTGTCCACCAGGGAAGTTTTTCTCTAAAATTAAAGTATTAAGGTCGTCTCTTGCTGCATATATCCCTGCTGTTAAACCTGCAGGGCCACCACCAATTATAACAACATCATATTCCTCTTTTAAATTATCAAAATTAAAAAAATCTTCCATTTTACCCCTCTATAATATTTTTTCTATTTCTTTTAATGCGGGTATTTTAGATGCATATATAATCTTATTATGTTCATCTAATATCACCAAAAAGGGCCAACTATTAATTCCAAAAATACCCTCAACCTCACTTATATTAACTAAATACAAATCTTTTTCAATAGGTTTGTAGTGTTTATTTGATATGTAATTTAATGCCGATCGTGGTGTTTGTTTAGTTTTGACAAAAATTATAAGGTAGGCACTTTTTTTATCCGTGATATGTTTAATCTTTGATAAATTTTTTTTATAAAATACAGAGTAAATATTGTTTTTATTTAAAAAGATTATTACTTTTTTTAATTTAATATCATAAAGAGTAAATGTCTTGCCATTTAATGTTTTTAATTCGAAGTTTGGCACTTTTGTGTATAAAGGTGGTGGGTCATTTTGTCTATATTTGTAAAGGTAATAGAAAGCGTAAGCAACTAGTATATAAATTAAAAAATTCTTTCCAGAGAAATAGTTTCTTTTCCACATTACCAGATTTTAGAATTTATATCTTTGCCATATTTGGCAATCAAAATGTCGATTAAAGTTTTATCAAAGATTTTTGGACTAATTATAGATGTATCTACTTTCTCTTCAAAAAGTTTACGTCCTAGGTTTATTTCTTCTTCCAGAACATCAAAAACATTATCGTTTTTTATCCCCTCAATGACTTTTTCCTTATTGTATAAAACTATATCTCCAATTATTGTTCTTGCCAACCTTTTAGCTCTTTCGATATCTGTAATCATATAATCTCTCCAAACTTCATACTTATATCAACTGATTTAAAACTATTTGTCAAAGCACCTACAGATATAAAATCTATGGGGTATTTTTTGTACATATGTAACTTATCGAGTGTAATACCCCCTGATACTTCTATTTTAGCACGTTTGTTTATCAGTTGGCAAGCTTCATTGATGGAATTTATATCAAAATTATCAAGCATAATTATATCAGCACCAGCTTCGACGGCTTCTTCCACTTCTTTTAAATTTCTTGTTTCTACTTCTATTTTTACAGTTACTGGGATATTGCTTCTGACTAATTCTACAGCTTTTTTTATAGAGCCTACAGCATCTATATGAGTATCTTTCAACATTACACCATCAAAAAGTCCAATTCTATGATTTGTGCCCCCTCCTATTTTTACTGCATATTTTTCCAAAATCCTTAACCCCGGAGTTGTTTTTCTTGTATCCAAAATTTTTATGTTAGTTCCGTCTAATTCTTTGATATATTTGTTTGTATTGGTAGCTATACCAGATAATCTTTGTAGAAAATTTAAAACGGTTCGTTCTAACATGAGAATTATGGCAGTATCTCCGATTATTTCTGCTAATTTATCACCTGCATTTACTAACTCACCATCATTTTTTAAAAAATTTATTTTTATATTTCTATCTGTTTTGTAAAAAATCTCGTTAACTACTGGCATCCCACACAAAATAAAAGATTCTTTTGCAATCAAATAGTACTTACTTTTTTTAAGATAAGGGGATATTGACTTTGTCGTTAAATCTCCAGAACCGATATCTTCTAAAAGCGCTAAATCTATTATTTTATTAAGCAAAGGGGAGTTTAACATAAACTCTTTAACCTTTCTATTGATTTATCTATCTCTTCAAGTTTAAGTTTTGCTTCTTCATATTTAGCTTTATCCTTTTCTATTATATGCTCTGGTGCTTTTTTTAGATATTCTTCATTATTTAATTTTTTGCCGTAAATATTGATATCTTTTAAATAACCTTTTTTCTCTTTTTCGAGTCTTTTAATTTCAGCTTCAAAGTCTATTAACCCTTCTAATGGGACAAAAACAGTAAAATCTTTTTCAATTTGTACAGCAGATTTTTCAATTTCTTTATCTGTAAAGTTAATATTTTCTATTTTTGCTAATTTTTTAATTATATCTGATTTTTGTTCAATTAAAGATTTCATTTCATCAGAAGTTTTAATGAAAATGTTAATATTTTTTGCTGGAGGGATGTTGTATTCTCCTCTAACTGTTCTCACATTAGAAATTAGTGTTATAACTTTTTCTATATTTTTATAATCAGCATCAAAAAGGAACTCTTTTTCAGGATATGGCCCAAAGTTTATAGTTTCTTTACCAGAAAGTTTTTTGTAAATAAATTCAGTGATAAATGGCATAAATGGGTGTAGTATTTTTAATGATTCTTCTAATGTATATTTAGCAACTGCCAGAGCATTGGTTTTGTTTATGTTATTATAAATTCTGTGTTTTATAAACTCTATATACCAATCACAGAATATGTGCCAGAAAAATTGATAGATTTCATTTGCTGCTTCGTTAAAGTCGTAAGATTTGATAAACTTTTCCACATTTTTTGCTGTTTGATAAAGGTTGTGTAAAATCCATTTATCTTCCATTTCAAGGTTATCAAAATCAATTTCACTTATATTTTCATCGAGGTTCATCATTAAGAACCTTGATGCATTCCAAATTTTGTTAACAAAGTTTTTATAACCTACGATTCTATCTTCAGATAATTTTATATCTCTTCCCTGAGCCGCAAAAGCAGCTAAGGTAAATCTAAAAGCATCAGCTCCATATTTTTCTATCATAATCAATGGGTCTATTACATTCCCTTTAGATTTACTCATTTTTTGACCATATTGATCTCTTACAAGGGCATGTATATACACGTGATAGAATGGGACATCGTTCATAAATTTTAGTCCCATCATAATCATTCTTGCAACCCAGAAGAAAAGGATATCAAAGCCAGTAACTAAACAGCTTGTAGGGTAAAATTTTTCGAGGGTTTTAGTTTTCTCAGGCCAACCCATTGTGGAAAATGGCCATAAAGCTGAAGAAAACCATGTATCAAGGACATCAGTTTCTTGTGTTAGCTCAGTAGAGCCACATTTTTCACATTTTTCTGGGTCTTTAAAATCTACGTTGATATGTCCACATTTTTCACAATACCAGGCTGGGATCCTGTGCCCCCACCAGATTTGTCTTGAAATACACCAGTCTCTTATATTGTACATCCATTCAAAATATGTTTTAGTCCACATTTCAGGGAATATCTTTATTTTACCTTGTTCAACAGCTTCTATTGCTTTTTCTGCAAGAGGTTTTATTTTTACGAACCATTGCATAGAGATTCTTGGTTCAACAACAGTTTTACATCTATAACAATGACCTACAGAATGGTCATGTTTTTCAATTTTTTCTAAATAGCCCAAGTTTTTAAGCTCTTCTACTATCTGTTTCCTTGCTTCGAAACGATCTAACCCTTTATATTTACCACCGTTTTCATTGATAATACCAGAATCATCCATTACATTTATTTCTTCAAGCCCGTATTTTTTACCAAGCTCAAAATCGTTTGGGTCATGTGCAGGGGTTACTTTTAACGCACCTGTTCCAAATTCCATATCCACATATTCATCAGCTATTATAGGTAGGCGTCTGTTTAAAATTGGTAAAATTGCATATTTACCGATAAGATGTTTATACCTTTCATCGTTTGGATTTACTGCTACTGCTGTATCTCCAAGCATTGTTTCAGGTCTTGTGGTTGCAATTAATAATTTCTCATCACTATTTTCTATGGGATAATATATGTAATAAAGAGCTCCTTCTTTATCTTCGTGTTCTACTTCAAGGTCGCTTAAAGCTGTGTGACATCTTGGACACCAGTTAATAATATAATTTGATCTATATATTAAACCTTCTTTATAAAGGGTTACAAAAACAGTTCTTACGGCATTTGAGAGCCCTTCATCCATTGTAAATCTTTCTCTATTCCAATCGCAGCTTGCTCCTAATCTTTTGAGCTGATTTATTATCTGTCCACCAGATTCTTCTCTCCACTGCCAAACTCTTTCAATGAATTTTTCTCTGCCAAGATCGTGTCTTGATAAACCTTCTTGAGCTAACATACGCTCAACAACATTTTGGGTGGCTATCCCTGCATGATCAGTACCTGGTAGCCATAGGACTTCAAAACCTTTCATCCTATGATATCTAATTAATATATCCTGTAATGTATTATTTAATGCATGCCCCATATGGAGTGAACCTGTAACATTAGGGGGAGGAATTACTATAGAATAAGGTGGTTTATCAGAATTTTCGTTTGCATGAAAATATTTTTTTTCTAACCATTCGTTGTATAATTTCTCTTCAAAATCAGCAGGGTCAATTCGAATTGGTAATTCTTCTTTCATCTTTTCTCCTCAATATATAGATTTTTACAAAAATAGCGCTACAAAATAACATAAGTTTTAAAAAAACTGAAGGGGTTTTTCTAAAATTACGCGCTTTTTAGTTATGTTGAGTAAGTGCTCGAGGAAAAATATTAGATTTGAATATGTTTGAGGGTGTTGCAAATAATAATTGCTTAAACACCTCAGATTGTTTCCCTAAAGCTCGCAAAGACGGGCATACCAGTTCTTGGGTGCAGTGTAAACTGTCAAAGTAATCTTACCAATGTTTAGTTTAAAGTGTTATTTTTAGCTTCTATAGGCAGTAGGTTAGTAATTAATGCGTTTAATTTATTGATATATTGTTCTATGACAAAAAGTTTATATTTTAAATAAGCTTTTTCGTCATAAGGGGTAGATGGGTCGTTTAATAACTTATAAATCTTTTCCATTTCAGCTATAAAAAGTGCCATATCCTCCAAACCTTCTTTTGCTAAAGCAACCGCATCAAGCTCTTTCTTCTTAAGTTCTTTCAAGATATCAATTCCATCCGTTTTCTTCATTTAACCCCTCTAAATCTACATCTTCGTCTTTTAAAAAAATTTTATCAAAGACTTCTCCACATTCTTGGCATTCATAATGAAAAATTATCCAAATATCATTATCAACGACTATTTCTGTTGGGTTTAGTTCTTCTAATCTCTGTTTACCGCAATAAGGGCAAAAAATAGGTTCCATTATTCACCTTCATTTTCTTCTATAATAATTTCTCTCTTATCTTTATCCAGCTTTTTTATAGTTATAATAATGTGACTAATTTTAGTTATTGTTTCTAAAATTATTTCAGGCCATTCAATAAACTTTATCCCTGTTTCTTCAATATAGTCAAAAAAGCCTATGTTATCAAGTTCTAAAATATTCTTGATTCTATAAAGGTCAAAGTGATACAAAGGGAATTTGCCATCAGAATAAGTTTGCATTATTGTAAAAGTTGGACTTGATACGGCATCGTTGCACCCTAATGATTTTGCAACGGACTTTACAAATAGTGTTTTTCCTGCTCCAAGTTCCCCTTGTAATAATATTGTTTCGCTACCTTGTAAATTTTTTGCAAAATTCTTTGCTATTTCTACTGTATCATTTGGACTGTTGCTGATATGCTTCGATTTCATTAAAACCTCTATAAAGATTTTCTATTATTTCAGTTGTTTTAAGGCATTTCTCATTTTTTTCTTTTGTTAAAATAGATGCAGTTAAGTTCATAGTAAAGCACCCAAGCTTTGCCGCATCTAAAAGAGAATAATTTTGTGCAATTAATCCACCAATCAATCCTGCCAGGCAATCTCCACTACCACCTTTTGAGAGAGCAGGAGTACCATTTGATAAAACAAACAGGTTTCCTTCAGGTGTAGCAATGATAGTATCAGCACTTTTAAGAACTAAAACAACCTGATATTTCAAAGCAAAATCCTTGGCTAATGAAATTTTATTTTGTAGAATCTCATCTTTATTCAGGCCTGTTAATCTTGCAAATTCACCAATATGTGGTGTTAACACTGCCCTAAAGCTGAGCTGATTTAAAAGCGAATCATCAAGATGATATAATCCATCTGCATCAATTACAAAGCTTTTGTCACACTCTTCGATAAGGCCTTTTACAAACTCTTTGGTTTGATGATTTCTTCCTAAACCACACCCTAGTGTGATAACATTTTTGTCACTAATAAATTTTAGTAATTCGTCCAATTCACTGCTGGTATAGAAACTTTTACCTTTGATAATAAAAGCCATTATTTCAGGGTACTTTGATAAAAAGTAGTAATATTGCTCAAAAATTGCACATGTTGTTAGCCCAGCTCCAGACATAACGGATGCATAGGATGCCATTATTGGAGCACCCATTTTGCCTGCTGATCCACCTATCACTACATTATGGCCAAAATGCCCTTTGTGAGAATCTTCCTCTCTTTTATAAATTAATGGCAAATTATCTAATGTAAGTTCAAAAATATAGGGAGAAACTGTTTGAATAGAAAAATCAGGTATTGAAATGTCTTTAACTATTACTTTGCCGCAGAACTTTTTTGCTGGATAAAAAACATGTGGTATTTTAGGCCTTGCAAGGGTAATTGTGATGTCTGCTTTTAAACATTCGCCAAGTATATTGTGATTACTACCTGGTAAACCGCTAGGGATATCAATTGCTATTTTAAATGCTTTTGAAAGGTTAGCATTTATTATTACATCTTTAGCAATACCTTCAACAGGCCTAGTTAAACCAGTCCCAAATATTGCATCAAAAATAACATCGTAATTATCAAAATTTATTTCATCGTTATAATTAAACATTTGGATTGGGTATTTCTTTAATATTTCAAGGTTTGTTTTGGCGTCACCTTTTAGCTCTTCAGGTGGATAAATAAAGATTATGTCAACTTTATATCCTCTGTTAAACAGATGTCTTGCTAATGCTAATCCATCACCGCCATTATTACCTTTGCCAACTAATACTGCTATTTTGTTTTTGGGGATTGAAAGTTTTTCAAACTCTTCAAATATTCCTCTTGCAGCATTTTCCATTAGAACAATGGAAGGGGTACCTAATATTTCTATTGTATATTTATCAGCGTTTGCCATTTGTTTAGAATTGAGTACTTCCATGTTATATCTCCTTGGTACTATTTATTAAATTTGGAATTTGTTTGAGCAATTCATCTCTATCTGTTGTTGCTGTTCCAACTTTTCCTACAACTATTCCAGCTGCAGCATTTGCAATAATTGCAGCGTCTGTATAACTTGCACCGACAGCTAATGCTGAAGTAAAAACACTTATAACTGTATCACCGGCTCCAGTCACATCGAATACCTCTTTAGCTACAGCAGGTATGTGAGTAATATTTTCTTCTGTAAAAATTGTCATCCCTTCTTCTCCCCTTGTAATAACAAGGGATTTACTCTTTAATTTTTCAAGAATATGTTTACCACATTTTGTTAGCGATTCTTCATCAGTAATTTTAATATTTGTAGCAGTAGATGCTTCTTTATTATTTGGTGTTAGTGAAGTGACGTTTTTATAGTAATAAAAATTTTCTATTTTTGGATCAACAGTAATAATTTTTTCAGAAAAGTTTGCAACTAGTTGTTCAATCAAATATTTCGTTATCATCCCTTTCCCATAATCTGAAATTATAATAGCGTCTATACTGTTTTTTATATCTTCTATGAAAGATAATAATTTATCTGTATCTTTCTTTTTAATTTTATGTTTTTCTTCTTTATCTATTCTTACAACCTGCTGGCTGTGAGCAACAACTCTTGTTTTAGTAGAAGTAGTCCTGCCATCATCTATTATAAATTGATTATCTATTTGCATCTCGTTTAGTAGATTTTTTAAAAGTGAGCCATTGTTATCATTTCCAATAATTCCAGCTAAAATTGGAGTGACGCCAAGTGCTTTTAGATTGGCTGCAACATTTGCAGCTCCTCCAGGCATCATTACCTCTTTTTTTATTTCAACAACAGGGACAGGTGCTTCTGGCGAAATCCTATCTACAGAACCGTAAATAAAAATATCCAGCATTAAATCGCCGATAACCAGTATCTTTAATTTATCAAATTTATTGATATAAGAGGTTAATCTGTTTAAATCAGTATTCATCGGTGTTTTCCACCTGCTTAGCTTCATCTATGAGCATAACCGGTATATCTTCTCTAATTTCGTATAAAAGTTTGCAGTTATCACATACTATGTATTTTTCATCTTTGCTTAATCTAATATCACCTCTACATTTTGGACAAGCCAAAATTTCTAACAATTCTTTATCTATTGACATGTTATCCTCCTTCTGTTGGTATAATCTGACTATAAATTCTACTGTTTTTTTTATCAAGAAATTTTTAATATAATTAAGTTATTGTTTATTTTTCGATTTTTAAAAATTATACTATAAATTGTTAGGGTGTTGAAAAATAGGTTAACTTGTTGAAAGTTAATATAGTTTTGAGATTGCTTCCGTAACTTAAGTTGCCTCGCAATGACAAATTTTGTGGTCATTGCGAGCGTTAGCGAAGCAATCTCTAAAAGTTACTTAATTGTTGTGAAAAATCCTTAATGTTGCAATTAGTGAGGTGAGTAATGTCTACAATAGGTTGGGGTTTTTTAGGAAGTTTAACAGCTGGTTTGGCTACTACTTTAGGAGCAATCCCTTTGTTTTTTTACAGGAATCCTTCAAGGGGTGCTTTAGATTTTATGCTTGGGATATCTGCTGGTATAATGTTGGCAGCTACTATTTTCAGTCTTTTAATTCCAGCGATGGATATGGGGGGAATTTTAATTGCAGTTATAGGTTTTGCCGCGGGTGCACTTTTTTTGGATAGAATGGATAAAGTGATTCCTCATTATCACACAGAAATAGGTTATGAGGGACCACCTTCAAGAATGAGAAAAATATGGCTTTTTGTTTTAGCAATTACACTTCATAATTTTCCAGAGGGGATGGCTGTTGGGGTATCTTTTGGTGGAGGACACATACAAGATGGTATAACAATTACTACAGCTATTGGTTTGCAAAATATACCTGAGGGTCTAGCAGTCGCTGCTGCTTTAATTTCTGAAGGGAAATCTGTGCGTTATGGCACAGGTATAGCGTTTTTGTCTGGAATTGTTGAGCCAATAGGTGGATTACTTGGTGCTGCAATTGTTTCTATTATGTTGCCCATGTTGCCGTTTTTCCTCTCTTTTGCAGCTGGTGCAATGTTTTTTGTTATTAGTGATGAGATTATTCCTGAAACGCACAAAGGTGGTTATGAAAGACTTGCTACTTTTGGTATAATTATTGGTTTTATAGTTATGTTAATTTTGGATAATGCATTAGGTTAAGATGCTTTACAATACCTTTAGTAATTTTTTAAAAAATAAGTATGGTGGCAAAGTTTGGAAGATTAGTATTGATGCTGGCTTTACTTGCCCAAATAGAGATGGATATAAAGGCTTTGGAGGGTGTACTTATTGCAATGTGAAATCATTTTCTAATATTAATGAAAAAGATATTTCAAAACAGGTCTCAGATAGGATTAAGTTTTTAGAAAAACGAAAAATAAAGAATTTTATAGTTTATTTTCAGTCATATTCGAATACCTATGGCCCGATTGATATGATAAAGAGAAAAATTGAGGCAAGTTTAGTTGACGAAAGGATAGTTGCTATTTATGTTGGGACAAGACCAGATTGTATTGATGAAGATAAGATTAAGTATTTTAAAGAATTAAGTGAAAAAATCGACGTAGTTTTGGAGTATGGACTTCAATCTATACATAACACAACTTTAGAGATAATAAATAGGGGAAGTACGTTTGAAGAGTTTGACTTTGCTCTAAAATTAACAAAAAGTTATGGTTTGCCTGTATGTGCGCATATAATATTTGGTTTACCAGGTGAGAATAGAGATATGATGTTTGAAACGGTTAAATATTTAGCTGATAATAAAATCGATTTTATAAAGTTTCACCATTTACATGTTGTAAAAGGCACTAAGATGCATAAAGAATTTCTAAATGGTGATATAAAACTTTTAAGTGAAAATGAATATATTGATATATTGGCAAATAGTATTTCTATGCTTCCAAATGAAACTGTTATTGCAAGGGTAGTTGGTGATGCTCCTAAAGATTTATTAGTTGCTCCTCATTGGCCTGAAAATAAATCGGAGTTTTTAAATAAACTTAATAACTATATGATACAAAACAACTTATACCAGGGTAAGTTTATAAATGAAAATAATAATTGAATTGCTTTTACAATACACAAGTTTAATCATTACAATGGTTTTTGTTTTAATAATTCTTTCTGGTAGGAAAGAAGCTAGAGCTACTTTAGCATGGTTGCTTTTTGTTATCTTTTTCCCTTATCTTGGGGCAATAGCTTATTTAATATTTGGTAATTATAAGTTAAAAAGAATTGTAGAAAAGAAAAGAAGAGAATCAAGAAAAATACATCTTACTCAGTATCATAGCTGCATCTTGGAATATGAGAAAAACAGATTTGGTAAACTTGTAGAAAAAGTAACAGGGCTTGAACCATTTTTAATTAAGGATTTGGAGTTGCTGCCTAGTGCAATAGAAAAGTATTCAAAACTTTTTCAAGATATTAATAGTGCACAAAAATACATATTGCTTGAATATTATGTGTTTCGTCAGGATGATGTGGGTAAATTTTTAGTAAAATTACTTACTAAAAAGGCTAGAGAAGGTGTCAAAATCTATTTGCTGTATGATGGTATCGGTGCGATTGGTTTATCTATAAGAAAAATTTTAGATCCATTGGTTAATGCAGGGGGGAAATGTGCTGCGTTTTTATCTCCTTTAAATCTAAAAACGTTTTCTCGAGTGAATTTTAGAAATCATAGAAAGATTGCTATTATAGACGGAGAAATTTGCTACACAGGCGGGATAAATATAGGGAATGAATATATTGGTGATTTGTTTAATAAACAAAAATGGTATGATGCACATATAAGGTTTAAAGGGAATGGGGTAGGTTTTGTAGAAGAGGTTTTTGCAGAGGATTGGTATTTTACCACAGGTGAAGATATCACCCCATTTCTAAAAAAGAGAGAAGCAGAGGCTGGAGACACTACTGTTCATATAGTTCCATCTGGACCTGATCAGGAATCACCTTACATATATGATACGTTGTTTACAGTGTTTAATAAAGCTGAAAAATCGATTGAGGTGGTTACCCCTTATCTAGTACCAGATGCTCCTATTATGGAGTCATTAAAGAATGCTGCAAAAAGAGGGGTGGATGTAAAACTAATTTTACCAGGTAAAAATAATCATCCAATGGTTGCGATGGCTGGAAGATCCTATTATGAAGAGTTACTTCTTGCTGGGGTTAAAATATTTGAAATGAAAGATGTTATGATTCATGCGAAAATTATTAAAGTTGATGATCAGTGGGTTACAGTTGGTTCAGCAAATCTTGATATAAGAAGTTTTAGGTTAAATTTTGAATTAAATGTTATTGTTTATTCAAGTGAGTTTGCTTACGAAGTAACAAAGCTATTTAAATATTATCTATCTTTATCTAAAGAGATTAACTATGACAAAGTTGCAAAGAGACACTTTACAGTAAGAATTTTTGAAGGTGTCTGCAGAACATTATCTCCAGTATTGTAAAATAAAATTTTAATCTTATTTTAGTCTTATAAATATTAACTAACAGGGGGATGGTATGAAAGTTGTTGTTGTTGGGGGTGTTGCTGGCGGTCTAACTTGTGCAAGCAATATTAAACGTATGAATAAGGATATTGAAGTAGTAGTTTTTGAAAAAGGTGTGGATGTCTCTTACGGGGCATGTGGGATGCCTTATAATTTGTTAGATTTAGAAAAACCGGTGGAATCTTTATACGCTTTGAGTCTTCAAGAAATTAGGGAGAAAAGAGGGATAGATTATAGATTGAAGCATGAAGTGATAGGCGTGGATTTTGATAATAAATCTGTAACAGTTAGAAATGGTGATAAGGAGTTTGAAGAAAATTACGATGTTTTGGTGATTGCAACAGGAGCTAGAGGAAACAAGATACCTATATTTGAAGGTAACGATGATAGCTTTTATTTTAAGACTTTAGAGGATCTAAGAAAAGTTAAATCTTACTTAAAAGAAAATGATGTGAAAAAAGTTTGTTTAGTAGGTGCTGGTTATGTAAACTTAGAAGTTGCTGAAGTATTGAAGGAAAAAGGGGTAGATGTTTTTATCTTAGAAAAAATGGATTATATATTGCCGCAGTTTTGTGATGAGGTGAGGGAAAAGGTTTATTCCAAGCTAAAAGAGAAGGGTATTGATCTTTTTTTAGGAGTTGACATTACAGCTAAAGAGAAGGGTGTTGTAAGGACTAATAAGGGAGATTTTAATGCAGATATGTTTATCATATCTGCTGGTGTTACACCAAACAGTGAGCTTTTTGATATCAAAAAGGGTGCAAAAGGTGCAATTGTTACTGACCGTTATATGCAAACATCAAGAAAAGATGTATATGCTGTTGGAGATGTAACTCTTGCTTATAATAGAGTCATAGATGATTTTGTATATTTCCCTTTAGGCACAACAGCTAATAAGCAGGGACGAGTTGCAGCTTACAACATTGTAAATGGTAACAGGCTTGAGTTTTATGGTATTGTTCAAACTGCTACATTTAAATTGTTTGAGTATACTGTTGCTACAACTGGTTTAAGTGAATATCAAATGGAAAATTTAGGTATCGATTTTGAAAAAACTGTTGTTACTACTCACACAAGAGGTGCTTACCCTGGTGGGGGTAAAGTTACAGTTGTGATGTATCATGATAAGAAAAACAGAAAGATTTTAGGCGCTCAAATGGTTGGCGAAGATGTAGTTGCTAAAAGAATAGACATTATTGCTACTGCTATTTCTAATAATATGAAAATTGATGAGTTTGCATGGGTAGATTTATCTTATTCACCACCTTTTGCACCAGTTTGGGATCCGGTTTTAACTTGTGCCCAAAAGGCACTGAGAAAATAAAGGGGGTGTATTATGTTTAAACCAAAAAAGATTTTAGTACCTGTTGATTTTTCTGATAGGTCTGAAATTAGCTTAGCTAAGGCATTGGAGATAGCTGAAAATGTGGGTTCTAAAGTCGTAATTGTTCATGTAATAGAAAAAAAAGATAATGATTTAATTAGTATGTATTTATCTAAAGAGCAGTTGGAGAAAATAAACAGTGATATTAAAGAGTTTGCTGAAAAACAAATGGATGAACTAATAGCTAAGGTTGGCACAGGTAAAACAGTGTATATTGAAAAAAGAATTGTTTTTGGTGTTCCATATGATGTGATTGTTGATTTGACAGAGAAAGAGGATTTTGACTTGGTGGTTATTGCATCTCATGGAAGAAGTGGATTAGAAAAATTCTTTTATGGAAGTACTACTGAAAAAGTTGTTAGAAGAGCGGCCTGTTCGGTATTATTGGTTAAAGAGAAAAAGTAGGGGTATTCCCCTACTTTATTAAAATTCGCCCAATGGCAAAACAGTTTTACCATATGCTTCATTAATTATTTGAGCAGCACCTGCATAGATAGCACTTAATCCACACAATATCCCTTCATATCCTGCAATCGTTTTAATAGATGCATTTCCAGAAGCATCTGCATAAGCTAATAACATAAACAATACTACAAGTAATGAAAAAACGATCATTAATGCCTTGTTGGCTTTAAAAGTACCAAACCATAATATAGTGGTAAAAACTCCCCACATAAACAAATAAGCAGACATTTCAGTAGCACTTGGAGCTTTTGCAATACCAAGTTTTGGCATCATGATAATAAAAACTAAGCTTATCCAGAATAGACCGTATGATGTAAAAGCTACAGTTCCAAAAGTATTCTTTTTCTTCCACTCCATAATACCTGCAATTATTTGAGCTAAACCTCCGTAAAAAATTCCCATTGCCAATATCATACTACTTAAACCAAAAAGACCGATGTTGTGCATATTAAGTAAAATTGTTGTTAAACCGAATCCCATCAAACCTAAAGGAGCTGGATTAGCAGTTGTGTCTTTGATAATAGTTTCTGCAATAGCTGCTGATTCCGAAATTGTTTTTTGAACTTTTGACTTACCTGTTTCATCAACATAAACATTAATTGTTTTTGACATAGTGACCTCCTTAATGTAGTTAAAAACAAAAAATTGTTTTATAAAGATTAAAAAGTATGTCAAAAGTTAATTTATGTTTGTTTAAAATAAAATTAAATTATATATAAAATGTATACAATTTCTTAATAATAAACCAATAAAACATATTGAGTTAAATTTTAATTAAAATATTACTTTGTTGTATAAAATCGTTTTACTAAAAAATGAATATTTAATCATGAATTTACAAACCGACAAAAAGATATACATATATTTTATTAATATGTAATCTTTATAAAATCTAAAAATTAATAATTATTAAAAAAAGAGATGTGCAGTATTTGTGGTGCAAAAAAAAGTTTTTAGGAAAAATAAAAAAGTTTTATAATAAGAAGTGAGATTGTTTTATGGTATTGTTCTCAATTATAACTATTTTATAGTATTAAATTATAGGGTTGTTGGTAGATTTATGCTTTTAAAAATGGTTTCAAGATATAATTATTGAAAGCTTAAGAAAAGTAATCCCAATACATTAACTTCTTTTGTTTATAATATGTTAAAGAATCTAAATTTATATTAATAAAAGTTGCTGAAATCTAACATACATTGAAGTAAGTATAGATTAGTTTATTTAATTTATGGCATGGAGTTTGTTATGTTAGTTTATAAAAGGAGGTTTAAATGGATCTATTTAAGGCTGTAAATATTGATAAGCTATCTTATGCATTAGATGTAACTTCCTATAAAAATAAGGTTATTTCTGAAAATATAGCAAATGTGGACACCCCATTTTATAAAGCCAAAAAGTTGGATTTTAAAGATGCCATGCAGGATGTTATGGGAACTGGGAAAAAACTTCCTCTGAAAGTGACAAATAAATATCATATCTCTGGTAGTAGTGAAAATTTTTCTGTGTCAAATTATGTGAAATATCAAAATAATATGTCTGTTAGAAATGATGGAAATGACGTAAACCTTGATTATGAGATGAGTGAATTGGCTGCAAATGGGATTTTGTTTAACATGTTATCTCAAATTACTGGATATGAGTTTACCAGACTTAAAACATCAATCCAGGGTCGATAGGGAGGTAGTTTATGAGTTATTTTGATATTTTGAAAATAGCGAGTACAGGTCTTTCTGCACAAAGGATACGTATAAATGTGATATCTTCAAATTTGGCAAATGCGAATACAACAAGGACAGAGGATGGAACACCTTATCAGAAAAGGGAAGTAATTTTTAGGACTATTTTGGATGGAGAGTTAAGAGGTGGTGTAAGAGTTGAAAAAGTGGTAAGAGATGAAAAACCACCTATCTTGAAGTATGAACCAGGGCATCCTGATGCTAACGAAGAAGGTTATGTTGCTTATCCAAATATCAATCCAATTGAAGAAATGGTTAATATGCTTGAAGCATCAAGAAGTTATGAAGCAAATGTCACAGTTTTAAATACAGCAAAGCAGCTTGCTTTAAAGGCTTTAGAGATTGGAAGAGCATAAATTTTAGTATTGATAGATAAATAAAATGAATGTATACTATTATATGAGGTGCTTATGTCTGGTATAAATAAAGTTAATTTTCTTTTACCAAATAAGTTAGAGCCAGATAAAAAGACTGAATCAAAAGAATCGAAAAACGTAGATTTTTCAGAGCTTCTGAAAAATGCAATTAAAGATGTAAATAATGCTCAGTTACAAGCTGATGAAGCTGTTAAAAAAGTATTGAGTGGTGAAACAAAAGATATTCATGAAACTATGATTGCGTTACAAAAAGCTGATGTTTCTTTAAAGTTGATGTTAGAAGTGAGAAATAAACTTATAGAGGCTTATCAAGAAATAATGAGAACACAAGTATAATCTTATGGATAATTTATGGCATTGAAGGATTTTATCAATCAGTTTAAAGCAGTTTTTAACAGTTTGAGTTTAATTCAAAAAGTTTCTATAGTTACCGCGACTGTTGCAGTATTTTTAACTATTATTGTGTTAGTTATATGGGCTAACAAGCCTGTGTATAAAACTTTGTATTCAAATTTATCATCAGATGATGCAGCAAAAATTGTTGAAGAATTAAAAGCAAATAAAATTCCTTATGAACTTAAAGATAATGGGAAAACTATTTTAGTCCCAGAAAAAAATGTTTATGAACTAAGGTTAAATCTTGCACAAAAGGGTTTGCCTTCTGGTGGTGGTGCAGGTTTTGAATTGTTTGATAAATCTTCATTTGGTATCTCAGAATTTGCTCAAAATGTTAATTATCAGCGAGCATTACAAGGTGAATTAGCAAGGACAATTAAAAGTTTAGATGAAGTAGAAGATGCAAGAGTCCATTTAACTTTACCAAAAGAGAGGATATTTGTATCTGAGGAGAGTTCACCTAAGGCGACGGTAGTACTAAAGTTTAGAAATGGTGCAAATATTAGTCGTGAAAATATAAAAGCGATTGCTTCTTTGGTTGCTGGGGCAGTAAAAGGGCTTACAATTGATAATGTGCAGGTTGTGGATACAAAAGGGAGGCTTTTGAGTGAATTTTTATCTAAGGATTATGAGCCTCTTTTATTAACCCAAACTCAGTTGGAATATCAAAAGCATATAGAAAAGAATCTTGAAAGTAAAATAAATTCGATTTTGTCTAGAGTATTAGGTCCAGATAATGCTGTTGCTAAAGTTACAGCTGATATAGATTTTACTAAAAAAGTTGTTTCTAAAGAAGAATATGATCCAAATCCTGTTTTGAGATCTCAGCAAACAGTAGAAATTGAAAGTAAAAATACTCCAAATGCTCCAGGGGGGACACCGGGAGTATCTTCCAATTTAGCAGAACCAAACAACATAAATAATGGCTCTAACTCTGAGTATTCAAAAGCTGAGACTACCCAGAATTTTGAAGTGGGCAAAACTGTTACTAAAGAGGAAAAGCCAATAGGCGTAGTAAAAAAGATAACAGTTGCAGTTTTGTTAAATGATAAAAAAGTGGTAAAAGAAGAAGGGAAAAAGAGTAAAATAGAGTATGTCAAATGGACGCCTGAAGAAATAGAAAAGATTAAAAAATTAGTTGAGTCTGCAGCTGGTATTGATGTTAATAGGGGTGATAGGATTGAGGTAACAAATATATCATTTGATACAACTCACGATTTAGAAGTGGCTTCTTTTTATAATAAGCAGGAAAAGATGAGTCTTATATTTACAATTGCAAAATATGTTTTAGCGCTATTGATAGTAGTCTTGTTCTACTTCCTTGTTGTAAGACCTATTTTGAAACGACTTGAAACAGTAAGGGAAACAGAAGAGGGGACTTTTGTTGCTGCCGGTGCTACAGGAAAAGGTGAATCGGTAGATATTAGCATTGGTGAAGAGATTAAATTTCCTAAGACTATAGAGGAATTAGAAAAAGAGATAGAAAATGAGTTAGAGGAAAGTGCTCCAGTTGATGTTGATACCGTAAAAACTAAAGTTATGTTGAAAAAACTTGAAGAAGCTGCAAATGAAGATCCAGAAACAATAGCTAATTTGATAAAAGTATGGATTAAAGGTGGTAGTTGATGGCAGAAGAGAGAGAGCAGCTTAGCGGTATAAAAAAAGCAGCAATCCTATTAATTACGCTTGGGGAAGAAGTATCTAGTAAGATAATGGCAGAGCTTGATGATGAAGAAGTAGCAGATATTTCAAAAGAGATAGCTCTTACAAAAATAGTTGATCCAGCTGTTGCTGATGATGTTGTTGAAGAGTTTTATAATATGTATTTGGCCAAAAAGTTTATTTCTAAGGGTGGTCTTGATTATGCAAAATCAGTTTTGACTAAATCTCTTGGGCCTGAGCGTGCAAGAAAAATTATAGATAGATTGACTAAACTCCTTGAGCAGTCAACGGGTTTTGAATTTTTAACTAAGATAGATCCAAAGCAACTTGCAAAATTTATACAAAATGAGCACCCACAAACAATAGCACTCATTTTAGCTCACTTAGATCCATCTCAAGCAGCTGAAGCTTTAGCTGAGCTGCCAGAAGATTTGAAAGCTGATGTGGCTTTACGTATAGCTAATTTACAAGATATTTCTCCTGCTGTAATAAAAACATTATCCAAAACTTTGGAAGAGAGATTTGAATCTATTAGCTCATATAAAGTTGATGTTGGTGGTGTTAAATCTGTTGCTGAGATATTAAATAGAATGGATAGAACTACAGCTAAAACAACATTAGAGAGATTGGAGAAAGATGCTCCAGAACTCGTGAGTCAGATAAGAGATATGATGTTTACATTTGATGATATCAGAAGACTCGATAATACTGCTATCCAAGAGATTTTGAAGCGTGCGGATAAAAATACTTTAACTTTAGCACTAAAGGGTGCAGATGAGGAGCTTCAAAATAAATTCTTTTCTAATATGTCTAAAAGAGCCGTTGAGACTATGAAAGAAGAGATGGAGTATATGGGGCCTGTCAAACTTAAAGAGGTAGAAAAAGCTCAGCATGAAATAGTCCAAATAGTAAGAGAGTTGGATGAAGAAGGTGTAATAAGTATTTCTGGTGGAGAAGAAGAGCAATACGTATAACAGATTGTTACATATTTGTTATTTACTAAACTATAAACTTTTAGGATAATGATGCCAAAAAAAATAATAAGAGCAGAAGAAAATTATAAAATTGAAAGTTTCAATTTTAAGGTTTTTCGCTCTGTTCAAAGAGGGGTAACCCAATATGTTTTCAAGTCATTTGATAGTGATTCTAATTTAGAAGATGATTCAACTATTTCAGGCAAAAATGACAAAATAGAAGAAGTTATAGAAGATACTAAAAAAGACCAAATTGCAATAGATAAAGATAATTACAAACCGCAAAACTCAGAACCCATTGATATTGAAGAGGTTAAGTCGAAAGCACGAGAAGAGGGTTACAATGAAGGTTATGAAAAAGGGCTTCAGAATGGGCTAAAAAAGGCTGAAGAGTATAAAAAAGAGTATGAAGCAAAAAAAGATGATTATTTGGAAGTTTTAAAAAATGGTGTTAGAGAAGCTATTACTAAAATTGATGAAGTTAAAAAAGCTGTTTTGAGTTTAGATGAGGAGCTTCCAAATATTGTACTAAATTATATCAAAGAGATTATAGGTGTTGAGAGAAAATTAAATGATGAGCTTATAGTTTCTGTTTTCAAAAAACATATGGAAAAAATAAAGAATGCTACAAATGTGATAATATATGTAAATCCAGATGATTTGGATATTTTGAAATCAGAGTTTAATGATTTTGATTTTGTACCTGATGAAAATGTAAACAAGGGTGGCTTTAGAGTAAAAACAAATATAGGTGAGTTTGATTTTACAATAGAAACTTTAATGAAAAATTTTGAAAAGACGCTTTATGAAGAAATTGAAACTTCTTAAAAATATAAATTTTGATAATTCTGTTGTTGTCACTGGTAAAGTTACAAAGATTGTAGGCCTTACTATTGAAGCAGATGGCCCTTTATTAAGTATTGGTACAAGGTGTGAAATTGAGGGTGTTGGTGGGAAAAATATTTTAGCTGAGATTGTTGGATTTAAAGATGATAGAGTTATTTTGATGCCCTATGCAGAAAGTGAAGGTATTGCTCCTGGAAGTATTGTTAGAAATGTAGCCTATGGGAATGTGGTAAAAGTAAGTGAAGAATTATTGGGTAGGGTTTTGGATGGTTTGGGAAGGCCGATAGATAGTAATAGAGTGATTACAAATTATGAATTAAAAAGTGTTTATACAGAGCCACCTTCCCCTTTGGAGAGGGAAATTATAAAAGATGCAATTCATACAGGTGTTAAAGCTATTGATGCTTTAATTACTATTGGTAAAGGGCAGAGGGTTGGTATTTTTGCTGGAAGTGGTGTAGGAAAAAGTGTATTGCTTGGGATGATTGCAAGAAATAGTAGTGCGGATGTAAATGTTATTGCATTAATAGGTGAAAGAGGAAGAGAGGTTAGGGAGTTTATAGAAAGGGATCTTGGAGAGGAGGGGCTCAAAAAATCGGTTGTAGTTGTTGCAACAAGTGATCAATCCCCTCTTGTGCGAAAAATGGGGGCTTTTGTGGCAACAACAATTGCAGAATATTTTAGAAGTCTTGGCAAAGATGTGATGTTTATGATGGATTCTGTTACAAGATTTGCTATGGCTCAAAGAGAAATTGGATTGACTGTAGGTGAGCCTCCGACAACCAAAGGTTATACCCCGTCAGTTTTTGCTTTATTGCCAAAGTTACTTGAGCGAGCTGGGACAAAAAAAGGGGAAGGGACAATAACCGGTCTATACACAGTTTTGGTTGAAGGTGACGATCTCAATGATCCTATTGCAGATTCTGTAAGGTCTATTATAGATGGTCACATCGTACTTGATAGAAATTTGGCTGCTAAAAATCACTTTCCAGCAATTGATGTGATGATGAGTGCTAGTAGATTAATGAAAGAAATAGTAGATGAGAGGCATTTTGAAGCTGCCGGAAGACTTAGAGATTTGATAGCAACATATAGAGAAGCTGAAGATTTGATAAATATTGGAGCTTATGTAAAAGGGAGCAATAAAAAGATTGATGAAGCTATTTTAAAGATAGATTTGATTAACAACTTTTTGAAACAGAAAATAGATGAAACATCTCCTTTTGAAGAGACAAAAAAACAGCTTTTTCAATTAGCTGGGGTCAAATAAGCTAAATGAATAAAAAGTTTCCACTCCAGAAAGTTCTTGAGCATAGAAATAGGATTTATGAAATTAAGTTGCAGGAATTGGAAAAGCTTAAAATGGAATTATCAAATATAGAAAATGAATTAACTATTTTAGAAGCAGAGTATAAAAGAATAAGTAATGATGTTTTAAATTTAAAAAATGAAAGTTTACTTATGAAACCGTTGTATGATAAATACTTGTTGAGAGTCGAAAATGCAATAAACAATACCAAGAAAAGATTAAAAGATAAAAATGATGAGATAGAACAAAAAAAAGAGGAAGTAGTAAAAGCTTTGAATGATAAGAAAGTGATGGAAAAATTGAAGGAAAAACATATAATTGATTACAGAAATTTTTTAAAGAAGGAAGAGCTGAAGATGATAGATGAATTGGTAATTACGAGGTTTAAAAATGATAATGAGATTTAGTTTAATTTTAGTTATTTTTTTTACTTTTTTGGGCATTACCTTTTCAGAAACAAATTTAGCTGATATAAATAGGATATCAAAGCATCTGAAAGAAAAAGAGAAACAGCTCCAACTTAAAGAGGAAGAGCTTAAAAAGAAGGAAGAAGAGCTTAAAATGCTCGAAGAAATACTTAATAAAAAGAGCGATGAAATTGATAAAAAGTTAGCAAAGTTGCAAAAGTTGTATGATGAAATAAAAAAGATTGAAGATGAAGATTTGGATAGGTTGGCAAAATATTATGCTTCTACTAATCCTAAATCAGCAGCAAAAATTATTGCTAAAATGGACTTGAATAAAGCGGTACAGCTTTTTAAAAGAATGAGCCCTATGGCTGCAGGTGGTATTTTAAGCCAGATGGGGAAAATAGATCCTGATAAAGCATCTAAAATAAGTGAGGCTATGACACCTAAGAAAATAGATATAGGGGAAGTGAAATGAAATCATCTGTTATGATGACTCATGTTGTGAAATTTTTATCGGAATTTGCGTCTGATGAGTTTGATGAGATAAAATCCTATTCAGTTGAAAAAATGATACCAGCTGTTGAGAAATGCGTGGCAGAGTTTTTAAAATTTATGGTTAAGTTAAAGAACCCAAATAAAATTTTAGAGATTGGAACTGGTGCTGGTTATGCTACTGCTCACCTTGCATTATATGGGAAAGAGGTTACAACAGTTGAGTACAATCCTGAGAGACTTGAAAAAGCGAAAGATTTCTTAAAAGATTTTGACAATATTACCTTTATTTATGAAAATGCTAAAGAATATTTGAAAAAGTGTAATGATAAATTTGATTTTGTATTTGTAGATGGGGTAAAAAGGGATTATTTGGAGTATTTTTTTCTATTAAAACCTCATCTAAATGATGGAGCATTTTTAATTTTTGATGATGTGCTGTTTTATGGTATGGTTTTGGATGAAGATTGTGAGATACCTTTTAAATATAGGAAAACTGTTGAGATGTTAAGAGAATTTATTTTTGAAATGACCACAAAATATAAAGACAATTGTAATATTTTACCCATTGGGAATGGGCTTTTATTGTTGAATTATGAGTGTTGAATTATTAAGTCCTGCTGGAAATTTTGAAAAATTAAAAGCAGCCATAAACTTTGGTGCTGATGCTGTTTATTTTTCAGGCAAAGATTTTGGTTTGCGTGCAAAAGCTGGTAATTTTTCCCTTTATGAAATGGAAGAAGCTTTGAAATATCTCCATGAAAGAGGGAAGAAAGGGTATGTCACTGTAAATATTTATGCGAGAAATTATGACTTTGAAGAGTTAAAAAGATATTTACATCAACTAAATGAAATAAAACTAGATGGTATTATCATAAGTGATTTAGGTGTTTTAAAGCTGATTAAGGATGAAAAGATTGATTTGCCAGTTCATATAAGCACACAAGCTAATACTACAAATTATTACGCTGTAAATATGTGGAAAAAGCTTGGTGCAAGCAGAGTAGTATTGGCTAGGGAGTTATCAAAGAGTGAAATAGAATATATTTGTAAAAATTGTGATATGGAGATTGAGGTGTTTGTGCACGGTGCTATGTGCATTTCCCATTCTGGTAGATGCGTTTTGAGCAATTATATGACTGGCAGAGATGCAAATAGAGGTGAATGTACGCACCCTTGCAGATGGAATTATTATTTGATGGAAGAAACAAGAGAGGGTGAATATTTCCCTATCTTTGAGGATGAAAGAGGTACATATATTTATAATTCTAAAGACCTTTGCCTATTAAAATATGTAAAAGAATTGATGGATATGGGTGTGCACAGTTTAAAAATAGAAGGTCGAATGAAAAGTGTGATGTATGTTTCTGTAGTAACAGGAGTTTATAGAAAAGTTATTGATGATTTAAAAAATGGTAAAGAACCAGATTATGATTATTTGATGAACCTTTTGATGAGTGTGAGTAACAGAGAATATACCACAGGATTTTATCTCGGTAATGCTGATAGAGATTCGATGAATTATAAAACATCAAGCTATGTAAGAAATACAGATTTTTTAGGTGTGGTAAACAATTATAAGGATGGGAAGCTGTTTTTTGATAGCAGAGGGAAAATCTTAGCAAATGAAGCCCTATCCATTTTAAATAGAAATATGAAAGAAGAAACTATAGTTTTTGATAAAATATTTGATGTTGATGGGAACTTGGTTGAATTTACAAAACCAAATAAAGAGTATTATATTCTGACAGATAAAGCTTTTGGTAGTGGATCGATAATCAGAAGGTATAAGGTGTAATATGGATGAGAGTATTTTAAAAGAATATCAAAAGCTTGTGGATGAAATAAATTATCACGATTATAGATACTATGTTTTAAATGACCCAGTTATTTCTGATTATGAATATGACCAGCTTTATAAAAGATTAAAAGAGATAGAGAGTAAATATCCAGAAATTATATCACCATATTCTCCGACACAGAGAGTTGGTTATGCACCAGTATCAAATTTAAAAACTGTAAAACATGAAGTTAAAATGTTATCTCTTGATAATACATACAATGAAGGTGAGTTAAAGGATTTTTACAATAGAGTATTGAAAAACCTTGAAAGTGTTCCCTCTTTTGTTGTGGAGCCCAAAATTGATGGAGCAGCTGTTTCTCTTACCTATGAAGATGGGATTTTACAGATAGGGGCAACAAGAGGGGATGGAGTGACAGGTGAGGATGTCACTCACAATGTGAAAACGATAAAATCTATACCTTTAAAAATTGCTGTAAAAGGAAAGTTGGTTGTAAGAGGTGAAGTATTTTTACCTAAAAGTGAGTTTGAAAGGATAAATGATGAGAGGGTAAAGAATGGTTTAGAGCCTTTTGCAAATCCAAGGAATGCTGCTGCGGGGACATTGAAACTACTTGATCCCAGGATTGCTGCTCAGAGAAACTTGGACATTTTTATTTATTCTGTTGATATTGGAAGAAAGCACGATACTCATTTTGATGATTTAAACTATTTAAAAGGGTTAGGTTTTAAAGTTAATCCATTAATAAAAAAAGTAGAAAGTTTTGAAGATATTATTTCTCATATAGAGAATTTAGGAAAAATGAGAGATGAGTTAGATTATGAAATTGATGGAGCTGTGATAAAGGTAAATGAATATTCTTATCAAGAGCAGCTTGGAGAAACGATAAAGTATCCAAGATGGGCTGTAGCTTTTAAATATCCACCAGAGCTAAAAACAACTGTTTTAAAAGATGTTATTTTTCAGGTGGGTAGGACGGGGATTATTACTCCTGTTGCAGTATTGGAGCCTGTACATATTTCTGGGTCTGTTGTGAAAAGAGCTACATTGCATAATGAGGATGAAATCAGAAGGTTGGACGTTAAAATTGGAGATACGGTTTTTGTTGAAAAGAGTGGTGAGATTATCCCTAAGATTATAAAAGTTGTTAAAGAAAAAAGAACAGGTAAAGAAAAAGAAATAGTTTTTCCTGAAAAATGTCCTGTGTGTAATGGCTTGGTAAGAAAAGAAAACGCTTATTATGTATGCTTAAATCCAGATTGTAGTGCAAAATTGAAAGCATCCATAATACATTTTGCCTCAAGGGATGCGATGGATATAAAAGGTTTGGGTGAGGCTATTGTTGAGAGGTTTGTTGATTTAGGTTTTTTGAAATCGATTGCAGATATTTATACTTTGGATTTTGAAAAGATTGCTTTGTTAGATGGGTTTGGTAAAAAGTCTGCAGAAAATCTTAAAAAAAGTATAGAAGATAGTAAAAATAGAAGTTTTGATAGAGTGTTGTATGCACTTGGTATTAGGCATGTGGGGATAAAGACTGCAAGGATTCTTACTAACCATTTTAAAAATATTGAAAAACTACAAAAAGCAACCATTGAAGAATTAGTGAGTATAGATGAAGTTGGGGAAATTATTGCTAAGTCTGTTTATTATACATTAAGGGATGAAAACTTTTTGAAATTGATTGAGAGATTAAAAAGTTATGGTTTAAAGTTTTCTATGGAAGATGATAAAGAAAATAAAAGTGAAAAGTTGAAAGGTTTAAAATTTGTTATCACTGGCACTTTATCAAAACCAAGAAACTATTATGTTGAGTTGATTGAAAAGCTTGGTGGTGAGGTTTCTTCATCAGTGAGCAAAAAAACTGATTATGTGATTGTAGGGGAAGATCCAGGTAGTAAATATAATAAAGCGATATCTTTAGGTGTAAAAACTATAAATGAAGAAGAATTTTATAAACTTATAGGTGGAACGGATGAAAAATATTGATGTTTTTCTTGGGAAGAAAGGTGATGATTTGAAAAGGATATTTATAATTTCTGATGGTACGGGTCAGAGTGCGATCAATTTAATGAGGGCCTGTTTAATACAATTTGAAGAGCAACATGTGAGATTAACAGTTTTTTCGAAGGTAAACACAAAAGAGCAGATTGAAAGTATTTTAAATCAGGCAAGAGAACAGAAGGCTTTTGTTGCATTTACTCTCGTAAAAAAAGAGCTTAGAAGATATATGCATAAATTGTGTCATGACTATGAGATAATACACCACGATATTTTGGGACCGCCTGTGGAAAAGCTTTCAAATTTTCTTGGTGCTAAGCCTTTAGAAAATCCTAATTTGCTTAGAAGGGTTGATGATAAATATTTTAAGAGGATAGAGGCAATCGAGTTTACTATAAACCATGATGATGGTAAAAATCTAAAAGGGCTGAAAGAAGCCGATATTGTAATTTTAGGTTTATCAAGGGTTTCAAAGACACCTACATCTTTTTTCCTTGCACAACTTGGTTATAAAGTGGTTAATATCCCAATTGTTCCTGAAATCCCATTACCAAAAGAGCTATTTGAAATTGATCAGAAAAAGATTGTTTGTCTTGTTATGGATCCAGAGGTGTTGCAAAAGGTAAGGATGGAAAGGATGAAACATTATAAAACTACAAGTAACTACACTGATTTAAAAAGGATATTTGAAGAGTTAGAGTTTGTATATGACCTTGTTAAAAAGAATAGACAGTGGCATATCGTTGATACCACTAACAAATCTGTCGAGGAAACAGCTAGAGAAATAATCAGCTGTATTTACGGTCGAGAGCAAGAACTTTATTAACTTAAATTTTAACGAAAATAAAAACAATTTTACTTTTTTAAAATTTTTTGTTAGCTTTTTAGTGTCGATGCTTCTGGTGTAGGGGAAGTCCGGTGAAAATCCGGCGCTGTCCCGCAACTGTGAGCTGGACGAAAGCCCATTAAGCCACTGCCGAGAACCTAATATATTTAGGTGCTCGGTGGGAAGGCGGGCGAGTAGGATGAAGGCGAGCCAGGAGACCCAGCCAGAAGTCAGCGGCAAAACCTTACGAGGATAAGGAGGCCGATATGATAAGAGATCCTGTTTAATTTAACAACTTAAAATCCATCAATCTATTATTTCCATAAAAAACAAATAAGGGGGAAAAATGAATAGAAAAATAGTTGTTTTGTTTCTTTTGATAAGTTTTAGTATAGTTAATTTCGTTTTTGCTAATGACAAAAAAATAGTAATTTTTGGTGAAAAAATCACCGAAAGTGAGGTAGAAAACAAAGCAAATGTCATAGTTATTACAAAAGAGGATATTGATAAAATAAATCCTCAAACCGTTTATGATATTTTAGAAACTATTCCAGGAGTAAGTGTAAAATCTTATGATTTAAAACACAGCTTAGTAATTATGGGTGGTTTTGATGGTGAAAAAGGTGGTTTAAATAATGTAATAATGTTAAATGGTAGAAGAATTACAAATCCTGATATGAGCACTCCTGATTTGTCTTTGATACCGGTTGATATGATAGAAAGAGTAGAAGTTTATTTAGGTGGTGGGAGCGTACTTTTTGGTGATAGAGCTACAGGTGGGGCAATAAATATAGTAACTAAGAAGCCTTATAAAAATAGTTTCACTGTAAAAGCTGATGGTGGCTCTTATGGTTATTATAATATTTATGCAGAGGGTGTTTTTGCAAATGAAAGATACTCTTTTATTATAAACGCAGATAAGCTTGGGATGGAAGGCTATCGTGATAATTCAGAATTTTATTCTGGAACAGTAAGTGGTCAATTTAGTTATTATTTAGATAAATTGGAAATAACTTTTGATACGCTGTATAATGATCAAAGATATGGATTACCAGGTTCTTTAACTGAAAGTGATATTGCAAATTATGGGCGTAAACATTCTAATACGCCACTTGATGGTGGAGATGATTATAGCAAAAGTTTTGGATTAAAACTTTCATATGATTTGAGCGAAAATAGTAAAATTGTATTTGATAGCAATATAAGGCAAAGGAATAGATCTTACTATTTATATGTAAAAACAAATGATGAATTAAAAACAAAAATATATCAACTTTATTATGATTTCAAATTAAACAAGAAAAATTATTCTAATCATTTACAGGTTGGTGTTGAATATGAAAAGGATAATTTGGAAACTGAGAGTACATGGTCAAGTTCTAAACTTGATAGAAAAAGAAAGGCTGTTTATTTTTATGATACTTTTTCTATAAGTAAAATATTTGGTGAATATGGTTATAGATATTCAAAACTTAATGATGATTATGATACTTATGACAAGTCAAAAGATACTTCTGAAAAAGCTTATACAGGTGTAATTGGTTATAACATAACTAAAAATCATAAAATATACATTAAGTATGATAGAAGTTTTAGATTTCCTACAACTGATGAAATGATTGAATATTCTTTTGTTCAATATGATTATGTTTTAAATGATTCTCTTGATACTCAGGTCGATAAAACTTATGAAATTGGTTTTAAATCAGATTATAAAAAATACTTTGTTCATTTATCAGTGTATAAGCAGGTTTCAAATAGTGAAATTTTTACAAATCCTACATATGTTCCATACGCTAATACAAATTTTGATACTGAAAAGAAAGTATTCAATATGAATACAGGCTATGATGATAATAATATTTTGCTGATGTTGTCCTACAACTATATAGACTCTGTGATAACTGAAGATGGTTATGATGACTCTTTTGTGCCTCTGGTTTCAAAACATACTATAAAAGCAACAGCTGGTTATAGAACAAAAGCTGGGTTTGGGGTTTACTACTTTGTAAGGTATTACAGTGATTATTATGTTGGTAATGATTATAAAAACACTTATGACAAAATGGATGGATACGCAATTAGTGATTTAAAGCTCGAGTATAAAAAGAAAAATTATGAAATTTATTTCAAGGTAAACAATCTGTTTAATGAACAGTATTATAGTTATGTAAATAATTATGGTTATGGGAATAATTATTATCCTGCACCAGAAAGAAATTATATGGCAGGGGTAAAGGTTAAGTTTTAATGAGAAAGGTACTTTTTAGAGCTGCTTTTGTGCAGCTCTTTTTCTTTTTTCTATTTTTAAATAGCTTATTTGCAGAAATAAATAGAGTTGTGTCTGTTGTCCCATCTATTACAAAACAGTTGATATATTTTAAAGCACAAGAAACGATTGTTGGTTGTTCATCTTATTGTAAATTAGCAAAAGATACAAATGTGCAGATTGTTGGTAATATTATAAATATAAATGTTGAAAAAATATATTCATTGAAACCTGATATTGTCTTTGTGAGTAATATGACGGATGTTAGGGATGTGGAAAAACTAAAAAAACTTGGTATAAAGGCAGCTGTATTTAGCTATCCAAAATCTATTGAGGAGTTTTTTACACAGGTAAAAGAAATAGGGAAATTAACTGGTTATCAAAAAGCAGCAAATAAAGCGATTAATATTTCTAAAAAGTTGTTTGCAGAGCTATCAAATAGATGTAATGCATTAAAAGGGAAAAAAGTTTTTATGGAAATAGGTGTAAAACCCCTTTATTCTGTCCCAAAGGATACTTATTTAAATGATTTTTTATTGAGGCTTGGTTTAATTAATATTACAGGGAAATTAAAAGATGGGATCATAAATAGAGAGTATGTAATTAAAGAAAATCCTGATATTATAATGATTATGGATATGGGATACAAAGCAAAGGAGGAGATATCTTATTGGCATAAATTCAAATTTTTAAATGCTGTAAAAAATAATAAAATACTTTTATTAGAAGCAGATAAGGTAGCTAGTCCAGCTTTGCCAGAGTTTTTTGAATATTTTAAAAAAATTTTATATAGGATGTGCAAATGAAAGGGATGGTACATGTTTATACAGGAAATGGAAAAGGGAAGACTACTGCAGCTTTTGGATTAGCATTAAGGGGGATAGGAGCTGGAAAAAGTGTGTATATTATTCAATTTATAAAGTCTATGGAATATTCTGAAATAAAGGCATTTAAAAAATATTTCCCTTTTGTACCAATAGAGCAGTTTGGTAGAGGTTGTTTTATTATTAATAAACCAGAAAAAGAGGATATTTTAGAAGCTAAAAAAGGATTTGAAAGAGTAAAAGAGCTTTTAAAGAGAAAAGACATAGATATTTTGATTTTGGATGAAATAAATATTGCTATTTATTATGGGATGATTGATTGTGCAGAATTAATTGAGCAATTAAAAAATAGAAATCAAGAGATGGAAGTTGTAATTACAGGTAGATATGCAAAAAAAGAGCTAATCGATTTTGCTGATTTGGTTACTGAAATGAAAGAGGTTAAACATTATTATAATAGTGGTGTTAAAGCAAGAGATGGTATAGAAAGATAATAATGGATAAAAAAACCTTTTTAAAGAAAATTGGCATATTGTTGATTTTTCTCGGATTATTATTTTTGTTAAATGTTTTCTATAATTATGATTTAAAAAAAGTTGATTTGAAAATTTTACAAGTAATTAGACTACCTAGAGCATTACTCGCAATATCTGTTGGTGGCATTTTGTCTGTGTCAGCAGCAGTTTTACAAGGAGTGTTTAGAAATCCACTTGTAGAAACATATACTTTGGGAATTTCTGGTGGAGCTGGTATAGGTGTAGCTTTAGCTATTTCTTTGGGTTTAAATAAAATTTTTGGTTATTATGCACTCCCTTTTTTTGGATTTTTGGGCGCTTTAGCTGTCTTTTGGCTGATTTATCAATTTGCTTTGAGGAAAAGATTTTTTGAAGTGGACAAAGTATTAATGATAGGTGTGATGATAAGTTTTATTTCATCAGCTTTGCTTATGCTAATTTTATCGCTATCTAAAACTGAGAGTATAAATAATGTAATTTACTGGTTGATGGGTTCGTTAGATGAATCTGACTATTTTGTAATTTTTTTAACATTAATTGTATCTTTTATAATTTTGATTGTATTTGGACTAATTTCAAACCGCTTAAATGGGTTTTTATTGGGGGTAGAAAAGGGGAGTAGTCTTGGTATAGATATTGTGGGGCTTACAAAGCTTACAGTTTTTCTTGCGTGTTTTTCATGTGCTTTTGCAGTTTCTTCAAGTGGTATTATCCCATTTGTTGGGATTGTTGTCCCACATATTTTAAAGGCAATTTATGGCAATGATTTTAGGTTTTTAGTACCAGCATCATTTATTTCAGGTGCTGCGTTTATGTTGTTTGCAGATCTTGTAGCAAAAATAATTATTTCACCAAATGAGCTTCCAGTTGGTGTTATTACAGGTATTATAGGTGGAATTATCTTTATAAATATTTACAGGAAAAGGCTTAAATGAGTTATATTTTAAAAGTAAAGAATTTATGTGCTGGTTATGAAAATGGTTTTAGTTTGAAAGACATCAATTTTTCTATGAAAAAATCAGAATTTTTAGGACTTATTGGGCCAAATGGTTCAGGAAAATCGACATTTTTAAAGACACTAATTGGCACATTGAAAAAATATTCTGGTGAAATTTTTATACAAGATAAAAAAATAGAATCATATTCAAGAAAAGAGTTGAGTAGATTAATTGCTTATGTCCCTCAAAAGATTGAAAATGTTGAGATAACTGTTATTGATTATTTAAAGCTTGGCAGATTGCCATATTTTGATAATTTTCAGTTTTTTGAAAGCAAAAAAGACTTAGATGTAATAAATTACTATATAAGTTTTTTTCAAATAGAAAATTTAATTGATAAGTACTTGTTTCAACTAAGCGGTGGAGAACAGCAGATAGTATCAATAGCATCAGCTTTAATTCAGGAGCCAACTCTATTGTTATTAGACGAGCCAACTGCTCATCTTGATATAAATCATCAAATACAAATTATGGATATTTTAAAAATATTAAATCAAGAAAAGGGGGTATCAATAGTTATAGTTTTGCATGATTTAAATTTAGCTGCGGAGTATTGTGATAATTTAGTGTTGTTAAAGAATGGTCATATAGCAGCAAGTGGGAGTCCAGAAGATGTATTAAATTATAAGACTATAGAAAAAGTATATGATATGGTTGTAGTTTCTATGAAAAATCCTATATCTAATAAACCATTTGTATTACCAGTATCAAAGCTGTTGATGGATAAATATAAAAATGAATAATTATTCACAAAATAGGTTTTTAATTATCTCTATTTTTATATCATTGACATTGCATGGGGTAATTTTAATAAAATATAAAGTTTTTCATATAAACTTTTTCGATAATGATAAAAGTATTACTATTAATTTTGAATTTAAGAGAGCAGAAAAAGTAAAAAATGATGTTCCTGAGGGTAAAAAAGCTGCTAAAATTAATAATTTAAATTTTCAAAATAATAATTCTCATAAAAATAAAATATTTAAAAAGCCTGATTTAGTGAAAAAACATAAAGAAATTATAAAAAAGAAAATAAAGAATAATATCCAAAAAACTGTAGCTTTTATTCCTGACAAGCAGATTGAAGTAAAAAAGAGTTCTGTTCAAAAAATAGATGATGTTAAAATTGATAAACAGGGTTTAGCGTCTAATAATCATATAAATAAAGATTTTACAGAGGAAAGCAATAAAGTAGTTAAACAAGATGTATCGTTATTACAGGATAAAAAAAATTATAAAAATGAACAGAAATTTTTTGATAGTAATAAATATTTTAATTATGTACTCAATTATATTAGAGATAATTTGCCTTATCCTTATCTTGCTAGAAAAAGAGGGATAGAAGGTAGTGTAAAGGTAAAAATTTGGATTAATGAGGCTGGAAAAGTTGTTAAAGTGGAACTGTTGCAATCCTCAGGTTTTAAACTGCTTGATAAAAACACTAAGTATTTTTTAACTAAACTAACATTAAAAGAAAAACCACCTTATGAAGTAAATTTTACCCTAACTCTCGAATATAAGTTATTGTAAATTAACAATTATTAGAAATTCACTCCTGGTAATTACTGGATATTTTGTCATTAAGAGGCCAGCGAAGTAATCTTAAAAAGCTGTTGCAATAAATTTCAGCTGATAATTTGTTTGCTATTATTTTTAGTTATGTTAAAATTTATTAAAGGGGGTTTTGTGATGTATTCTGGGGATTCATTTTTTTATGTTATAGGGATGATCATTGTAGCAATCATTATTTTTATAATAGCTAGAGAATTTAACTGTTGGTATTGGAAGATTAATAAAAGATTGCAATTGCTTGAAGAAATTAATCAAAACTTAAAGGAGCTTTTGGAGTTACAAAAGAGGCAGAAAGGTTAGATTTAGATAAGTGAATATAATTTTAAAGGTATTAGAGAGGACTGAATTTTTTTCTTTATGATCTATGTTTTTGCTTAAATGTTGCAAATTGTTATTAGGAGAAGTTGAATGTAATTTTGCGTTGTTCTACACCTCTTTTTATTTAAGTAGAAATTGACAAAGGGTTATGAGCTGGATATATAAAATTGTTCTTAATAAACAATTAGTTTGGTGGAAAATATGACTAGGAAAAAATTATTGGATAAAAAAATATCAGAGAAACTTTCGCTGGACTCAGAAAAGGACAAGCCGATTACCTTTTTCGGTTCAAGACTCTTGACGGACTCAGAAATAGAATCTTTAAGGAAAAAGGCGGAACAAGCGGATCAATTTTACAAAGAATTTTTTAGCAAGCAGAATTAAAACTAAAATATACCCGTTGCAAATAATAATTGCTTAAACACCTCAGATTGCTTCGCTAACGCTCGCAATGACTGCTTTTTTGGGTCATTGCGAGGCAACATTAGTTGCCGAAGCAATCTCAAAACTTTAATAATATCAGAAAATTGTTCCCTTGTGCAACAGCCTCTTATCATCCTAAAAATGAGAACCTTTCGACGCAGGATAAATAGGAAAATAATACAAATAATTCAATTCCTCTTAGGCACTCTAAAAACCAGAAATAACAGGTTCAATCAAAGTATATGATAGAAAGTTTCAATTCCTCTTAGGCACTCTAAAAACAGAGTTAATTTTTTGTTGTACTCTTGTTCAAGGTACTGTTTCAATTCCTCTTAGGCACTCTAAAAACCAATCAAATCAAAAGCTGAGTATGTTGTATCTACTACAGTTTCAATTCCTCTTAGGCACTCTAAAAACATGTCCCAGGTTTTGTTTATTTGTTAGTGGATAGGAGTTTCAATTCCTCTTAGGCACTCTAAAAACCAAGTATTGATGCAGTAGCTTGTGAGGTGGGTGATGGTTTCAATTTCTCTTAGGCACTCTAAAAACGCTCCTCAAGACTCATCTTGACAATTTGACGACCATGTTTCAATTCCTCTTAGGCACTCTAAAAACAAGAGCTTGAGAAGGGACTCGAAAGGTTTCTTGCAGTCAGTTTCAATTCCTCTTAGGCACTCTAAAAACGTGAAAATCCATCTCGGGGATAAAGAGGAAATAAAAGAGTTTCAATTCCTCTTAGGCACTCTAAAAACTATTAAATCGTTTATACTTGATGTTGCAGATGTGCTGTTTCAATTCCTCATAGGCACTCTAAAAACTTTCAAAGAGAATAAAAAGATAATTCTAACTGAAGATGGTTTCAATTCCTCATAGGCACTCTAAAAACAATATTTATATGAAATCATTGAATCAAAAGATAACAAGTTTCAATTCCTCATAGGCACTCTAAAAACCTCACTGTGTTTTAGAAATTAGAAGCTTAAAAAATGGGTTTCAATTCCTCTTAGGCACTCTAAAAACTTTTTATACCATTGATTAGCTCGTTGTTCGATATTGTGTTTCAATTCCTCTTAGGCACTCTAAAAACCCGCTTATCGCTGCAGCTGTCAAAACGGGGAAAGATAGTTTCAATTCCTCTTAGGCACTCTAAAAACCTCTGCACAAAGCTTGTTATCAGGCTCGGCGAACAGGGGTTTCAATTCCTCTTAGGCACTCTAAAAACCTATAGCAATTTCATCCTTGTCTTTCATTAGGGAAGTTTCAATTCCTCTTAGGCACTCTAAAAACAAATATCTAAAGTTACTTTACGAATAGGAAACCATTGTTTCAATTCCTCTTAGGCACTCTAAAAACAAAGAAAACTAATGAAGGGGGTAGTTATGAAATATAAGTTTCAATTCCTCTTAGGCACTCTAAAAACATATTTATTGCATAAACGAAAATAATGATGGAAATGGTTTCAATTCCTCTTAGGCACTCTAAAAACATGGGCTTTTGTTGCCATAAAAGCATATCTATTTTGTTTCAATTCCTCTTAGGCACTCTAAAAACCCAACCCTTTTCCATAAATAGTTATATTACAGTCTCTGTTTCAATTCCTCTTAGGCACTCTAAAAACTACATCAGTTCAATCTCCCGTTGTTTTTCAATTGTTGTTTCAATTCCTCTTAGGCACTCTAAAAACAGAAAAGATTAATCAATTTGGGGTTACTGTTCAATTGTTTCAATTCCTCTTAGGCACTCTAAAAACTTTTAAAATTGTATCCACCATATTGGTCTTCAATGGCGTTTCAATTCCTCTTAGGCACTCTAAAAACTTGAACAAATTCTGCAAGGTTGGTCTGAACAAGATACGTTTCAATTCCTCTTAGGCACTCTAAAAACGAAAACATTCAGAAATGAACATTGTGAATGGTATTCGTTTCAATTCCTCTTAGGCACTCTAAAAACTTGACATAGAAGTTGAACAAGGAAGTGATACAAGTCTGTTTCAATTCCTCTTAGGCACTCTAAAAACATATATAACATCAGAATCTTTAAACCAACGCGGAAAAGTTTCAATTCCTCTTAGGCACTCTAAAAACTATATTATATAAAGAAAACAGACCATCCTTGTAGATAGTTTCAATTCCTCTTAGGCACTCTAAAAACCCTTATCCCTACGAAATATCAAATTGTCAAACATCTTTGATAAATCTACTAATTTTATTATACAAAATTTTGAAAAATGTGTCAAATTTAAAGTGATTTTTAGTCGACCTCTAATCTTGTAAAAAAACCTGGAGATCGACAACTGATTGATACATATAAATGAATACAATATTTCTATGGTTTTCTAATAAAAAAATTTTTAGAAAAATATCAAAAATAATGGGGGTCGACTAAAAACTAAAAAATAGCCCGCCTTTTACTTTAAAACCAGTTTCTAAATCATAATACTCATGTATGTTTTCATACGGAACAAAATAAAAATTGTTTTCAATTGGTGGTGGATTGTCTTTAATTGGAACTGATACAACAAATTTATAAAAGTCTGATTTTATACTGTCAAATGCCTTTTTTCTTTCAAATAAATCCTGTAACTGCCATATTTTTGTATATTCTTCCCATACTTTTTTGGCTTCATTATCAATTTCAATAAAAACATCTTCCTTATAGTAGTCTTCTTTTATTAAAACAAAATCTTCAATAGATTTAATCTTGTCTTTTTCTTTTTCTGCTGAAAACTTTAGTGTGTATAGCATTTCTAGCATATCTAAGGAGACTTTGTCAGATTTTATTTGCTTTATTTTTTCAAAATACTTATTTACTAAACCTATAAACTCTTTCTCTGAATAAATTTCTTTTTCAAGAATTTCATCTGTAGCATTTATCAAAACAGAATCATATATGTATGAACTATAAGATCTGTTATTTTTATCATCAAAAAGTTTTACTATATAAAATTTACCTTTTTCTTTTTTTCCTTCTCTGTTACACCTACCAGCAGATTGATTTAAACTGTCAAAAGGTGCAAAATCTCTGTAAACAATGTCAAAATCAATATCTACGCCTGCTTCTACGAGTTGTGTTGAAACTGCAATTCTTTTATTATGGTTTTTCAACTCTTTAATTCTTTTTAGTCTTTCTTTTGGAATAATATGAGTCGATAAAAATATTATTTCATCTTTGAAATCTTTTTTAAGAAATTCAAAAAGCATTTTAGCAGAACTTACAGTATTCATTATAAAAAGATAAGTTTTGTTATCTTCTATATTTAAATTTGAGTAGAACAGCTCAATAGTCTGCTGTGTTTTATTTATAAAAACATCGTATCGATCTATATGTTCAAAATAATCTTTGCTTGCAAGCTCAATATATTTCTTTTTTTCAAAAATCATTGGCTGAGTAGCTGTTGAAAAGATAATATAAAAATTAAATTTTTCTGCCATTCGGCATAATACTTCTTTTATTAGTAACCAATACTTATGGGGAATAGACTGAATTTCATCTAAAATGGCTACAGAGTTTGCTAATCTATGAAATTTTCTGAGCATTTTATTTTTATTTCCTATGAGTGAGTAAAAAAACTGTAAAAATGTTGTAGTAATTATTTTAGAATTCCAACCTTCAATTAAAAGCCTTGAAGTATTATAATCAAACTCATCAACTTTTGATTTATAGCTAAAACCAGTCAAATGGTGATGTTTTAAAAGAATTGAGCTGTCTAGATTTATGTCGTTTTCTTTTAAAACATTTTCAAAAACACTAAAATTTTGTTCAATAATAGAAAGGAAAGGCAAGCAGTAGATAATCTTTAGGTTTATTCCTTTTTCTTTTTTTAATTTTTCTGCTATTTTTAAAGCTGTTTTAAATGAGATAAGTGTTTTTCCAAGTCCTGTTGGAAGGGTTAAGGTATAAATTTTCTGATTTATATCTATTTCTTTTTCTGCAACTTCTTTGTAGGCTTTTTTCCTGAGGTTTATAATCTCTGTTTCTTCAAAAGAAAGATTTTTTACGAAATTATCAACGATTTCCGGTTTTATTTGAATGTCTTTAAAAAGTATATTTTTATCTGTTTTTATACCTACATCTGATTTGTCTGCATCAAGAATTAGAGAAAACATAAAAACTGTATTTATGTAGTAATCAATTGATTTTTCATCTTTGAGTTTTCTAATAAATCTTCTTATTTTTCTTAAAGTTTGCTTTATTTGCTGAAAATCTATTTCTTCGAAAGAAAAATTGATTAAGTTTTTATCGCAAGTTTCCACATTTTGTAGAAAATTTTTAAATTTTTCTTTATCGATTGAGTTTATCTGAGTTTGTAAAATTTTTATATCTTCTTCTTCAATAACTAAATCATTTAAAAAGTCTTTAAGGTTTGAATGATGGCGTTTAGGTAAAATGTATGACAATGAAAGGAGAAAAGGGTTATCTATATTTTTAGACTTTAAATATCTATCAGTTAAAAAAAGTCCAGCTATTCCACCCAAATGGGCATGTTTTGTCTCTAATTTATTTTTTAATTCTTTATCACCAAGAATATAATCTTGAAAAAATTGTGTAGATTTTCCTATGTCATGGGAAAAGGTTATGATTGTTAATATATCTTTTAAAATTTTGTCATTAATAGAAATTTCTGAATAATATTTATTGGCTAATTCTATAACTTGTGAAGTATGCTTTTCTAACAGCCTGTCAGGATGGGAATGGAGTTTTGAATTAATATACTTCATCGTGATGTCCTATATCTATTAAAACTATTTCTTTTTTTACAATTACAAAAGTTAAAATAATTCTATAGCTCATAGTGATTGAAACTGAATATTTATCTTTAAATTTTCCTTTTAACTTATGAAGTCTTAAAGATGGATGATGTGGGTCTAACTCTAAAAGTTTCAAAACTTTTTTATATCTTGGTATTAAATCTTTATGCTTTTTTAAAAATTCTTTTTCTCTTTTTAGATAGATTTCTGTAAAAACGAGGGAATACAACTAAATACCTAACCTCTGGAAATGTTCTTCTGCAGTTTCTTTTATATATCTTCCTTTTTTATAATCTTCTTCTGCTTCTTTAATAATCTTATCAAGTTCTGCTTCTTTTAATTTCTCATATTCTTCAACGGGAAGGATTACAAATTTCTTTTTTCCTCTTACAGTAATGAAAACTTCGTTATATTTTTTTATAAGTTTTTCAACGAATGAAATTCCTTTTGTTTTTAAATCATTAGCTGATAATATCATAAAAACCTCTTTATAGCATTTACATTAATACTAAATATAGTATTTTCTTATTACTTTGTAAAGTTTATAATTTAAAAGAAAGAAACGATTTTATCTTCAATTTTATAGCAATTTTTGAAATTACCTTCTAACTTTTGACCGTTAAGCTCCATGATTACATCTTCATATTTTAAAACCTCTCTATTTTGGTTCATATCTATTGGGAGTTTTTCTTTAAAATATTTTTTCCCTTCTTCAACTTCTATATTTTCAACATTTTTTGAAAGAATTGCCGAATTTACAAAGTCAGCATTACCAGTAGGTTCTGCTTTAAAAGCTCCTATATATTTGAAATTTGCAAGCAAATTTGCAAGTCCTAAAGATAAAGTGTAGTAAGTTTCTTTATTTTTAACTCTCTGAATTAGTTTATTAAACAAATCTTCATTATTGATGTTTACATAAAATCTGTACGCTGGATTTCTTAGAAATTCTGTTTTTATCTGCGTTCTTGACTTTATTAAATGAAAACTGTTAGAGTTTTTAGTATCAATTAGGTTTATTGTCATTCTTGTTTTCTTTATAGGATTTAATATTTGAATGGCTATTTTAGTAGTTTTAACATTTAGATATTGAAGATACTCATTTTTTCCAAATCCTAAAATCGCTCCTAACATTCCATAAACTGCTGTAGGTGGTGGAACAGAAAATGTCAATGGTGAAGATGTTGTATAAAACTTTTTAAAATGTCCAAAATCTCCCCAAATATCAAAGACTAATACTTTCATTTATCAAATTCCTTTTTAGAAAAAAATTTATATTCTCGTTCAGACATTTATTGCCTCTCCATATATATATTTTTTCAATTCTTTTCTTACAGCTTCTTTTATTACTAAATCTACTTTCTTTCCAAACAATTCTTCCAAATAAAATTTCAATCCCATATAGTTTATAAAATGTTTTCTTCCCTTTTTCAAACTCTACTAATATATCAATATCGCTATCTGGAGTTTGTTCTCCTCTAACATAAGAGCCAAAAATATATAAATTCTTAACTCCAAACCTTTCTTTTATCTCTTTTTTATGCTTCTTCAAAAGCTGTTTAATATCTTCTAATGTCTTCATAGTTTAAAATAAATCTAAATTTCTATTTTTTCAAAGTTTATTTTCTCTGAAGAAAAATCTTTATTCAGTCTTAAATTTCTGTCAATTTTATATAAAACTTTTTCAATTTTATCTGCTTCTTCTTCTAATGCATATATGAGTTCATCAATATTCAGAATAAAGTCATCAGTGCTTCTAAGCTCTTCATCTGCTTTTTCAGATTCGAGTTTTATATATCTGTGTAATTCTCCAATATGTGAATGAACCTCATTTTTATAAATAACTTCTATTAGGAGTCTTGGTATTTGTTCGTTTTTTGAGCGGGTGATAAGATTTTTTGTTCCTTCCCACATCCCTTTTTTTAGATATTCTAAGTCTGTATCTGTTAATTTTGTTGTTTTTGCAGCATTTTCGTTTGCAACTCCATGAAATGCTATTAGAGAATAGGGCAAAATCCATTCTTCTCTGAATGTTTTTTGTTCTTTCCCAGCTGTTGAGGCAAAAGCACCTGTCCCTTTGATATATTCTAGCTTTACTCTATGAAGTGATTGTCCCATATTAAACTGAACTGCACCTGTATAGGTAATTGAACTATCTTTGTTTTTCCCAGTTGTAATAGGGATTGTACCACCAAACAGTCTGACATCGATACACTCATTTAATATTTTTTCAGGATTATTTTCAAAATCTTTTGCTCTTGCTTTTGCATCTTGGATTTTACCATTTTCATCAGCAATTTCTCTAACAAAAATTTCCAGTCCCTCAAAATCTTTTAAATAGTCCCTTATAGTTCTTTTCAGTCTTACATCTGTAACGATATTTTTCCCAGTTTCTTCATCAATTCGTGGTTTGTTTTCATCATTTGGATCTCCGTTTGGGTTAGCAAAGCTAACATCATATAAAAATAGATATTCTCTTCGATTTTTAATAATTTCACTCATGACCTTACTCCTTTTTTTTATAATTTTACTATAAAAATTATTTCATTCTTCTTTTTCATAAATAATATTTGCAACTTCTTTTGATAGTGCCATTCCAGAAGCAAAATAGAAATTTATTTCATCTATTGTTAAACCAAATTTTTCTTGAGCTAAAAATTCTTTTGATATTTCCTTTGTTAATTCTTGTTTACCTTTATCAAATCTTTCATATTCCATAAGCTTGTTAATCACTTTAGGTAGTAAACCTTTTATATTCTCTTCATTCATTTTTAGACCTTTAAGATTTTTAAAAAAAGGTGTGCTTTCTCTTTCCTGTCCTTGAATGTTTAAAAGCATCTGAGTTAAAGCTCCAAGTAAGAAAATACCTCTTTTAGCAGGAGTATTTAAAGATTTTCCTACTTTTTCGAAAATCTTATCGAATTTTGTCTTTTCCATTTTATTCTCCTCACAGTTTATTAAACAAAGCTCTTCAAAAAAATTAATATTCATTAGAGCATCTATTACTGTATAGTTGAAATTTTTATTATTTAAAAAATCACTTCTTATTTTTCTGTTAAATATTTGAATAAGAGTTTTAAAATTGAGCTTACCACTTCTAAAAATTTTATCTATTACTTCAAAAAAAAGCTTATCAAACTCTTTTAAAAATTCATTAAGTTTAGCAAAAGTGTAATTTTGCTCAAAAATTCTGTCAATTTTGGTTTTTGTCTCATATATGAAATGAATTCTTGAGGGAAAAACATCTTCTATTAAAAGCAAAATTCTCTCTGCTGCATTATCTTTTTTTAGGAACAGAAAATAAAAGCTCACAACATCTTTATAATCTTTGATAATATCAAGGATTTCTTCTTTGTCTCCAGTTATTGTTTTTCTTTGCTCATTTGTCAGTTTTTGGATTTTTTCTTCTGAGGTTAAAATCTCATTTATTTCATCAAGAGCCTCAGGAACATTAAGAATCATTTTTGGAATGAGATAATAGGTTTTACTGTAAAAGTTATATTTGAGGTGTTCTTCTACAAATTTTTTGGCAAAATCCACTTTTAAAAAGCACTTCTCACAAATAGGGAAATTCTTCCAAGCCTCTTTTTTGTTAAATCCGCCTGTGATGTAGCATTCTTTATCAAGGGTGTAAAATTTGTAAATTTGTGAAGTTGTAAACACTTCTTCTTTTTTCTCTCCACAGACGCTGCAAACTGCATCTTTTTTTGAAATCTCTTTTATTTTATTTAAATAATCTTCAAGTAAAATTTTCTTAAAGTCTGGATTTTCTATTTCATAGAGATATTTTCCATCAATTTTAATAGTTAAAATTTTGTTATCTTTTGTTTGTTGATTTAGTTCTTCTAATTTTTTAATAATTTCATCTTTGTTTTTTACAAGTTCATTATAAATGTTTTTAATTTCTATGATGTTGTTGTGACCTTCAAGCCATTTCAGAAGTTTTTTTGTAAATGTTTTTTCTGGTTCTGTAACTCTTGAAGTTGGGGAAAAATCAGGTGCGTTTGAGCCAGAAGCTCTTTTATAAAGGTAAATATAAGGAGATTCAGCTTTAAACTCTTCTACTGAAAGTTTTTGAAAATTCAAATCCTTATCAAACTCTAATGCCCAGACTACTTTGTATGTTCCGCTGCTATCAGGATTTTCTATAAGAATATCAATCGGAGTTTTATTTTCCTTTTCTAAAAGTATCTCTCCTAAATCTTTAATAGCTGTCAACATATTTTTCCCTTTTTATTGTATTATTTAATATTTCTACCATTCCAAAACCTTGGGAGTTTTTCGCTCCAAGACCTGCGTCATAAACAGTTTTAAAAAGTTCAGGGATTGTTTTTATCTTAAAAGTTCCTTCATAGGCTTCTATTGGAAAATCTTTGTATTTGAATAATACTTTTTTTGTTTTTATTGGCTGTATTTCAATTGGAAACTCTGAAATCTCTTCACCTGTAATGATTTCAAATTTTTTTCTTAGATTTTCTTTTATTAAATATTGGAATTCAGGTTCACTTGGTGAGTAGTATCTATAATATTTTTTTCCATTTTCAAAAGTTTTATAAGCAGTTATTGGAGATAATGTTTTTATTATAAAATCTTCTTCAAAGTATGGGTTTTGGAGAACTTCTATACTTTCAAGATAAAGTGGATTTTTACCTAAAAAAATATTTTCTTTTTTCAAAAATGTTTCCCCCCAATTTTTTGTAAAGTCATTTATAGCCGAAGAAATAAAAATAGTTATTGGAGTTTTATATTTAATTTTTGTGATTTTACTTTTTTCTCTGATAAGCTCAAAATATTTGGATTGAATTTTTGAGAAAGTAAATAGTTTAAACTGCCTTTTGTAATAAAAAAAGCCAATTTCATGAAGAAAATTTGCAAGTGGAGTAGGAAGATTATTATAAAACATACTTTGAAGTAAATAATTGTGATGAATAGGCAAAATTATATATTCGTTATCAGAATTAAATAAAAGCTTTATTTTCATAATAATATTTTAACATATACTTTTAACTTTTCAACAATAGTTGATTAAAAAAATAAATCTTCATGTGAAGGCTTTGATATACCGATAGAATCTCTTTCATAATATTTTTTTGTTCTGAATTTATAAATCAATACAGAGTCTTCATTTTCATCCATTATATCTTTTAATTCGTCAGTAAGTATACGGAGATTTGCTTCTGTTATTTCTCCTTCGAAAACGCTATTTTGAACCCAAGTTAAATATTTTTTGCAAGTTTTATGAAATTTTTGCACCCTTTTTTCATTTGCATCATATACTAATATTATAAACATTTATCACCAATTAGTTATAAATGGTTTGTAAATATCTTCTTTTAAAAAGTGTTTATAAAGTTTGTAACACTCTAATCTGATAAGTTTTCTATAAGAAACTTTTCCTATATTTTTATAATTTATTGTTGTAGCTAATTTTTCTTCAAATAATTTTATAAAGATTTGTCTTCCTTTTTCGTTTAAATAAGTAAAATCAATTTCTTGTTCAAAATGTTTTAGCTGTATTTGCTTTTTGTTAATGAGGCTAAAAATTACTCTATCAACTATTATTGGTTTGAAAACTTCAGCTAAATCCAAATTTAAACTAAAACTGCGTTGGTTGGTTTCGTGGAGATAGCCGATTCTAGGGTCAAGATGTGTTCTATAAATTTGAGATAGAATTGTAGTATATATCAGTGAGTTGCCAAAACTTATTAGGGCATTTATTGGGTTTTCGGGTGGTCTTTTAGTCCTTTTATCGAAATAAAAATCTTCAAAGTTTAAGATTACATTAAAGGCATCATAATATATTTTTCTTATTTCACCCTCGAGAGCCATTAAAGATGAGATACTTGATTTATTGTTTATTTTTTTTGATTTTTCTTCTATTTGTTCAATATATGGTGTTATTTTTTCTAATTTTGTTTTTTTATAGTAATTGAGATTTTTTAAAATGTTTGATAATCCTCCACTTACAAAACTTTTTGCTAAAAATAGTCGTTCTTCTTTATTTAAATAAAATTCTGCTTGTTTCAAAATTATGATGCCGGCATTTAAGTATTCTCTTGGATAATAACTTCCAATGTAATATCCATAGTAGTTGTAAAAGTATAAAGGTATTTTGTTTTTTGTTAAAAATTCAAGCGCTCTTTTATTTATATCGATTTCACCAAAAACATGTATTTCAGATACTGCATTTATTGGTATTGTCTTTTTTTCGTTATCCTTGATGAAAAATAAGGTGTTATCTTTTCTTTTTAATTCGCCGTCATTAAATATATATATTGGTTTCTTCATGATGTTCTAACTCCAGCACATCTCTTTATAAGCGCAATTTTTACAATAATGGATTTTTGTTGCTTTTGGAGGCTTATCCATATTTAGTATTTTATTAATATTACTTATTGCATTTTTAAGTTCATTTTCGATTTCTTTTGTCAAAAATATTTTTTTCTTTTTTCTCTCTTCAGGGAACAAAAGCTCACCCGATAAATTTATTCCCTTTTGCTTTAAAAAATATAAGTAAAAAGCAATTTGCATAGTTGCACTTTTTAAGTATTTTGAAGATTTTTTGATTTCACCAATAACTTTTTTACCAGGCAAGATATCTATTTTTATTGTATTATCGATAATAAATTCTTTTTTTTGCTTTTTGTAGTAGAAATCATGAATATGCCTTCCTAAAGCTAAAAAGTCGTTTTCCTGATCTGCTTCTATGGAATGACCAATAAACCATACTTCTCGTGGACAGATATAATAATACCAAATAAGAGTTCCGTTGATATTAACTGTATCCATATTATTAATATAAAATTAATGGATATTAGTAAAAGCTTTTATTTAATTAACTTCAAATCCTTTAAGGCACTTTAAAAACAAAGAACTTGAGAAGGAAGTTTATATTGATCTACCTTGTTTCAAATCCTTTTAGGCACTCTAAAAACTCAACCAATCTATATTAGTCCGAATTATATTCATTTGAGTTTCAATTCCTCATAGGCACTCTAAAAACTGATGAATGAGGAAATACCAATTTCGCCTGATGATCGTTTCAATTCCTCATAGGCACTCTAAAAACAAAAACAAAAGATAAGGCAATCGCAAAACGCCTATTGTTTCAATTCCTCATAGGCACTCTAAAAACTTGATGAAGCTCAAAAAATATTCGATAGGAAATTTTAGTTTCAATTCCTCATAGGCACTCTAAAAACTAACAAATAGTGAATCAGATTCAGTTTACAAATGATGTTTCAATTCCTCATAGGCACTCTAAAAACTAACAAATAGTGAATCAGATTCAGTTTACAAATGATGTTTCAATTCCTCATAGGCACTCTAAAAACATAATAGGCATTACTGTAATAAATAAAGTAGTTAAAAGTTTCAATTCCTCATAGGCACTCTAAAAACGAAAAATTAGGAAAAGCACGCTAAAAAGCGTGCTTTTTGTTTCAATTCCTCATAGGCACTCTAAAAACTTGTCAATCCAAATATTACAGTTGTGCAATTTGCGCAACGTTTCAATTCCTCATAGGCACTCTAAAAACAATTGTACAAATCTGTAATTTTCTTTTTGTTGTTTAGGTTTCAATTCCTCATAGGCACTCTAAAAACTTGTCAAATAAATAACTAATGTAATTGTGCAAATCTGGTTTCAATTCCTCATAGGCACTCTAAAAACAGACTCAACGACGGTTTTATGGAGCATTATAGATGGTTGTTTCAATTCCTCATAGGCACTCTAAAAACGATGGTTTGACCTTCAAAACCTTGCGAACGAAATTATTGTTTCAATTCCTCATAGGCACTCTAAAAACTTCCAAAAAACTTGTGGGGTTGGAAGAAGCAGGAAAAGTTTCAATTCCTCATAGGCACTCTAAAAACTTGCAACCCTTCATGCTTTGAACTTTGTTCAAAGCGAAAGTTTCAATTCCTCATAGGCACTCTAAAAACAAGGGGCTCAAAGCGTGGAATAATAAAAGAGTTTTCGTTTCAATTCCTCATAGGCACTCTAAAAACTAATAGCTCTTCTTGGTCCGCTATTAACAGCAAAGTCGTTTCAATTCCTCATAGGCACTCTAAAAACGAACGCGCTCATATCTATGGACATCTTTTAAACCCGTTTCAATTCCTCATAGGCACTCTAAAAACATTTCTGGACTCTATGGACATAATGGACACTTTTTTGTTTCAATTCCTCATAGGCACTCTAAAAACAAAACCCGACGCCATTATTAATGTCATCGGGTTTTCGTTTCAATTCCTCATAGGCACTCTAAAAACCCCTTATCCCTATGAAGTATCGAATTGTCAAACATCTTTGATAAATCTATTAATTTTATTATACAAAATTTTGAAAAGTATGTCAAATTTAAAGCAATTTTTAGTCGACCTGTAATCTTGTAAAAAAACCTGGAGATCGACAATTAATTGATACCTATAATTAAATATAAGATTTTTATGGTTTTCTAATAAAAAAAATTTCCTTAAAAAACATTAAAAATTGCGAGATTGACTAATTTAAGTGTTAGGCAGTTAAAAATAACTTTTTAGATATTGCATATCATCAATTTGCAAAGACCAAAATACTTAAACTGAAATGAGATTTTGATACTCTTTTATAAAGTTTTCTTTTTTTGGGGAGTGGGCTTCAAAATTATCTATTTTTGTATAAATACAGGAGAGCATAAGTCTTTTGTATTGTTTATCACCGTAAAGTGTATCTCCCAAAATTGGAAATCCCAAAAATGATAGATGTGCTCTTATCTGATGTCTTGTTGCTTTAAAAATAGTGATTTCAAGTAGTGAGTAATTTTTATCTGAATTAATGACCTTTATATTTGAAAGGTGTTCAAGGTCAATCTCTTCTAACACTTTTACTTTTTTTCTTTTTTTGTAAACGATTTTGTTAAAAACAATTGTATCCTCTGGGAAATTGCCAATTACAACAGCTAGATATTTTTTCAAAACATTCTCTGGTTTATATCCATCTTTTATTGCTGCAATAACTCCATCCGTTTCAAAGTCAAGCCTTGAAATAAGTTTATATTCTTTAAAATGTTCTGAAACAATGTCTGAAATCGTTAAAGAGTCTTCTAATTTGTGTCTTTCTGTATGCATAAAAGGTGGTTTGTAGAGAAATATTACATTTTCATAATTTGAAATAATAAATTCGTCTAAATTATATTCTATTTTTTTTATATCAATGTTGAGGCTTATGTGATGGTTTTCAATATTTGTTATTTCTAGATTTTCTTTTGCGAATTTACCATCAATTAATACTTTTTTCTCTTTTATATATTTTTTAGCTAATCTTTTTGAAATATTGAATTGTTGTGAGAGATAATCAACTAATTTCATAATAATTTGTATATAATATAAAAAATTATTGGTGTAAATATAGCTGTTGCAATGCCATTTAAACATATTGCAAGTGAGCTTGATGCTCCTTCTAATTCTCCTTCTTCAAAGGCTCTTGCTGTTCCTATACCGTGTGAAGCGCTACCAATTGCAAGACCCACAGCAACTTTGTTTTTTATACCAGTTAATTTCAGAAAAGCTGGCCCGATTACAGCACCAAGCACTCCTGTAGCAATAACTATCGCAGCAGTTAAAGATGGAATCCCTCCAATCTTTTTTGAAATCCCCATTGCTATTGGTGTTGTTACAGATTTAGGAGCAATTGAAGCAACCACCACTTTTGAAGCTCCAAGTAATTTTGCAGTTAGTGCAGCGGATAATATACCAACAATACTACCGATTATTATACTAATTATAATTGATATACCTCTTTTTTTGATCTCTTCAAATTGTAAATAAAGTGGTACACCGAGAGCTACTACTGATGGCCCAAGGAAAAAGCTGATAATTTTAGCACCTTTGAAATATGTATGATAATCAAGGTTTATCAGTTTTAATAACAAAATAAGTGATGTTATTGATATTAAAACTGGATTAAAAAGTATAAATCTGTATTTATTGTATAATTTGGAAGCTAAATAGAACACTAAGAATGTTATCATTACAGAAAAGATTGGATTTTCAATTATTGCTTTCATTTTTTTTGTCCATTATTTGTTGTACTTTGCCTACTATGAAAAGAACGGCCAATGTGCTAAAAAAATAGGAAATAACAATAGGGATAAACTCTTTTTTTATCAAATCAAAATATATCATTATCCCTACACCGGGCGGGACAAATAAAAAAGCCATATTTTTTACAAGGACATCTGCTGCAGGCTTTACACTTTCTAATTTAATTAGATTTGTTTTTAATGAAATTGTTAAAAGAATCATACCGATGACATTACCAGGAATAGGGATATTTAAGAGAGTTGAAATTGTATCACCGATAAAAAGGTATAAAAAAATGATAGTTAATGATTTAACCATGAAATTTATATATCAAAAATAAAAAGATGTTTCAATATATAAATGAATTAGCATATTGTAAAATATATTGAAGTTAATAGAATTAATTATTCAAGATTGTTTTCAACTTTCTTGAATTAATGTTTGTTTGCAATTATAATGTGACTATGAAGAAAGAGAAACCTCATTATCTAGGACACAGAAAAAGGTTGAAAGAGCGATTTGTAAATAATCCATCATCACTTGCTGATTATGAGATAGTTGAGTTGTTGCTGGGATATGTAGTAAGAGGTAAAGATGTTAAACCTCAGGCAAAAAATATCTTAGCACATGTAGGTGGCATCCAGAATATTTTTAAAATATCTGATGATATTGAAGGGGTAGGGAGTGAAACCGTTTTATTTTTTAATATTATTAAAGATTTGTTTAGAAGATGTGAATATTCAAATCTTAGAGAAAATGAAACTATCTTAAATTCCCCTACTGCAGTATTTAAGTTTTTAAAGTTTGAGGTTGGATTTGATGATGTTGAAAAATTAATTGCTGTTTTTTTAGATTCCAAAGGGCGTATAAAAGAATATAAAGTTTTAAGTAGTGGAAGTGTTAATGAATCTTATTTCCCACCTAAAGAACTTGCAAAGCAAGCTCTGGTAAGAGATGCTGTGGCAGTTATCCTTGCTCATAATCATCCATCTGGTAATTTAAAACCATCTCAGAGTGACATCAGATATACTAAAAATGTAAAAAATGCGCTTGAATTAGTTGATATTGCATTAGTTGATCATATAATTGTAACAAAAAATGGATTTTTATCTTTTAAACAGGAGGAGCTATTATGAATAGGTTGTTTGTAGTTTGTTTAATGTTAATATTATTTGCGACGAATTTGTTTGCTGCAAAAGTGGATATCTACAGAGATTTCGTTTTTTATGAAACGACATTAAAAAATGGATTTATTGGCTTTAATAAAGATGTGGATGTCAGGTGTAATGGTAAAAGTGTAAATTTGGTTACTGAAAACACGTTAAAATTAAAATGTTTTTTGTGTGATTTATATAATAAAAAAAATGAATTAACAAAGGAATCAGAAAAATTAAGTTCAGAGTTAAAACTCATTGATAGCACAATAAAAAATGTAAAGCTTAATTCTAATGAGTTTTTACAGTTTAATATAAAAGTTGCTGATGAGATAAGTAATATAAAGAGTAAACAGCAGGATTTGTTGTATGAAATTAATAAAATAAATAATCTTTTTTCAAAATCTGCACCGGATAATGTCCCATATTTTGTTCAAGATGAAAATTGCTCATTAGTTAAAATGAAATTCTCAGGTGTTAGTTTTAACATTGTAAATCAGTTGAATGTGGAAAATATTGCAGGGGATAAAGCTAAATTGAGGATTATTAAAAAAGCAAAGATAGTCAATAAAAGTGGGGTTGATATAGTTGCTGATGAAGCAAAATTAATGTTTAAAAGCAGTAGTTCATTTCAGGGTGAATTAAGTTTTAATCCTTGGGTTGTAAATATTTTTGAACCCTTTAAAAGATTTTTAAAATCAAAATCTGTACAAAAGAGTGATGTCTTTGAATCAAAAGAGGAGATTGTAGATAAGGGTAATCGTGAATATTTAATCAAAAACTTTGTTTTGCCCGCAAATGGTAAAGAAAAAGATTTTATTTTAAATAGTGCTGTGAAAATAGGGGATTATGAATTAATTACATATCCTTATTTAAATAAAAACGTTTTTAGGGAAATTAGTTTTGAGCTCCCTTTTGATTTGGAAAGCAATAGTTGGACTGTCAGTATAGGTGATGAACAGTTTTCTAATATTACAGGAAAACAGGTTAAAAATAGATATAAGCTTTTAGCAGGTAAATTATACGATGTTAAAGTAGAAAGAAAGAGAATTTTGGATTTTGAAGAAAGCGCTGGTTTTTTTGGTAATAAAAAGAGGATTAATGATGGTTATATTATTACACTTACTAATATTTCAAATATAAACAGTTACTCACTAAAAGTAGTTGATAGAGTTCCAGTTTCTAAAAATGAAAAGATTGAAGTTAAAGATGTAAAGGTTAGCGAAGATAAATGCTCAATCAACAGTGAGGGGAAAGTAGAATGTAATATAGTACTGCCACCAAACAAATCGATTGATATAAAGGTTACTTTTACTATCTTATATGATAAAGATGTCGAAATAACTTATTGAGGTTCGTATGAAAATATTTTTAACTGGTGGTACAGGTTTTGTTGGTACAGAAATTTTAAAATATGCTCTATCAAAAGATTATGAAGTTACTCTGCTTGTTCGAAACCCTGATAAGGTAAAGGTTAAAAATGATAGAATAGATATAGTTGTTGGTGATGTTTTAAAACCTAAGACTTACCTTGATAAACTAAATAATGTTGATTGTGTTGTTCATCTTGTGGGAATTATTAGAGAAATTCCAAAAGAAGGTGTAACGTTTCAAAGATATCATTTTGAAGCTACTAAAATGATTGTGGATGCTGCTAAAGAGGGTGATGTAAAACGATTTATTCACATGTCTGCTAATGGAGCAAGAAGCGAAGCTATTACAGATTATCACAAAACAAAATATTTGGCTGAAGAGTATGTTAGAAATTCTGGTTTGACGTATACTATTTTTAAGCCTTCTGTGATCTATGGACCAGGTGATTCTTTTATAAATATGTTAAACGATTTTTTGAAGAAAACCCCAGTTTTTAGCTATTTTGGGGATGGAAGTTATTCTATGCAGCCTGTATATGTCGCTGATGTTGCTAAAATATTTGTAGATGCTATTGAAAATAGTGATACATTCAATAAAACATTTACTGTGTGCGGGCCAGAAGTTTTAAGTTATAAAGAATTGTTAAGATTGATTTGTGAAGTTACTAATAGAAAAAGGCTGTTTATCCCAGTCCCAGAATTTATAATAAGCTTTATGATTACATTGTTTGGAAAGTTTCAATGGTTTCCTCTAACAAGAGATCAATTTGAAATGCTTAGAGAGGGTAATACTTGCGAAAATATGGAAATTTATAAATTACTTCAATTTGAGCCAAAAAACATTAAAGATACTTTAAAGAAATATTTAAAATAAAAAGCTGACTAAAGGCGGTCACAATTTATAATAATAAGATTGCTTAGGGGCATTCGCCCCTCGCAAAGACAGAGGAATAAAGTTATTGCAAGCATTAGCGAAGCAATCTGAGGAAATGGCTTTTTGTTTACTTCTTTAGAAAACGACTTCCAGGTTTTTCAATAGGTACACCTTGTTTACAAAGAGGACAATTCTCTGGCTCATAAGTTTCTACATTTATTCTAAGTAGAGGGTAAAATTCGTAGTCAAATTTTGCGTTACCATTGCTTCTATCAATCAGACTGCATATAGCAACCACTTCAGCGCCATGTTCTAAAACAGCATCTATACACTCTTTTGTGGACTTCCCTGTTGTTACCACATCTTCGGCAATAATGACTTTTTCCCCTTTTTCTAAAGTAAACCCTCTCCTGAGAGTCATTTTACCATCTACTCTTTCAGTGAAAATTGCTCTTTTTTTCAAAAGTCTTGCTAATTCGTATCCAAACCTAATCCCACCAATGGCAGGACTAACAACTGTTACAAAATTCAGATGGTATATATCCTTTACGAGCTCTTTAATAATCTCTTCTGCAATTACTGGGTATTGCATTACAAGGGCTGATTGTAAATATGTATCACTGTGAAGACCTGAGGATAATAAAAAGTGCCCTTTTAATAGTGCGTTGTGTCTTTTGTAAATTTCTAAGATTTCATTTTTATCCATTAAGCTCCTCCTTAATCAGTTTTACTGTGTATTTTGGATCTTGTGATTGAGTTATTGGTCTGCCAATTACCATAAAATCTGTACCCATCTTTTTAGCATCTTTTGGGGTAACAACCCTTTTTTGGTCATCAATATTATTAGTAGCAAGCCTAATCCCTGGGGTTATAGTAAGAAATTCTTCACCAAGATGTTTCTTTATAAGAGGTGTTTCTTTTGCTGAAGAAACCACTCCATCAAGACCTGCCTCTCTTCCAATTTTTGCTAAATGTAAAACATAGTCAGCAGAATTATTGAAGTTTATATTATATTGATTTAAATAATTTTCATCAAGAGAAGTTAATAATGTAACACCAATTATTAAAACATCACTATTTATAGATTTTACAGCGGCTACTGTTTCTTTAATCATGTCATAGCCACCCTGTATGTGCAGGTTAAACATAAAAACACCTTTTTTGGCTGCGGCCAGAGCAGCTTTTTTGACAGTATTTGGAATGTCGTGAAATTTTAGATCAAGAAAAACTTTTTTATTTTTTGATACTAAATAATCAATCAGTTTTTCTCCGATTGATAAATATGCTTCTAATCCAATTTTATAAAATGTTATTTCTTTATCTAATGTTTCTACAATATTTTTTCCATCATCAAAATCTGAAAAATCAAGAGCAACTATTATCTCTGGTTTCATATCTCCCCCTAAACATAAAAAAAGCGGGGATTTACCCCGCCTATTAATTTTCTTCAGAACACTCCATCTTTGTTGATAATTGTTTGTAAATGCTAAATCTTCTTTTAATGGTTTCGTCAAGAAATTCGGCAAGCATTTTTGCCCTTTCTGGGAACATCTTAGCAACAGCTCTAAATCTGTTTTCAGCTTTTAGGAATTCAGAAACAGATTTTTTCAACTCTTTTGTATCAAGTTGAAGTGGATTTTTACCCTGTTCTGTAAGTCTTGGGTCAAATCTATAAAGTAGCCAGTATCCAGATTGAACTGCTAACCTTTGATGCTCAACCCCTTTACTCATATCAATACCGTGAGCTATACAGTGGCAATTTGCTATAATGATAGATGGACCATCATAGCTTTCTGCTTCAACAAAAGCTTTTATACACTGTGCAGGATTAGAAAGTGATACCTGAGCAACATAAACATGGCCATAACTCATAGCCATCATACCAAGATCTTTTTTAGGGTTTTCTTTACCACTAAATGCAAATTTAGCAAATGCACCGATGTTAGTAGCTTTTGATGACTGTCCACCAGTGTTTGAGTAAACCTCTGTATCAAGGACAAGGATGTTTACGTTATTTTTTTGAGCTAACACATGGTCTAAGCCACCATAACCTATGTCATAAGCCCACCCATCTCCACCAATAATCCATACAGATTTTTTGATTAGATAATCAGCAACATCATAAAGTAATTTAGCTTTATCATCATCAAGCCCTTTGAGTATTTCTTTAAGTTTAGCAACTCTTTCTCTCTGTTTTTCAACTCCAACTTGGTCAGATTGATCTGCATTAAGGATTTCTTCAGCTAAATCTGCTCCAACTTTATCTTTTAATTCGGTTAATAACTCAGTAGCTTGTTGTTTAAATTTTTCTACAGCCAAACTCATTCCAAGACCAAATTCTGCATTATCTTCAAAAAGTGAATTTGACCAAGCTGGGCCTCTGCCATCAGCTCTTTTTGTGTAAGGTGTTGTTGGGAGGTTACCACCATAGATTGATGAACAACCTGTAGCATTGGCAATAATTGCTCTATCTCCAAAAAGATGTGTAACAAGTCTTACATATGGTGTTTCACCACAACCAGCACAGGCTCCAGAAAATTCAAACAGATGTGGAGCAAGCTGACTACCTTTTAATGTGGCTTTATTGTATTTTGAGTAATCTAAATCAGGGATTGTTAAGAAAAATTCCCAATTTTTACTTTCTTGTTCTCTAATAGGTGGTTGAGGAACCATATTGATTGCTTTTTTAGTTGGATCAGTTTTACTTTTAGCAGGACAGTTGTAAACGCAAGCACCACAACCTGTACAATCTTCAACTGATACCTGGATAGTAAATTTCATACCTGCAAACTCTTTGCCTTTTGCATCTACTGCTTTAAATGTTTCTGGTGCATTTTCTAAATATTTTGGATCATAAACCTTCATCCTAATTGTAGCGTGCGGACATACAAATGAGCAGATACCACACTGAATACAAACCTCTGGATCCCATTCAGGAACATTTAGAGCAATATTTCTCTTTTCATATTTTGATGTGCCTGTTGGATAAGTTCCATCATCTGGAAGCCATGAAACAGGTACATCATCCCCTTCCATCGCAATCATTTTGCTAATAGCTTTTCTAACTATTTCTGGTGCATCTGGATTGTCTATATACTTATGCATTTTTGTATTGGATGTGATCTGTTTTGGATAGTTTACTTCGTAAACTTCATTCATTCCAGCTTCTACAGCTTTAATGTTCATATTAACTACTTCATCACCGTATTTTCCATAAGTTTTCTTGATAGCGTCTTTAATAGCATCAACTGCTTTATCAAATGGGATAACATTTGATATTTTAAAGAATGCAGTTTGAAGAATTACATTTACTCTTCCACCAAGGCCTATTTCTTCTGCTATTTTGTTTGCATTTATTACATAAAATTTAGCTTCTTTTTCAATAATTTGTTCTTGAACCTCTTTTGGAAGTTTATCCCATACTTCATCTTTTGTATAGATACTGTTGAGCAAGAATATTCCACCCTTTTTGAGTGGTTTTAAAATTTCATACTGCTCTAAGAATGAGAAATTGTGACATGCAACAAAGTCAGCTTCTTGTATTAGGTAAGAACTTCTAATTGGTTTTTTACCGAATCTTACATGGGAAACAGTCATTGAACCAGATTTCTTAGAGTCATACACAAAGTAAGCCTGAACAAAGTTATCTGTCAATTCACCAATAATTTTTGCAGAGTTTTTGTTTGCTCCAACTGTACCATCTGAGCCTAGGCCATAAAACATACCGTTGAAAACATCATCCTGAGGTGTAAGCCAATTTGGATCATAATCAAGACTTTTAAAGGTAACATCATCTTTGATACCAACAGAGAAACCGTTGATTGGTTCATCTTTATCGAGATTGTCAAATACTGCCTTAACCATAGCAGGTGTGAAGTCTTTTGAACCTAAGCCGTATCTTCCTCCAACGATTACAGGGTATCTATCGAAGTTAACCATCTTTTTCTGCATTGCTTCGCCAATTGCAGTTCTAACATCTAAATAAAGTGGTTCGCCAAGAGAACCTGGCTCTTTTGTCCTATCAAGAACAGCTATCTTCTTAACAGTTTTTGGAAGTGCATTTATAAAAGCTTCAAGAGGGAATGGTCTATAAAGCCTTATTTTTATTACGCCTACTTTTTCCCCTTGAGAGTTTAAATATTCGACTGTTTCGTGTGTTACATCAGCGCCAGAACCCATAATTACAATAACTTTTTCTGCATCAGGAGCGCCAACATAATCTACAAGATTGTATCTTCTTCCTGTAAGCTCAAAAAATTTGTCCATCTGTTTTTGAACAATTTCAGGCACTTTTTCGTAATATTTATTTACAGCTTCTCTACTTTGGAAGAAAACATCTGGGTTTTGTGAGGTCCCTTTAATAACTGGTTTTTCTGGATTCAATGCTCTTTCTTTGTGTTTTCTAACTAACTCATCATCAATCATTACTCTCATATCATCGTGAGAAAGCTGCTCTATTTTTTGAATTTCGTGAGATGTTCTAAAGCCATCAAAGAAATGTAAGAAAGGTACTCTTGATTCCAAAGTAGAAGCCTGTGCAATTAAAGCAAAATCCATTACTTCTTGTGGATTGTTAGATGCAAGTAATGCCCAGCCAGTTTGTCTACATGCCATTACGTCTGAATGATCACCAAAAATTGATAATGCATGTGTAGCAACAGCCCTTGCACTTACATGGAAAACTGTCGGAGTTAGCTCTCCGGCAATTTTATACATATTTGGGATCATTAATAGAAGACCCTGAGATGCGGTAAATGTTGTGGTCAAAGCACCAGCTGAAAGTGAACCGTGGCATGCACCTGCTGCACCACCTTCTGATTGCATTTCTATTACTTTAGGTACAGTACCCCATATATTCTTTTGTCCTTTTGCGCTCATTTCATCGGCCAATTCACCCATAACTGAGGAAGGTGTAATTGGATAAATTGCTATTACCTCGTTTGTTGCGTGAGCCACGTAAGCGGCTGCAGTATTACCATCTACGTTTACGTATTTTCTTTGAGACATCAAAAACCTCCTTATTGAAATTTATCAAAGATAAAATTTTATAGCACCTTAATAGGCTTCAGTCAAACAATTTTCATTGATTTTTCAGTATTTAAAACTCACTAAATATAGAATTTCGTTTTAAAGTTATGGTCAAATTTTTATAAAAATTCTTGCAAAAAAAAGATTGTAATGATATAAGTTTGCTGAAGCTTTATAAAATTTAGTAAAATTAAACAAGATGGGGTGATATATGAAAGATTTTAGTTTTATTGAACAAACGATTGGTGATTATTTAAAATATATAGCAAAAGAGTATTCAGATAATGAAGCAGTAGTTTATCCATTTAGAAATTTAAGGATGACTTATAGAGAACTTGATGAATATACAGATAAATTAGCTTATGCTTTATTAAAGTTAGGTGTTAAAAAGGGGGATCATGTAGCAATCTGGGCTAATAATATTCCAGAGTGGATTTACCTTTTATTTGCTACAGCTAAAATTGGAGCAGTCCTTGTAACAGTTAATACTCTTTATCGAGAAAGAGAGTTGGAATATTTGTTGAAACAATCGGACAGTAAATTTTTGTTTTTGGTGGAAAAATATAAAACGTTAAATTATGTTGAGACTCTTTATAACATTTATCCAGAACTTAAAGAGTCTAAAAAATCAGATAAATTCCCTTTGTTGGAAAAGGTAATCATATTTGATGAGAGACAATTTGATGGTATAATGAAATTTTCTGATTTGGTTAAAATGGGAGATGATATTGATTATAAAAAGTTAAATGAAGTTATGAATTCTTTGCACTTTGATGATGTTATCAATATGCAGTACACATCAGGAACTACTGGTTTCCCAAAGGGTGTAATGCTTACGCATTATAATATTTTAAACAATGCTTATGCTATAGGCCATGTAATGAATTTTACAGATAAAGATAGATTATGTATTCCAGTGCCTTTTTTCCACTGTTTTGGATTGGTTTTAAGTATTCTAGTATGTTTGACACATGGTGCAACAATGGTGCCGGTTGAAAATTTTAATCCGATAGAGGTTTTAAAAACTGTGGAAAAAGAAAGATGTACAGCATTGCACGGTGTCCCTACAATGTTTATTTCTGAGCTTCAAGTTTTAGAGCACGAAAAATTTGATATATCTTCACTTCGTACAGGTATAATGGCTGGATCACCATGCCCTGTAGAGGTCATGAGGAAAGTGATGGAAGTTATGAATATGAGTGAAATAACGATTGTTTATGGACAGACAGAAGCTTCTCCAGGAATAACACAAACGAGAGTTGATGATGATATTGAAAAGCGGGTTGCAACGGTTGGTAAAGAGCTTCCGGGAGTGGAAGTAAAAATTGTAGACCCAACGACAGGCAAAGAGTGTCCACCTAATGTTGCTGGTGAGCTGTGTGCTAGAGGATATAATGTGATGAAAGGGTATTATAAAATGGAAGAAGCCACCAAAAAAGCTATAGATGAAGATGGTTGGTTACACACAGGTGATTTAGCTCTAAAAACTGAAGATGGTTATTATGTGATTACTGGAAGAATAAAAGATATGATAATAAGGGGTGGGGAAAATATTTATCCTAAAGAGATAGAAGATTTTCTTTATACTTATGATGCTATTGAAGATGTGCAGATTGTAGGTGTTCCTGATAAAAAATATGGTGAAGAAGTTATGGCTTTTATAAAATTGAAACCGAAATACAGAGGTAAAGTAACTCCTGATGATATTAGAGCATTTTGCAAAGGTAAAATTGCTGATTATAAAATACCAAAATATATAGAGTTTGTTGATGAATATCCTATGACAGCAAGTGGTAAGATTCAAAAATATAAATTACGTGAGATGGCGATAGATAAACTAAATTTAGAACCAGTGCTGAATAAATAGTGGAATGTTGCCAATATTTTTAAAAAATTAGACTGTTGTGCAATAGTCTAAAGTGTTAATAATAATAAAGATAAGATTGCTTCGTCGCATTTGCTCCTCGCAATGACTGGGAAATTTGTCATTGCGAGCGTTAGTGAATCAATCTAGCATATTTAGTATCTATTTTTGTGCAATAACCTCAATATATTAAAAAATTTTACACTAAGCATCTCCCATACTGAATGGCGGGGTCGAAATGACTAATAAATTGGTTATTGTGCTATAATGAAGCAATTTGGTTTATTGAAGCATCTATTAATGAACAACTCTATTGATTATTAAAGTTGACATTAATCTAAAAAGTAATATTATTCGCGCATGAAAAAAATAAAATTAAGTCCTTGGACTTATCTTATTTTGACTTTTTTGATATTAATTTTTGTTGGTTCAATACTTTTAAAATTAAAAGGGACTTATAATGGTAATTTAAGCTACATAGATGCATTGTTTACTTCTACTTCGGCAGTATGTGTAACAGGTTTAATTGTAACAAATACGTCTAATTTTACTCTATTTGGACAATCTATTATTTTACTATTAATTCAATTAGGAGCTCTTGGGATAATGACATTGAGCTCATCTTTATATATTTTTCTCCGTGGCGAACTAGGGCTTGATCAAAGGATAATGGTTGCAAAAATAACAGATGTTTTTGCACTTCATGAAGTTGAAAATATTTTAGTGTATATAATCAAGTACACATTTATCATAGAGTTGATAGGAGCAATCTTGTTAAGTGTTGGTTTTTTATTGCAGGGGTTTCATTTATCAAGTGCTGTTTATTATGGGATCTTTCATTCTATCTCTGCTTTTTGTAATGCTGGTTTCTCAACTTTTGATGATAGTCTAATTAATTCTAATGCTATAGTTAAAATTACAACAATGTGTCTGATTATATTAGGAGGTATAGGTTATTACGTTATATATGATCTACAAAAAAGTTTTCAAAAAAAAGTAAGACTGAAGTTGCATACTAAAGTTGTATTAATGACAACATTTTTATTAATAATAGTTGGTTTTTTAGTTTTTAGTATAATAGAAAAAGAGATGGGAATTGTGGATGGTTTTTTTCAATCAGTTACTGCAAGAACAGCTGGGTTTAATTCTGTTGATTTAGGTCAGTTGCATAATATTAGTAAGTTTATGTTGATTATTTTAATGATAATTGGAGCTTCACCTGGTTCAACTGGTGGTGGTGTGAAAACAACAACTTTTTTCATTGCGTTTGTATCAATTTTGCGTGTTATAAAAGGGGAGAATAAAATAATAATTTTTAAAAGACAGATACCTTATCAAACGATTCTTAGAGCGTTTGCATTAATTTTTCTTTATTTGGCTGTTGATGTTGTTTCAACATTGATTTTATTGTATTTTTACAATTACGATTTTTTAGAGATGTTATTTGAGGTAACATCTGCACTTAGTACTGTTGGTTTAAGTTTAGGTATAACAACAAAGTTAACTATGGCAGGGAAGATCGTTATAATTTGTTGTATGTTTTTGGGAAGAGTTGGGCCTGCAGCTCTTGTAATGGCTATGTTGGGGAAAGAAAAGAGAACTTTTGTACAATATCCAGAAGAAAAGGTAGTGTTGGGGTGATTTATGTTTGAAAAAGCAAAGGATGTTTTGGTTATTGGTTTAGGTATTTTTGGTTATGAGTTAGCTGTTAAATTGGCCAAAGAGGGTTTAAATGTATTAGCTGTTGATAAAAACACTAAAATTATTAATCAAATCAAGGATGAAGTTACAGATGCCCTTGTTGCTGATGCTGCAAATGAAGATGCCTTAAAAGAGTTATCGGTGGATAAGTTTGATAAAATAATTTTGGGTCTAAGTAGCAATTTTGAGAGTTTAATATTGTGTATTACTTATTTAAGAAAATTGGGAGCAAAAAATATTATAGCAAAAGCAAGCACAAATATACAAAAGGAGATTTTACTCAAAATTGGTGCAGATGAGGTTATTTTACCAGAAAAAGAGATTGCCACAAAGCTTGCAGAAAAGATTGCAAGACCGAATATATTGGACTTTTTTGAATTAGGTGATGAAACGGCTGTGGCTACAATAAAAGTACCCGAAAAATTTTATAATAAAAGTTTAGCAGAGATTGATTTGAGAAGGAAACATAATATTACAGCAATTATTTTAATTAGAGATGGTAGAGCTAAACTTATAAAAGATGCCTCTTTAAAATTGGAAAAAGGTGATGAATTAGTTGTTGCAGGTGAAGAAGATTCAATAAAAAAGGTTTTTTCAAAATAAAATGTTGGGCCATTGTGAGACTATTCACAACGGCCCATAAATTTAGTTACCTTCTAAAACTTTTAATGCAAATTCTCGACCCCATTCTTTTGCTTTTTCTAACTCTTCTTCTGATGGAGTCATTTTAACCTTAAAAGCAGGTAGTGGTAGTTTCATCCTCATTGTTTTTAAAACATCTTCAGTCATTTTTATACCTTCACCACTCCAACCATAAGAACCAAATGCTCCAGCTTTTCTGTTAGCAACATTTAATACAACGAGATTAGCAAAGAGTGTAAATATAGGTTTTGCAGCTTTTGCATTTAATGTTGGTGAGCCGATTAATAATCCGTGAGAAATTTCAATTTCATCAATGATATCGTTCATATTATCAGTAGCTGCATCAAACATTTTTACTTTTACACTGGTTTCCTCAATCCCTTCTTTTATTTTGTCAGCTAGCATTTTTGTATTACCATAAGCGGTGCCATAAACAATGGTAATTTGTGTATAAGGGTTGTTTAGGTAATATCTATCTGCCTGTTCTTTATAGAAATTTAGATAATAGTCAATATCTTCTCTTAAAACAGGTCCATGAGAAGGGCAAACCATATCTATTTGAATCCCTTCAATTTTTTTAAATGCCTTTAAAATATGCTCTTTGTATGGTCTCATTATCATGCTATAGTAGAATCTAAAAGCAGCTTTTGCTTCTTCTTTATTTTCTAATTTATCATTAAAAAGATTATAATCGCAGTAATGAGCACCAAGGAAATCACATGGAAACAGGATATGGTCTTCTATAAGATAGGTAAACATGGTATCTGGCCAGTGTAAGAAAGGTGTGTGATAAAATGTTAATGTTTTACCGCCAAGATCTATAGAATCACCGTCAGTTACAGCTCTACCATTATATTCTTTATTTATTATATTATCTACAAAGGACTTAGCAGTTTTTGAATAGATTACCTCGATATTAGGGTTTCTTTCGACAATTGCTGGTAAAGCACCTGAGTGATCAGGCTCGTTATGGTTTAAAATAATGTAATCTATTTCACTAACTGGGCAAACTTCTTCTATGGTCTTTATATATTCTTCAGTAAAATTTTTCTTGTTAGCTTCTATTAAGGCTTTTTTCTTTTCACCTATTACTAAGTAGCTATTATAAGTAGTTCCATGTTCTGTTGGGATCACTATGTCAAATATTTCAAGTTCTGGATCAAAAACACCTACCCAGTAGATATTATCTTTTATTTTTACTGCACCCATTTCCACCTCCTCAAAAAGAAAAGGGGCTTAAAGCCCCTTGTTTTAATTAATCTTGTGGCTCAAAAGCCTCTTTGCTAGCTCCACACTCTGGACATACCCAATCTTCTGGTATATCTTCAAATGCAGTACCTGGCTCTACTCCATTATCAGGATCACCAATTTCTGGATCATAAATCCAACCGCATATTGTACAAACGTATTTCATCTTTCACCTCCTATTTTAGAATTATTATAAATTACAGCGTATATTTTGTCAAATACTTTTTATTTCTGTATTAGATAAATCGATGCCCAATTTTTTCAATAGACGTTTTTTTAGTATATCTAAAATATTTTTATAATCTCTATCTTTTAATGGGATTTGTCCTCCTGCTGATTTCATATGCCCCCCTCCAGTACCTAAATTGCGTACAATTTGTAAAGCAATTGTTCCCACTTTTTTTCTCATTGATTTGCAACGCAATGAAAAATAGCACATATCATCAATATACCCTATTACAAACGTCCATTTTATATCACGCATTCTTAATAAAAAGTCTGAGGTTTCTGCAATCAAATCAGCATTTCTTACCTCATCCAAATTGCAAAAAATAAGGTCATCAATTATTTCACTGTTTTCTATAGCTTTTTTCATATTTTTAAAATAATATTTTGGTAGTTCTGGGGACTCAATCTTTGAAAGTTTGTTTAGTGAAATCTTTGGTAGTAAAAAGCTCATCATTTCAAGATCTATCTTAGAGTTACTTCTTGCTGAGCCAATTGTGTCAGTTTTTATCCCATAGTATAAAGCAGTAGATACATATCTGTCAGGGTTCAAATCTAAGCTTTTTATATATTCTGTTATAATTGTTGATGTTGATCCAACTTCGCTTCTAACATCGTATATTTTTGCTTTTGAAGTTGCTTTTCTAAAGTTGTGATGATCAATGACAATATGTGGAAAATAACCTTTTGGGATGTAAACATTTCCTGCGGTAGGTTGTGAATCTACCAAAATGAGTACGTCATAACGAGAGAAGTTTAACTTTTTTGATTTGTGCATATCTATTTTACATTCTTTTACTAGCTCTCGGTTTTCAGCTCTGCCTATAAGTCCATCATATGCGATTGTGCATCTTTTTTTGTAAATTGAATGCAAAATGTATTTTAAACCGTTTGCTGATGCGATTGTATCTGGATCAGGGTTGTTGTGGGTTAATATAAGTATCTTTCTTGCTGGTTTTACCAGCTCTAATATTTTATCTATCATTTTGAAAAATCTATTATAAGTTGCCCTTCAGCAAAATTTATAATATTGTAATTACTATTATTTTTCAAGAGTTTTAACTTTGCTATAAGATTTTCTAAGCTCAAAACGGTAGTAACATCATAAACTGCTTCATCCATTGAAAATGATTTTATTTTAACTTCATCTATATAATGTCTGTTTGTTAATTCTTCTAAAAACTTTTGAATAGTGTTAAAATCCTTAAAATTAATAAATGTGATTGTTATGTTTTGTTGTACTTTTTCAATTTTTGGTAGTTCGATATAATTTGTTTTAATATAATTGAGTGCTTTATCTATTGATGACATAAGCGAATCTTTAATACATTCAGTCATATCAGGAAGTGATTTTGTGGATATAATTTTGATTGTTTTAAATTTTTTAGTTTTAGTATAGGTTTCAACTTTTAGCTCTGTTTTACATCCAATATTGTTTAATGAGTTTTGTAACTTTTTATAAGTAAAAATAATGAGATATCTAGCATCGTTTTTTGCAAACTCATTTAAAATATCATCATAAGAGGGGTTAGGTGGGAGATTAAAAGTAAAACTATCTTGGTATTTGAGTGATAAGTTATAGTGGTTAAACAGTTTATTTAAATCGTCAGGACTTATATTTTCTGGGGTATTTTCAAAGTAATATACAACGGATTGTTTGAGTGTGTTAAAAAATAATGGGAGATCGTCAACAGTAATTTCGTCAACATCAACTATCATATGATAATAAACGGTATAATCCTTAACATATCTATCTAAAATCTTATAAGATTTTACAAATCGAATATATTCATTAGTGATTTCAGGTATTTTATTTTTATCAAGAGTTACGTTTTCAAAATGTTTTTTGATTGCTTCGATTAAGGCATTGTCAAGAGCTTTTCTATCTGCAGTTTTAAGGTCATTATTTTCAATTACTGCATTTCCAATGCTTTCATAAATTGCTGCATTGCATATATTTATTATGCTAAGAATCGTTAGAAATATAATAAGCAATAGTTTTTTCAATTGAATCCTCTAATTCTGTATAATTTTTCCAACCTAAGTCATTGTATACCTTGTCTAAAGAAATAGTTGAATATAAAATTTTGTCAATTGGATAATCAATTTTTTGGTTGTAGTTTAAACCAAACCTTTTTTGCAATATCTGTTTTGATATGTCAATAAAATCACCAACTGAGATATTGAAACCACCTAAATTATAAATATCGAAAGTCTTTTCAGTTTTTATCCCTGTTTCTAATCCATATATTAAATCATCATAATAAATAATATTAATCTGTGATTTTATAGAGATAGGTAGATTAATAGGTTCATTTATAGCAAGCTTTGATAAAATGTGTGTAGGTATATTGTTATGTTTGCAGCCCGGTCCAAAATAACTTGAAGCTCTAAATACTGTTACAGGCAACCCATAATTTAAACTCATTGTTTTTAATATCATTTCATTGGAAGCGTGTAAGCTCCCTTTTAAATTTTCTGGGTTGAGACAATCTTGCTCTGAAAAATTTTTATCTTTATTTCCATAAACATCTGCTGAGCTTATATATATGATTTTTTTATCTTTTAGATTATTCCAGGATTTTATAGCTTGTGTAGCAATTGATATACATGTTTTTAAGTTGTCTGTTAGATTATGACTTTTATTACTAAATAGATCCAAATTGCTATCAAATGCAAAAGCATAAATAATATCAATTTTGCCTGATAGATAGGTGGAGAAGAACCCTTTTTTTTCATTTAAAATAGACTCTAAAAAGTGAATATCGGTTATATCCTTTTTTAAATAGTTTATATTACTGTAGTTTTCTAAAACTTTCTTATTAGAAATATATTTTTTATCAGATTCATTATCAACAGCCAAGATGTTGTACATTGGAAAATTGTTAGCTAAAAAAACTGATAAGTGACAACCTAAATAACCAAGAGCGCCACTTATTAATATGTTTTTCACTTTTTGTAAATCTCCCTGCTTGTATTTCCTAGCCCTTTTAACCCTATGATAATGTAAAATATGTTTTCATATTTGTCACTAATATTTGAGTTACTTATATCTGTTATAGATTTTCTGGTGTATTTAACCCCTATTGACCAACAATCTTTATTGTATATTAATGTGGTAACCATTTCGTTTGTTGATAATGAATTATTAAAATATTTTAATTTACTATTAATTCCTGATTTTTTGAGAGAAAATGAAAGGTCAATTTTTTTTGTTGAATAACCAATGGTATTAGTCCATGAAGTATTTTCTTCAGTGGTTATATTTTTGTCAAATATATACTCAATGCTTAAGTAAAATTTGTTTATTGTTAATTTAATCTGGTCTTTATTATAAAAAGGTTCTTTTTCATAATAATCAAAATCGGCTTTTTTATAATAAGAAAAAGTTTGTTCGATAGATTTTTTGTATTTATAATCTAAAAGATAAGTTAATGGTTCGAATCTGCTATCAGTTTTGGCCAAATTGTATTTTTGAGAAAATTCAAGTTTCAAAGACCAGCTTGCAGCCTTAAAATAATTTGTTTGTGTATATTTATAGTAGTTTTCTTCTGATATTCTATCATATTCTATTAAATCTGGTGTTGCAGTTTGATCTAAGTAAGGTGTTTGACTAAATTCGAAACTGTTGTATATGGAGTGTTTAAAATTTTTGTAATTTTTATATATTTCGTTTAATTCCAATTTAAGAGAAATGTTGTAAAAGTTTCTGTTTATCGAATCGCTGTTTGCAGATAGTTTTAAGAGAGAGTTTTCATTATCATCGATATCTGAAAATTGATAATTAAAATCATGCCATCTTGTAAAATATTGCGTATAGCTTGGTGTGAATGTAGCAATTTTTATATTTATAGGTTTATATAGTTTTATTTTTAGATGTTCTCTTTTGTATTGCTTTATTGATTGATAATAATTATTTTGGATTGTGTTGATGAAAGATGTATATCTGATATCATTATAGTCAAAGTAATAGTCAATTTTCAGAAGGTTTAAGTTTAAACTGTTTTTTTCGAAAATTATTTGTGGCTTGCGGTAGATATGTTCTTTTTGGTAGCCGTCAGTAATATCATAAAATTGCATATCATCTCTTAAAATAAAAGATATATTTGAGTATTTGGTGTTATAAACCAGTCTTGCATCAGCTTTAAATTTGTTATCATCATTTTGTTGTATGAAATTATTTAATGAGTACTCTTGAAAGTCGTTTAAGTATTCAAAATCGCTTACGTAATCTATATTAGCTTTCAAATTTAAGTTATCAAATATATTTTTGTTTATTTCTGTGAATATTCTCCAACGTTCATCTTTTATGAACTGAATGTCCTTGTCTTTTAAATAATCAGCATAAATATAAACATTTTCATCCAATGATGGTTTATATCTAAATTCTAAATTATACTGAAACCCTTTTTGAGCAAAATAGTTGATTCCAGCTGTTAAATCTTTATCAACATCAATGTTTAAAAAGTATTTAGGTGTAATAAAAAAACCTTTGTTTGAACTATAACCAATATCTGGGACTAAGAATCCTGATTCCCTCTTCTCTTTGATTGGCCATAGAAAATAAGGGATATAAAGAATAGGTATATCTTTTATATTTGCAAAAGCAGATTTACTATAAAAATACTCACCATAATCTATTCTTGCGTGTTTACTTGTAAAAGACCAGTCAGGGTTATCCCCTTTACAGGTTGTTAATTTAGCATTTTTTAAGATAAAACTTTTTTCAGCAATTTTGTTTATCTCTTTTGCTGAAAAATAGTGGTAAGGCGCATAAAACCCTTTAGCTTCTTTTATTATGCCAGTTTGATTATCTAGATAAATTTTTAAATATTTAGCATTTAAATAGTTTTCATTACTGTCTGTGAAAGTAATATTATCAAAAGCTTCGACTAAGTTAGAGTTTTTATAATATATTATTTTGTCAGCAGTCAGTGTAACCCCTTTATAAAGAAGGATAACATCACCTTTAGCTATTGTTGTGTTTTTATCCTGATTGGTTACAGATTTTGCTTCAAGTATTACATTTTCCTGTGCAAAAGCAATGTATGAAAAAGTTAAAAAAAGTACTAAAAAAAATATGTTATACTTCTTTAACAATGTCTTTTATCTCCTGGCAAAAGAATAACGAACCGCAAACAAGTATATCATTATTTTTTGATAACTCAATAGCTTTTCTGAGTGCATCTTTCTTGTTTTTGATTTTAAAGAGGTTTTTGTGCTCGATTCTTACTTCATTGATAACAAGAGTTCTTTCGTTGTTCATTTCGGTTACAATTACGATGTTTTTTTTATTTACCATGTAATTAATGATTTTAGTAAAATTTCTATCCTTTGTGCATGAATATAGGATTGTTATTTTCTCTTTAAAATTTTTTAAAAGCTCCACAATACCGTTAAAATTGTGGGCTCCATCAAAAATAAAATTTTTATATTTCTCAAATCTACAATTTGGTAATGAAATACTCGAGATATCATATTTTAGGTTTAGATAGTTTACTATTAAACAGACTAAAGAAATATTTTTATAATAGGGGTTAGGAAAATATTTTTTATATAAGTTATATGTATTTTCGTCTGGTGTGATAATATCTATTGTTGGAAAGTTATTTTTTATCAAATCTAAAATTTTAGAGTTGTTATGCCCTAAAAAAACTTTTTCATTGTTCTTTATTATTGCTATTTTTTCATTAGCAATATCTTCTAGCCTGCTTCCTAAAAACTGTTCATGATCTAGAGCGATTGTGGTGATTACAGGTATTTTATTATTTAAAATGTTGGTTGCATCAAATTTACCACCCATACCTGTTTCAATAATTGAAAAATCTGGCGATAATTCAGAAAAATATATAAGTGCTATCAATGTTAAAGCTTCAAAGTATGTGAGATTGTATTTCTTTATAAAGCTTAATAAATCATAAAAATAGTTGTTAAAAGTATCTATATCTATTTGTTTAGAATTATATATGATTCTTTCAGTTATATTTTTAAGGTGTGGTGAGGTGTATAAGGCAACATTGTATCCGTTATTTATTAAAATTTGATATAGAGTATGAGCTGTTGTCCCTTTTCCATTTGTTCCTGCTATATGAATTATTGTACCTAACTTTTTTTCATTAAAGCCTAAATCTCTAAGGGCAAAATTTATCCTATTAAGAGTTAAATCAATAGATTTATATTCTGAAATATTTTGAAAAAACTTTTCAAATGCTGTTATCAGCCAAAATACTCCAACAATTTGGATATAGTGTTTTTCCAGTCTTTTCTATGTAATACCATATCCACCATTCCATGTTCAAGTAGAAATTCTGACCTTTGAAACCCTTCGGGTAGTTTTTGTCTTATTGTCTGTTCGATAACTCTTGGACCGGCAAAGCCTATCAAAGCTTTTGGCTCAGCAATAATTACATCACCTAGCATTGCATAACTTGCTGTTACACCACCTGTTGTTGGGTCGGTTAAAATTGAGATATGAGCAAGTCCGGCTTTCTCCAACTTTTTTAAAGCTGCAGAAGTTTTAGCCATCTGCATAAGTGATAAGATACTTTCCTGCATTCTTGCTCCACCTGAGCAACTGATAGTGATAACGTGATTTTTGTTGACAATAGCTGATTCTATTAATCTGGTAATTTTTTCTCCCACGACACTACCCATTGAGCCGCCTAAAAAGTAAAATTCCATTGCGCCAATATGCACACTTTTTTTGTTTATAGTAGCAATACCGCTTATAAAAGCTTCATTGATACCAGTTTTTTTAATTGCTGATTTTAGTCTATCGGGATATCTTTTTGTATCTTTAAATTTTAACGGGTCTTTTGATATTAGATTTTTATCTATTTCTACGAAGGAACCTTCATCAATAATAATTTTTATTTTATCCATTGCACTAATTCTAAAATGGTAGTCACAGTTTGGACATGTATGAAAGTTTCTTTCTATCTCTTTTTTATAGTTTATTTCACCGCATTCAGGGCATTTTAGCCAAATGTTTTCTTTTATATCTTTTTTACTACCAAGTGTTTTTACTTTTTTTATCTTATCAAAAAGAAAATCTTTTAAACCCACTTTCTACCTCCAGTGTTCGCTAAACTAAACTAATTAGATTATTGTGAACAGTAAATCAATGATAAAAGCTGAAGCAATATTCATGGTTTTGCTATTTTTTGTTATTCGTTAGGAATCTGATAATGGCATTTCTTTCGGAACTGTTTACATTTGCACCATAGCTGTTCATCTTTTTAATAATTTTTTTCCATCCTTTTTTATTTAATTTCTTTTTAAAAATAATCTCTGTTCCGTGACAGTTTGTGCATTTTGTGTAAAAAATATCTTCATCAGACATGGAATATACTAATGTTGTTAAAAAGATAGAAAATAATAAAATTAACACTATTTTTTTCATTGGATCCTCCGAAAAAGTTCTAAAGATTTTATACATTATGTCGATAAATAAATCAAGACATGGAGGTTGGATCTATGGATGCGCTAAGGATTGGCGGCATAATGAGTGGTTTAGATACAAATAGCATCGTTGATACACTGGTGAAGCAGGCAAGAATCCCTATAGATAATTTACAAGCAAAATATGATTTAAAAACGTTGGAAAAAAATGTTTATCAGGATATCAGCACAGATTTGGTTAATTTAAAAACCGATTTATTATCATTAAAACTTCAAGCAACTTTTAAAAATATGACAGCTTCTTCATCCAATACTTCCATTTTATCAGCAACAGCTACAAGTGAAGCTTCTGTAGGTACTCATACAATAAAGATTAATTCAATTGCTCAAAATTCTTATTGGTTTAGTAATTTTACTCATGCAAAGCTTGTTGAAAGTGGTGCAGGTATTACCTCTATTTCAGGTAAGCCATCTGAACAGATAGAGGGGTTGCACAATATAGATATTTATCAAAATGGTTCTGTATATGTAGCTCATGATAAAATTGAATTGTTAAATCAGCCTTATGTCACAAAATATAATGGTTCTTCAATTGCTGATGCTGACGCAGAGGGCAACCTAACTGTAAATAAATCTGGGACAATATCTTTTGATTATAATGGTAATAGCGTAAATGTTTCAGTATCAGCTAATAGTGGTGATAGTTTAAATAGTGTAGCTAAAAGTATTCAAGATCAATTAAATAGTCAGATTAATAATTTAGAAAATACATCTGGAATCCAGTATGTGTCAGTTAAAGCTAATTATGATGGTTCAAACTGGTCTTTAGCAGTATATAAATTGAAAGCAGATGATAAAAGTTTTTCAATCTCTTCTGATGGAGCAGGTTTAGGTTTATCTTCTGTGACTAAAACTACAGCGAAATATATAGACAATTATATGGCTGCAAATGACTTGGGTTCTTTATTGACCAAGATAAATGACACTAATGGTGCTTTAATAGATGGAGTTACTTTAAGTGCTGATAGTGGTTTGGCTGTTGGTTCATTAAAAATAGTTCAAGATGCGACATTAAATACTAATTATGCAACAAAGACAAAAGTATTAGGAAATACAGTTAGCTCTGGCTCTGGCTTAGATACCTCAGTGGTTGGTTTACAAAATGCAGGTTTTTTAAATACAGTAGATTCAAGCATAAATGGAACTTTTACGATTAATGGGGTTCAAATTACAATTGATGATTATACCAGTATTTCTGTAAACGATTTACTTGCAAAGATAAATAGCTCTGGTGCTGGTGTGACTGCATATTATGACAGCTCTAATGATAGAATTGTTTTAGAGTCCAATGAGGAAGGCTCAAGTAATATATCTTTAGGTGATATATCTGATACTAGTAATGCTTTAACTGTATTAAGGTTATCTGTTGCAGAAGGTGCAACAATTTCTCAAGGCTCCACTAACGGAAATATAGACCCAACAGAAAAACTTAATAGTGCTGGCTTAAATGATACAGTAACTTCAGGGATAGTCACAGTAAATGGAGTTTCTATCTATGTAGATGCATTAAATGATAGCTTGAATGATGTGATTTATAAAATAAATAATTCTGGTGCTGGAGTAACTTTAAGTTATGATTCAACATCTGATAAGGTTTTTGTGAAGTCAAGGGATGTGGATAAAATAACCTTTGGATCAGTGAATGATACAAGTAATCTTTTGGAAGTGTTAAATCTTACTGATGACACGAATGTGGAAAAATCTATGGGGTATGAAGGTGAGTATGCTTCGGTAAATGTTGATGGTATTGATTATATTAGAAAAAGTAATAAAATAGATGATATAATACCTGGTGTAACATTAAATCTATTAAATGCATCCACTGAAACAGTTACTTTAAATGTTTCTGTTGATACTGAAAAGGCAGTAGATGCAGTGGCTACCTTTATCAGTCATTATAATGCTTTGGTGGAGAAACTTAATCCACCAGAGCTTGATGATGAAGATAAAAAATATTTAGATGCTTTAACAGATGATGAAAAATCCAAAATGAGCGAAGAGGAGGTGAAACAGTACGAAGAAAATTGGAAAAAATTTAATACTTACGAGATTATTAGAAAAAGCTCTGAATTGCGTAGTTTAAAGCAAAATTTGAGATCCAACCTCTTAAGCAATATTATAGGTTTAAATGGTAAATATGATTCATTGGTTGATATCGGTATTGATATTGCTGGTGATGGAAATATTGAAATTGAAAAGAAAGGGTATTTATTGGTGGATAGTTCAGATTTTGATACTATCAAAAAGAAACTTCAGGAAAATACTCAGTTTTTGGATGCGTTGAAAAACAATCCAGATGATGTGTATAAGCTTTTTGCGGCAAATGATGATAATGTGCAAGGGTGGGCAAGAAGGTACGAATCTATAATTAATCAATATGTTTCCACAAATGGGGTGATAGACTTAAAAATTAAACCTTTTGGAAGTATTGATAGAGAGTTGTACACACTTGCAAAACAGATTGATACTAAAGAAAGATATGTGGAATCTTATTTAAACAGGTTGTGGCAAAAGTTTTCTAATATGGAGCAAATAATTGCAAATTTGCAAGAGCAGGGTACTTATATAACCCAGCTTTTAGCAAAACAAGGGTCTTAAAGGGGGTGTTATGAAAAATCCTATTAAAACATATTTAAAAAATGAGATTGAAGGTGCTACAAAAGGGAAGCTGGTTTTACTTTTGTATGATGGTACTATAAAGTATATGAAGTTGGCTTGCAAGTATATCGATGAAAAAAATATTCCTGAAGCTCATATGAATATTGTAAAAGCAGAGAATATTATTTATGAGCTGATGTCTACTCTCAATATGGAAGAGGGTGGTGAAATAGCTGAAAATTTATTAAAACTTTATGATTTTATGGTTTATCAACTGATTATGGCAAATAAAGATAAGGATAAAAGTAAGATTGAGTCAGTTATAAAGTTGATGATGGTTTTGAGAGAAGGGTGGAAACAGATTGTAGAAAAAGAAGAAAAAGCTGATACTAGTGAGGTTGTTAAGAAAAAAATAAATATATCGGGTTAACTATGACCATTAATTTTGATGGTAACATAATTAATTTTAAACAGAAGATTCAAGAGTTAGGGCGAAAAAGGGGTTCTCCGGTTAATGAAAAGAGGGCTGAATCTACGACTACAAAAACTCAGATTGTGGATATTGTTAAAATAAAGAATGAAAACTGGTTGGCAGCTAATATTGATGTGAAGAGTGAGGAAGAAGCAAAAAGGGTAGTGGAAGATTTGCAGAATCTATTTGAAAAAGACAGTAAAAAAGCTTTACTTGCCCATGATAATGCAAATGCTGACAAGGTATTAAAGTTTTACCCTTTTGAATAAAAATTATTTAATACCCTATTTTTCCTTGATAATTACAAAAAAATCTATACAGTATTTTTATGCCAAAAAATAGCTTTTTAATAGTTGCAGAAAATCTTTTAAAATTTTTAGATGAACTTTTAGTTATGGAAATGAACGAAGATTTTTATTTAAAGATAGAGATGTATCAAAACTTTTTAAATCAGCTTTTACAAATTGTAAATAAGTTTGATAGTATGGATGAAGAATCTAAATCTATTCTAATGGAAATTAATGATAAAAATAACGCTTTATTGGAAAGATTGAAAAAAGCTCAAGCAGAAATAAAATCTGGGATTCAGAAAACTAATAAAAAAGAGAAATTAAAGAAATATTATAGTTAAAGGGTTGATAATGAAAAATGGTAATAATTTGAAAAGTAAACAGTATCTAATAGATGAAATAAAAGCTGGTGATACTTGGCGAATATTTAAGATATTATCAGAATTTGTGGAGGGGTTTGAGCATTTGTCAGGTGTTGAGCCTGCAGTAAGTATATTTGGCTCTGCAAGAGTAAAAGAGGGGCATAGAGATTATCGTAAAGCCAGGGAGCTTGGCAACTTGTTGGCAGATGAAGGTATTACAGTTATTACTGGTGGTGGACCAGGGATTATGGAAGCTGCAAATAGAGGTGCGGCTGAGGCTGGTGGAAGGTCAATCGGGATAAATATTGAACTCCCTTTTGAGCAGAAGCCAAACCCCTATGCAAATAAAGTAATTACTTTCAACTATTTCTTTGTTAGAAAGGTTATGTTGGTAAAATATGCGAGTGCTTTTGTTATTTTTCCTGGTGGCTTTGGCACTATGGATGAGTTTTTTGAAGCTTTGACGCTGATTCAAACAAGAAAAATATTACCTTTCCCTTTAATCCTGGTGGATAGCGAATATTGGGGCGGTTTAATAAGCTGGATTAAAAATACCATGTTGACCGAGGGGTTCATATCACCTGAGGATTTAAATTTAATTCAGATTAAAGATGATGTTAGAGATATTGTTGGTGTTATAAAATCGTTTTTGTCTATGTATTGATAAATAATTAAAAATTTTAATTTGATTTTTTATGGTTAATTGGGATTGTAATTTTAAATTTTGTGTATTTGCCTGGTTCTGAATCAACTTCAATTTTACCGTTTAATTCATCCACAAAAATTTTAACCGCATATAACCCTATCCCTGTTCCTTTCTCTTTTTTTGTGGTGAAAAATGGTTCGAAAATTTTGTCTTTAATCTCTTTTGGGATACCTTGTCCATTGTCTATTACTTCGATAATCAAGTTGTTGTTCTCAACAGATTTTTTCAAAACAACTTTTCCATCATTGCCCATTACAGCATCTTTGGCATTTAAAAGAAGATTTAATAATGTTTGGGTTAGTTTGTTATCATTTATTTCTAGAGTTACACCTTCTCCTTCTAAAATCATTTCAAATTTTATTTCACTACCAAGTAATTGTCTAAAAAACTCTTCTTTAGATCTTAAAAAATTATCTATAAAAACGACTTTTGTTTCATTCCCAATATTTGAAAGGTTTAATAAAGATTTTAGATAATTAGAAGATTCTTCAGTGATATTTAGGATTTTATCAAGAATATTTTTGTTTTTTTCATTTAATGAACTATCTAACTTAAGTAATGTAGTATAATTTACAATTACACTCAAAATATTATTTATATCGTGAACAACACTTGTTACAATGTTTGAAATGATTTCATCCCTTTGTATTTCTTGTATGATTTTTTGTTGTTTGATTTTTTCTGTATTGTCAATCAAGATTATCAGATAATATACTTTTTCTGCAGTTATTATTTTTTTAATATATAAATCGAAAATATAACCTTCTGCAACATCTCTTATATCATAAAATATAAACTCTTCTTCATTCATTTTTTTAAATTTGTTCAAATAATCAAGAATATTTTCATTTAAATTGCTTAAATAAATATTGGAATCGTTGATTTTAAAAATAATTTTTGATTTTTTGTTTATAAAAACCAGCTCGTTATCTATTAAGATTATTCCATTTGGTGAATTTTCGATTATTGCATAAAAGAGGTTTTCGTATAAAATTCTTGAGTTGATTGTATCAAGTAATTCTGTCAAATCTTGTCCAAAAAATACACATTGCGAATTACTACTATTTAACGGATAAATATCAAGTAGTAAGGTTTTTGTTTTATTGCTTTTAATAGTTGTTATAAAATTTTCAATTTTTGTTTTTTCGATCATACATTTTTCTCTAATTTTTTCATATTCATCAAAAATTTCTTTTAAGTGTTTTGGTTTTTCAATCCCTGTAATTAACTCGGCCCCTTTATTCCAGAAAATAATGTTTCCATTTTTATTTATTGTAAAAACTACAAATGAAGGGATGTTGATAACTGCGCTCAGAAAAGAGTTATAGTCTCTTAATCTTCTGTTCGACCTTAGTGATAAAAGAAATATTATTGTTAAAAATATTAATGAAACCGTAATAACTGTAAAAATAATTATGTAGGTTAAATAATCCTGGAGAGTAATCGGTTTGGTAATATAAAACCATTTGTTGACTAATTCGTTTAATTTGTTTGACTTTTTCAATTCCACTATATGTTGATTTAACATTTTTTGTAGTGCTGAATTTTTTTTAGGCAAAAGATATGCAATATCTGATTCTGCTAAAAAGAGTGGTCTCTTTTTGATTGATAATATCTTATATTTTCCTCTAAATTTTGTGTAAATGAGATTAAGAGAATTGTAATAGTCGTTTATAAGCCAATCTATATAGCCGTATTCCAATGCTTTGAAAGAATCAAGAGTACTATCAAAGATGTTTACATTTAGATCATTATATTTATCCATTTGTTCTACAATGTATTTATGGCCTGTTGCTTTTCTTTTTACACCTACTCTAAGTTTAAATAAGTCTTCAAATGAATAATTTTTATTGTAAGGAATAACAGCTACTAAACCTGAATGTAAATATGGGATAGTAAACAGCCCAAATTTTTTTCTCTCTTCTGTAACATAAATTGAACCCACTGCAATATCACATTTTTCATGCTTTACTGCGTCTAATAATCCAGGAAAAGTAGTTTGGATAAAATCGCAATCTAATTTATATTTAGTGCAAAATGAGCTGATAATATCATAATCAAAACCTCTTAACTCACCATACATATCTCTATAAATAAAAGGCTCATATTCCGCATAATATATTTTAATTTCATTACTGTGAGCCATTATTGTTGAAAGGAAAAATACAAATATAAAAACAAATTTCTTCATATCATCATTATAACATACAATTGGAAAAATAAAAACAAATTTCAATAAAAATTATCTTGTTATAACTTATTGTAGTTAAAAGCTAATTTCATTGTGAGATTTTTGTCTTAATTATTCAAAATTATTTTAAAGTTTTTTAAGTAAATTCCCTTGACACCTATGGCATGTATCATGTATTATTTGTTATGAAATGGAATAAAATGGAATAAAATGTTATGAAAATCACGAGTAGTTTTAAAGGGAAATCAGTTCATACTATAAATGAGTCTGGTAGAATCAGTATCCCTGCGAAATTTAGAGATGTATTGAAAACAAAGTATAATGAAGATTCACTTGTTTTAGTTAATCTTGGGAAATATTTAGCAGCCTATCCAGTAAAAGAGTGGGAAAAAGTTGAATCCAAATTTGAAGAAAATCCTCCAAAAAACAAACAGGCTGCAAAATTGATGAGAAAACTATTTTCCACAGCAGAAGATTGTAGTTTAGATAGATTGGGTAGGATACTTATTCCTCCCCATTTAAGAAATGGTGTTGGTCTAAATGGCGAATGCGTGATTGTCGGTATGATGAATAAAATTGAAATATGGCCTAAAGATGTTTGGGAGTCTGAAGTTGAAGATACGGATATGAGTACTCTCATGGAAGAGATTAACGATATCTACCCAGAAATAACTTTGTAAAATGCATAAGCCAGTTTTGTATAACGAGCTGATATCTTTTTTTAAGGGATTAAAAAATGGAGTGATAGTGGATTGTACTGGTGGTGGAGGAGGACATGCAGAAGGTATTTTAAAAGAGATTAAACCTGAGAGGTTGATTATTTTGGATAGAGATGAGGATGCTATCAAAAGATTAAATGAGAAATTTAAAGGTATGGAGAATGTTGAGATTTATAAAAGTAATTTTTCTGAGATAGATAGTGTTTTGCAAAGTTTAAAAATAGAGAAAGTAAATGGCTTGTATGCAGATTTTGGAGTTTCAAACTTTCATCTTTTGGACTCGAAAAGAGGGTTTTCTTTTAGAAGGAATGGTCCCTTGGACATGAGGATGGATAAAAGTTTATATCTTACAGCAGAAAAAGTTGTAAATGAATATTCTGCTGAGACTTTAAAGAATATTTTTAGAAAATTTGGGGAAGAGCGGTTTGCATCAAAGATTGCAGATGCTATTGTCAAAACAAGGAAAAGTAAAAGGATTACAACAACACTTGAACTTGCAGAAATAGTTAAAAACGCTATTCCAGAGAGATTTCATAAACCGGGTGTTCATCCTGCAACAAAAGTTTTTATGGCGTTGAGAATATTTATAAATAATGAACTGGAAAGTATCGAATCTTTGTTAAAAAAACTCCCTACAATTGTTGATAAAGGGGGAATTGTTGCTTTTATATCCTTTCATTCCCTTGAAGATCGTCTTGTAAAAGAGTATCTACAATATTATGAAAAGAGTTGTATTTGCCCACCTGACTATCCTGTGTGTAATTGTGATAAAGAGAAACAGTTTAAGATTTTAACAAAAAAACCAATTACCCCAACAGAAAAAGAGATAACTGAAAACCCTTTGAGCAGAAGTGCAAAAATGAGGGTAGGGGTAAGGGTATGAGTAAGATTATTGCCTTAACACTTAAAAGTGTTGAAACTATTATCCTAAAAAAGATTTTATTGGTTGTATTGATTATTGCTATTGTTTTTTCCATTGTTGTTGTGAAAGTAAAAAGTTTAGAGCTGGGTTATGAGATAGAAGATTTAAAAAAGGTTACATTTTCTAAGCAGATAGAATTGGAGAAGTTTGAGAAAAAATTAGCATATTTGAAAAGCACAGAAAGATTGCTTGAAAAATCTAAGCAATTTGGTCTTGCTATACCTGATCCTAAAAGGGTTTATTATGTTAAGTGAAAGAGGTAAAATAGGATTTGTAACATTTATTGTTTTAGTCATGTTTACCGTAGTAATAGGCAGGTTGGCCTATCTTCAACTTTATAAGCATGAATACTATGCAAAACTATCTAAAAAACAGTCAATAGAGGAAGTTAGAATAAGATCAGATAGAGCAAAAATTTTTGATAGAAATGGTGTTGTGATTGCCAAAGATATTAAAAAGGCTTCTGTGTTTATTTATGGCTTAAATAAAAGTGAAGAAAAATATTTGAAAAGAAAGTTGAGAAGATTTGGTATTTACAAAAAGGATATTGCTCCTGGATTTCACTGGCTCAAAAGGAACGTAGATGTAGAAGAGGCCGAAAAGTTAAAGAGATTGTCTGATAGCATCGATTATTTTGTAAATAGTAAGCGATTTTACCCCTATTTAAATACTTTTTCGCAAATTTTAGGTTTCACAGGTGTAGATAATCAAGGGTTGTATGGTGTTGAAGGTGTATATGAAAGAAAATTGACTGGAGAAGAAATTTTGTATTCAGTTTTGAAAGATAGCAGAGGGCAATTGATTACCCATCAAGATAGTATGCCAAATATTATAAATAATAATAAACTAGTATTAACAGTTGATTCAGGATTGCAAAAAATAGCGGAGTCAATATTAATCGAAGATTTTGAAAAATTTAAGGCTTCTAAAGCGATTGTAGCTATTATGGATGTAAAAAGTGGAGATATACTCGTATCAGTTTCTAAACCAGATTTTGATCCGAATAGATTTAGAAGTTACGACAAACAGAGATGGAAAAACCCAGTTACACATTTTACATTTGAGCCGGGTTCAATTTTTAAACCGGTTACTTTTGCTTATCTACTTTCAAGCAAAAAATTAAATTTAGATAAAAGTATAAATTGTGAAAATGGTGCTTATCTGGTTCATGGCCATATATTTAATGATGTTCATAAATACAAGAAACTGAAATTGTCAGAGGTCCTTATTCATTCAAGCAATATTGGCACTGTAAAACTTATAGATTCTGCTAAATCTAACGATTTTTATAGATTTATTAAAAAAGCAGGATTTGGACAGCCTACAGGAATTTTAGGAAGTTCTGAGGAAACCGGTTTGTTGAGAGACCCAAGACATTGGTCAAAATTGTCAAAATATTCCCTTTCCATAGGGCAAGAATTGTATGTGACACCAATACAGATGCTAAGATTTTATGCTATGATAGCCAATGATGGTAAGATAATAACACCTTCTTATATTAAATCAATTAGTTATCAAAATAAATTAATTGTTCCTGAAAAGAAGGAAATACAGGTGTTAGATAAAGATGTAGCTAAGACATTGCAGTATTTACTGAGAAAAGTGGTGACTGATGGGACAGGTCAAAATGCAGATTCGGATTTTGTTTCAATTGCTGGCAAAACAGGGACTGCTCAAAAGTTTGATTTTAAAATTGGAAGATATTCAAGCAGAAATTACATAGCCAGTTTCGCAGGATTTTTCCCAGCTGAAAACCCACAATATGCTATGATTGTTATTTATGATAGCCCAAGATCAAGTATTTATGGAGGTTCCACTGCTGCAGTGACGTTCAGAAAGATAGCAGAACAGATGATGATCTATTTAAAAAAAGGGTTACAAATATATAGGGTGAGTGATGAAAGTAAAAGATCTGCTTAAAGGGGTAGAGTATTTTTGTAAAGATAAAAGTTTATTAGAATATGAAGTTGCAGATATTTCTTTTGATAATCGTGATATCAAAGAAAATTCTATCTTTGTTGCATACAAAGGTGTTTCGTATGATACACATAATGATATAAATAAACTTATTAACGATTCGAGAATTAAAGTTTTAGTTACAGAAAAAGAGTTTGATTTCCCAACTATTGTTGTTAAAAATGGCAGGAGAGCCCTTTCTATAATTAGCAAAAACTTTTTTATAAAAAATTATGAACCAAACTATATTGGTGTTACAGGGACAAACGGGAAAACTACAACCGCATATTTAATAAATCATATTGTAGAGTTTACAGGGTATAAGACAGCAAGATTTGGCACAATAAACTACAAAATTGATAAAGAACTATATCCTTCTACAACTACAACACCATCAACTTATGAGTTTTATAAAATGCTTGGTGTAGCAGAAAAAGCAAATTGTGAATTTGTAGTGATGGAAGTATCATCTCATGCACTCGATCAGGATAGAGTTTATGGAATAAATTTTAATTATGCAATATACACAAATTTAAGTGGTGACCATTTAGATTATCACAAAGATTTAGATGATTATTTCAATTCAAAAAGTAAACTTTTTACAGAATATTTAAATGGATGCGGTATTGTAAATATTGATGATGAGTATGGTAAGAAATTACTTTATTTAATAAAAGATAATGAAATTTTGACTTATTCATTCAACAACAATAAAGCCAATTGCTTTGTAGAGCACTTTGATATGAACTTAGATAAAACTGATATCGTATTGAATCTATTAGGAGAAAAAATTCACTTTGAAACAAGTCTTGTTGGAAAACACAATATTTATAATTTAATGGCGGCGATATTGACAGCACATCATCTTGGTATTGATCATGATAGGATAACAAGAGCTATTAAGACGTTTAGTAATGTACCTGGTAGATTGGAAAAACTTATTTATAATAATATTTATATTTTTATTGATTATGCACATACAGATGATGCTTTAGAGAATGTGTTGTCGAGTTTAAGACCTTTTAGAAAAAGAAGAATAATCACACTTTTTGGTTGTGGCGGAGATAGAGATAAAAGTAAACGACCTAGAATGGCAAAAGTAGCTGAAAAATATTCTGATTTAGTAATGGTAACCAGTGATAATCCAAGAAATGAGGATCCTGAAAAGATTATCGATGGTATATTGAAAGGTTTTGGTGATAAATCAAAAGTGGTCGTTGAACCTGATAGAAGAGAAGCTATCAAGCTTGCATTAAAAGAAGCTGAGCCTGAAGATATTGTGCTTATTGCTGGAAAAGGGCATGAGGATTATCAGCTAATTAAAGGTGTTAAGTATCATTTTGATGATAAAGAAGAAGTGATAAATTTTTTTGAGGGAAAATGAAGACACTAAATATTAAAGAGGCTTTTAAAAATTTGATTGATTATATTTCGCCAACAATAGTTGAATATAATAATGTTGTAATAAATAGCAAAGAGGTAAAAAAAGGTGATATTTTTTTAGCTCTAAAAGGTACTAATGTAGATGGAAACTCATTTTTTAAAGAGGCTTATGAGCGAGGTGCTATCTTAACTGTTTTCGATAACCCTTATTTTTATAATAAAGCATCAATAAATAAAGTGCTGGTTGAAGATAGTTTTAATGCAATAAAATCGTTTGGTATTTGGAAACTTAAGAATAACTTTGCGAAAAGAGTAGCAATAACAGGAAGTGTTGGCAAAACAACAACTAAAAAGCTTTTATATGAGATTTTTTCAAAGCAATACCAATCTTATATGAGCTACAAAAACTATAATAATGAGCTTGGGATTGCAATATCTTGTGCAAATATTCCTGATGAAGTGGATTATGCATTTTTTGAAATAGGGACAAACAGTAAAGGTGAAATAAAAAAATATACAGATTATATCAGACCAGAGGTTGCTGTAATAACAAAAATAGCTTCCTCCCATATTGGTAGATTTGGAGATTTAAATGAGATAGCAGCGGAAAAATTTAGTATAGCAGAGACTGATTCAGTAAAAGAATTGTGGTTAAACGAAAATGATACAGTTTATTTGAAAGATGAAATTGTAAAAAACAAAAAGATTTTCACAGTTGGATTTAGTGAAAAGGCTGATTTTAGAATTATTGATATAAAGAGCTTAGATGGAGGGTATGAGTTTTATGTAAAATTCAATAGAGATAAATTTAAATTTCAGATTAATCATTTTTACTATCATTTTATTTTAAACGCATCGATGGCTGCAGGAGTAGCGTTAAGAGAAGGGATAGAGTATGATTATATTTATCAAGCTATTAAAGAGTTTTTGCCTGAGGAGAAAAGAGGGGTAGTTTATAATTATGAAAATATTGCCATTATCGATGATACATACAATGCAAGCATTGATTCTATAACAGCGGCGTTAAAGAGTTTGGATAAATATAAGTGTTTTAATAAGGACAAAATTGCAATAATTGGAGAAATTGCTGAAATAGAAGGTTTTGAGGATGAAATTTATGAAAAGCTAATAGAATTTGCTAAAAAGTTATCCGGTGTTACTGTTATTTTTTGTGGTGATTATTTTGATAAATACGAAGATTTTGAAAATATTAAGTTTTTCAACAATAAGCAAAAGCTCTATAAATATTTAAATAACATCAACTCTGGTTGTTTCTTGGTTAAAGCTTCAAGAAGTAAAAAGTTTGAAGAAATTGTAGATTATTTGATTACCAAAGGTAGAGGTAAATATGCTGTATAATTTGTTGTATCCATTAAGTGAGCATTTTATACTGTTTAATGTTTTTAAGTACATAACGTTTCGTACAATTTATGCAATAATTACCTCTTTTATAATAGCCATTGTATTTGGACCAAAAATTATTAAACAATTGAAGACACTGCAGATTTCCCAAAAAACTAAAGGGTATGAGCCTGAAAGGCATAAGGAGAAAGAAGGCACACCCACCATGGGAGGATTATTGATAATATTAAGCTGTGTTGTGTCAACGTTGTTGTGGGCAGATCTTAGGAATTATTACGTATGGATTGTGTTGTATGTCTTTATTTGCACTGCAGCAATAGGCCTTTTTGATGACTATATAAAAACTATTAAGAAAAACCCAGAGGGGTTATCCCCTAAGAGCAAATTTTTAGCTCAGGTAGTAGTTGCAGTAACAACTACAATTCTGATTATTTGGGTAGATAAGTCAAATATTGCTACAAAGCTATATTTCCCATTTTTTAAGCATTTAATAATAGACTTATCATATTTTTATATTTTGTTTGCAGTATTCATAATTGTGGGTACTTCTAATGCTGTAAATCTAACAGATGGTTTGGATGGGTTGGCAATTATGCCAACTGTAATTTCATTTGGTACCTTTATACTTTTTACATATTTGGCTGGACATATTAAGTTTTCAAATTACTTGCATATCCCTTATGTAGCTGGATCAGGTGAGCTAGCTATTTTTTGTGGGAGTATGGTTGGTGCTGGACTTGGATTTTTATGGTTTAATGCATTTCCTGCGTCTGTTTTTATGGGTGATGTTGGAAGCTTATCAATAGGCTCTGCTCTTGGTACAGTGGCAATTATTGTAAAGCAGGAAATCGTGTTAGCTATTGTTGGTGGTGTATTTGTAATTGAAACGTTGTCTGTCATTCTGCAAGTAGGTTTTTTTAAGGCTACAAAAGGTAAAAGATTATTTAGAATGGCACCTATTCATCATCATTATGAACTTAAAGGGTGGTCTGAACCTAAGATTATAGTGAGATTTTGGATTGTTTCATTTTTGTTGGCTTTGCTTGCATTAAGTACATTAAAACTAAGGTGATAAATGAGAGCAGCGATAGTAGGTTATGGTTTAAGCGGTAAAAGTGCTGAGAAAATACTGAGAGAAATTTTAAAAGTTGATAATATAGCTATATTTGATGATAAACAAGATGGTTTTAAGCCAACTGCTGATTTTGATGATGAAAATTTTGATTTGGTTGTTGTAAGTCCAGGATTAAATATAGAAAAACTAAATGTCAATAATAAATCTAAAGTTATAAGTGAATATGAACTTGTATTTAATTTGGTTAAAGACAAAACATTTATAGGAATTACAGGTAGCAATGGTAAATCGACTACCACATTTCTAACATCACAGATTTTAAACAAAATTGGGCTCAAAAGTGTTGCTTGTGGAAATATAGGATATCCACTTGGCTATGCAATATTTGATGATTTTGATTATTTTGTTGTGGAATTTTCAAGTTTTCAAATTGATTTGATGAGAAAAGGGGAATTTTTAGATGCAGGAGTAATAATAAATATTACACCTGACCATTTAGATAGGTATAAAACATTTGAAAATTATCTCAAATCAAAAGTAAGGTTGTCTGAGCTTTTAAAAGATGATGGATTCTTCGTAGTTGGTAAAGATATAACAAGCTATATTGCAAATTATGATTTATGCATTGATACTGATTTTAATGATTATCCAAAATTAAAAGGTGATGTCCTATATTTTGAAAATTTTTATATAAATGTTAATCATTTCCCTTTAGTTGGAAAACATAATCTGGTGAATCTCAGCTTTGCATTAGAAATTGTAAATAATTTTTATGAGCTAAAAGGGGATGTTACCCACTTAATTGAAGATTTAAAGGGTTTACCTCATAGATGTGAAATTGTTAGAGAAATTGATGGTATTTTATTTGTAAATGATTCTAAAGGGACAAATGTTGATTCCACTAAAACAGCACTAAAAGGGCTGGATGGTAAAATAATTTTATTGCTTGGTGGCTTGGACAAAGATGGTGACTTTAGTGAATTAAACGATGACATTAAAAAGAAATGTAAGGCTGTGGTTTGCTTTGGTAGAGATGCAAAAAATATTTATGATCAGATAGATTTTGAGAAAAAAATATTGGTTAATAAGCTTAAAGAAGCCTTTGATACAAGTACTGAACTAGCAAAAAGTGGCGATATTGTTTTACTTTCTCCAGGTTGTGCAAGTTTTGATGAGTTTAACAACTTTGAAGAAAGAGGTGAATATTTTAAAAAGTTGGTGGATGAATATGCCAGCAAATAGATTAAACAGAGAATACGACGAAAGGATATATGTTTTTGTGTTAACAATCATTTTGATAATTATAGGTTGCCTTTATATTTATAATGTTGGTTCAATTCAGGCTCAAAGGTGGGATAAACCAGATTATTATTATTTAGTTAGACAGTTTATAGCAGTTTTACTTGGTATGGTTTTGATGATTTTAGCATATAATATCCCTATAAATTTTTATAGAAAAGTAGTCCCAGTTTTGTATTTTGTTACTTTGTTTTTACTTATGTCTGTATTCTTTTTTAGTGCAGTAAATGGTTCTCATAGATGGATAAAACTGCCTTTTATAAATTTCCAACCAAGTGAATTGGCTAAATTTGTTTCAATAGTTTATCTTGCACATTACTTAGATAAAAAATCTGATAAAATCTCAGACTTTTTTAAGGGATTTTTACCAGCAATGATTTTGCTGGGTATATTATCTGCTTTAATCTTGGTTGAGCCTGATTATGGTACATCTTTTCTAATAATGGCAATTTCTATTATACTGATGTTTATCGGTGGTGCTAGTATAAAACATATCTTAGGAATTGTAGCTTTTTCAGTACCACCAGCAATAGTATTGTTATTTAGTGGTTATCACAGAGAAAGGTTGTTAAGCTTTCTTGACCCTTGGAGCTATTATCATGGACCTGGATATCAGTTGATTCAATCTTTAATAGCGATTGGTAGTGGTGGATTTTTTGGAAAAGGTTTTGGTAATAGTAGCCAGAAACTTTACTTTTTACCCGAAGCTCATACAGATTTTATCTTTTCAATAATCTCTGAAGAACTTGGATTTTTGGGTAGTCTAATATTGCTCTTTATAATTTTGATGTTGTTTTTAGAAATAAAAAGGGTTGCTGATAGTGAAAGTGATAAATTTAAAAGATTGCTCTGTTTTGGGATTGGATTGATGTTTATGTTGCAGGCACTTATACATCTTTTTGTGTCTACTGGCTTATTTCCAACAAAAGGGATTGCATTGCCGTTTATAAGTTATGGAGGATCTTCTGTTATGATGTCACTTTTTATGATTGGAATTGTGCTAAGGTGTAAAAAGGAGCAGCTATGAAAGTAGTTATTGCTGGTGGTGGTACAGGCGGGCATCTGTTTCCAGGTATATCGTTGGCGAATGTCCTGACTGATAAAGGTGTAGAATTCCTTTTTATGGTTTCAAATAGAGGTATAGATAGATCAATTTTGAGTAAATTTGGATATAAGTTTTATGAGCAAAACATTTATGCTTTTAAAGGAAAAAACATTACATGGAAAATTAAAACATTATTATCAATAATTAAAGAGAGTATTAAAGTCTTTAAAGAAATAGATAAAAGAGATATTGTTATTCTGTTAGGTGGATTTGCATCAGTGCCTACTGGTATTGTTTCTATATTGAAAAGAAATCCTTTGTATATTCATGAACAAAATTCTGTAATGGGTATAGCAAATAGGTTTTTTAGTAAGTTTGCAAAAAAAGTATTTTTAAGTTTTGAGAAGACTAAATTTGCTCCTAAAAATGCTATAGTTGTGGGTAATCCCATTAGAAAAGAGTTTTATGAAATTGAAGCAAAAGAGAATTTTGAAAAACATCTTTTGATTGTTGGTGGTAGTCAAGGAAGCAGAATCATTAATAAATTTGTCTCAGAAATAGCAAAAGACTTATTGAATAAAGGGTATTCTATTTATCACCAAACTGGAGAAAAACTCTACAATGAGACTGTCAATTTTTATAAAGAAAACGGAGTTGATCAAGGTGATAATATAAAGATAGAACCTTTTATAGATAATATGGTGGATGCGTATAAATGGTCTGATATTGTTATTAGTAGAGCAGGAGCTGGGGCAGTTTTTGAATTGATGTATTCAAAAAGAATTGGGATTTTTATCCCTTTAAAAATTGCAGCGGATAACCATCAATTTTACAATGCCTTACATGCAAAGGAAAAGGGTGTTGCGGAGATTATTACCGAGGACGATTTGTCTAAAGAATCAATGATTAAAACTATTGATAAAATAGAAAAAGACTACTCAACATACAGAGAAAACTTACTCTCTATAAAAAGGTTAAAGAGTGCTGAAATTATATGTGAGGAGATCTTAAGTGCATAAGATGTTTGGTAAAGTCAACAAGATTCATTTCATAGGTATTGGCGGCATAGGGATGAGTGGTATAGCCGAGGTTTTGCATAATCTTGGCTTTGAAATTTCAGGATCAGATATATCTATGAATAAAAATGTTAAAAGATTAAAGAATTTAGGCGTAAAGGTATTTATTGGGCATAACCCTGAGAATGTGAAAGATGTTGATGTGGTAGTATATTCATCTGCAATAAAAGAAGATAATCCAGAATTAATTTCAGCTAAAGATCGTCATATCCCTGTAATAAAACGTGGTGAGATGCTTGCAGAATTAACAAGGTTAAAAAGGTCTATTACGGTTTCAGGTAGTCACGGTAAAACTACCACAACATCGATGATTGCGCATATTTTCATAGAAGCAAAATTAGATCCAACGATAGTAATTGGTGGAAGATTAAATAGTTCTGGACAAAATGCTGTATTAGGAAAAGGGGATTACTTTATCTGTGAAAGTGATGAAAGTGATAGATCATTTTTACTTTTGTATCCTACAATTAATGTAGTTACAAATATAGATTTGGAACATCTGGATGTATATCAAGATTTAGAGGATATAAAATCAGCATTTATAGAATATTGTAATAAGATTCCGTTTTATGGTCTTAATCTCCTCTGTATAGAAAATCAGAATGTGACTGATATTATACCAAGTATCGAAAAGAGATTTCAAACCTATGGATTTAAGAAATCTGCTGATATAAGAGCTGATAATATTATTCAAGATGGTTATATTTCTACTTTTGATGTTTACTATTTTAGTGAGAAGTTAGGAAGAATTCACTTAAATACTCCTGGTATTCATAATGTTTTAAATTCATTGGGTGCCATTGGAGTTGCTATAGAATGTGGTATAACCTTTGACGTAATAAAAGAGGCTCTTAAGAATTTTCAAGGTGTTGAAAGAAGATTATCCATAAGATACAAAGATGAAAGACGTGTTGTCATTGATGATTATGGACATCATCCTACCGAAATAAAAGCAACTTTGCAAAGTGTTCGTTCTCTATATCCAGACTATAAAATTGTTACAATATTTCAACCTCATAGATACACAAGAACCAAAGCTTTGCTTAATGAATTTGCATCATCATTTTATGATACAGATATTCTCATTGTTACAGATATTTATGCAGCCAGTGAAGCACCAATAGAAGGTGTAAGTTCAGACATTTTAGTGGAAAAAATAAAAATGCAAGGTTTAAAGGATGTATATTACATTGCTGATTTCGATAAAATTTTTGATTTAGAAATATTTAATGATGAAAAGGTTGTTTTTATTACTCTTGGAGCAGGGAATATAACAGAATTATCTTACAAAATTGCAGATTATTTCAGGAGTAAAGAGAATGTATAGAAAAATTGCTGTTTTGTGTGGTGGGTTATCAAGTGAGAGAGAGGTTTCATTAAAAACTGGAGAAGCAGTGAAACAGGCTCTTGATAATTTGGGGTATGATGCTTTTTTAATCGATGTTGATAATAATGTTGATAAAAAAATTAGGGAAACACAACCCGATTATTGTTTTATCGCTTTGCATGGTAAATATGGTGAGGATGGATCAATTCAAGGTTTGCTTGAAGTTTTGGGTATTCCATATAATGGTGCAGGTGTAGCTGCAAGTGCTATTGCCTATGATAAACATTTAACAAAAGTCTTAGTTCAGTCGGTTGGGATTAAAACGCCAGATTATTATCTTTGTGAAAATGATAAAGATATAAGATTTTTACCAGCTGTTGTAAAGCCTGCTAGAGAAGGCTCCACAATAGGAATTTCAATTGTTAAAAGTAAAGATGAATTTTCAAAAGCATTCAGTGAGGCAAAAAAATATGATTCTAGAGTTTTAATTGAAAGGTTTATAGAAGGGAAAGAGCTTACAGTAGGAATTATAAATAACGAAGTTCTTCCCACTATTTATATAAAGCCTATAAAGGGTTTCTATGATTACGAATCAAAATATACCAAAGGGATGACTGAATACATTTTTGAAACTGGGCTTAATGTAGATGAAACAGATAAATTAAACAATATTTCATTAAAAGTAGCTGATTTGATTGGTTGTTCGTCATTGTGCCGTATAGATTATATATATGATGGAAAAGAGTTTTTCCTGTTGGAAGTGAATACTATACCAGGTATGACTGAAACAAGTTTATTACCAAAGGCAGCTAAAAAAGCGGGTTATGATTTTGAGAAGCTGATAGATAAAATTATAAAAGGGGATTAATGAAAAAGTTAGTTAAGCTGATATTTTTTACAATTTTAGTTGTAATATTAGTTATAGGAGTAAATAAATTTACAAATAGTAGTTTCTTCAAAGTTCGTAAAATTGAAGTTATTGGAGCAATTAACAGTAATACAAAGGTCGTTAAAAAAGAACTTAAGAGATTATTAGATAAAAATATTTTTGATATTGAAGATGTTCAATTTGTTGAGTCAGATCCTTGGGTTACCAAATGTTTAATAACCAAAAGATACCCTTCAACTATCGTTGTTAAAATATATGAAAAGAAAGCTATCTTTAAATTCTCAAAAAATGGAAAATGTTATTTCTACCTTTCAGATGGTTCAAATTTAAGAACTAATTGTGATAATAACAGGGTAAAAGTTATTGGTAATGTAGATAATATTTATTTTGATGAATTCGCTAATATATTTTCTAAAGTTGATAAAAATTACAAGTATTTACTTTATCCATCTTATTTTGTCGTTGAATACAATGGGAAACCAGTTAAGGGGTTTTATGAAGATAATGTTTTTGTAGCTAACTTCAATTATCTACAAAAGATATTGGATAAGGGTTACAAAGATTTTGATTATGCAGATATACGTTTGAGAAATAGAATTTACATTAGCGGGGTGAAACGTGAAAGCTGAAAATATAGTTGTTGGGCTTGATATTGGAACTACTAAGATTTGTGTTGTTGTTGGACAAAAAAATGAAAATGGAAGTGTCGATATAATAGGAGTAGGTACAGCTCCAAGTACAGGTTTGAGGAAAGGGGTAGTAATCAATATTGATGCTACGGTGGAGTCTATAAAACAAGCTGTAAAAGAAGCAGAAAAGATGTGTGGTTTGCAGATAAGAAATGCAACAGTTGGTATTGCTGGTGGCCATATCAAAAGTTTTAACTCGAGAGGGATAATTGCTGTAAAAAATAGGGAAGTTACGAAAAAGGATGTGGAAAGGGTTATTGAGTCTGCTTCTGCAGTGGATATCCCTATTGGTAGTGAAGTTTTACATGTTATTCCTCAACAGTTTATATTGGATGGGCAGTCTGAAATAAAGGATCCAATAGGGATGAGTGGTGTTAGGTTGGAAGTTGATGTGCATATTGTGACAGGTGCTGTTACCAGTGCACAAAATATTATGAAGAGCTGTGAAAGAGCTGGTATTTCTGTAAACGACATAGTGTTAGAGCAACTTGCTTCTAGTGAAGCAGTTTTAAGTGATGATGAAAAAGAGATTGGAGTTTGTTTAATTGATGGTGGTGGCGGTACAACGGATATGGTTGTATTTAAAAAGGGTGCGATTCATCATACCGCGGTATTGCAGTTGGGTGGGAACAATTTTACAAGAGATCTTTCAATAGGTTTGAATACGCCAGAATCTGAAGCTGAAAGGATAAAAAAACTTCATGGGTGTGTTTGGTTGGATAAAATAATGGACGATGATTATGTGGAAGTTCCTTCTGTTGGCGGAAGACCACCTCGCAAAATATCTCGAGCTGTTTTAACTCAGATATTGCAAGCTAGAGCAGAAGAAATTTTTCAAATGTTTTTAGGGGAATTACAAAAGAATGATTTAGTGGAAATGATTGGTGGTGGAGTAGTTTTAACAGGTGGGATTTCAAATTTTGAAGGTATAGAAGAATTAGCATCTACAATTTTTGAAATGCCAGTTAGAGTTGGTAAACCTCAAAATATAGGTGGGTTAGTTGATATAGTTGATGATCCAATATACGCAACTGGTGTAGGGTTGGCTATTTATTCAGCAAAAAATGATTTTAAAGGGGAGAAAATATCTAAAGGGAATGATGAAAGAGTTTTTAATAAAGTTTTAGAAAGAATGAAAAATTGGTTTTCAGAGTTTTTTTAAAAAAAATATGGGGGTGAGCTTATGTTTGAATTTGAAGAAATCAAAAGTGGAGCAGTTATCAAGGTAATTGGTGTAGGTGGTGCAGGTGGTAATGCAATCAACAATATGATAAGAGCAGGGATTGAAGGTGTGGAATTCATTGCGGCTAATACTGATGAGCAAGTTTTGAGGAATAATCTTGCACCTGTTAAGATTCAGCTTGGGACTAAGCTTACGCGAGGTCTTGGTGCAGGCGGGAATCCTGAAATAGGTAGAAAAGCTGCTGTGGAGGATGCAGAAGCAATTGAAGAAGCGCTGCGTGGTGCTGATATGGTTTTTATAACTGCTGGTATGGGTGGTGGTACAGGTACCGGAGCTGCACCAGTTATTGCAAGTATTGCAAAAGATTTAGGAGCTTTAACTGTTGCAGTTGTATCAAAACCTTTTTACTGGGAAGGGCGCAAAAGGAATGAATATGCTGAGCAGGGGATTAAATTTTTAAAGGATCATGTTGATACTTATATTGTTGTTCCAAATGATAGACTACTTGATGTTATTGATAAAAATACTCCTTTTGTAGAGGCTTTTAGAATAGCAGATGATGTTTTAAGGCAAGGGGTTCAAGGGATTTCAGATACTATAAATAGTAGTGGCTATATAAATGTAGATTTTGCTGATGTAAAATCTATTATGAGTTCAAAAGGGATGGCTTTAATGGGTATTGGTGAAGCAAGTGGTGAAAATAGGGATGTTGAAGCAGCTAGAAGAGCTTTAAACAGTCCTTTACTTGCTGATGCAAATATTAAAGGAGCTGAGGGTATATTAATCAATATTACTGGTGGTGCTGATATTACAATGTTTGAAGTGCAAAATATTGCTCAACTTGTCTATGAAACTGCTGGTGAAACGTCCAATATCTTTAAAGGGGTTGTAATAGATCCTGAGCTAGAAGGGAAATGTAGAGTTACAGTTGTAGCTACTGGGCTTGGAAAAGTTCGCGAGGAAAAAACCGTTAATATTGATGAATATATCAAAAAGGGTAGTCAAGAAGTTACTAATATTATGAAAAGAGTTAAAACTATAAAAAGCATGGATAAAAGTTTAAGAAGTATTGGTGATTTTGATGAAGAGGAGTTGGAAATACCAACTTATTTAAGAAAGCAGGCAGATTAAAATTTTTTGATGAAGTTTTTACAGCTAATAAATGTTAGATGGTATAATGCTACAGCCTGGTATGCCGTTAATTTGTCAAGAGTTCTTGTAGAGAACAATCATGATGTTATAGTTGCGGGTTTACCAGGCTCACCCCCACTTTTAAAAGCTAAAGAATATGGTTTAAAAATATTTGAGTTACCGTTTAATTCAAATAATCCTATGCAGATAATAAAAAATATTGGTAAATTTAATAGTTTTATAAAAGAATTCAAGCCTGACTGGGTTGTTTGCCATAGAGGTGAATTTTTTTGGTACTGTGCTTTAAAAAGGCTTCTTTCAAATGGTTATCGTTTAATTAGGGTAAGAGGTGATAGAAGAAAACCTAAAACAGATTTTATAAATAAGTTTTTGCATGATAAATGCACAGATTTGGTTGTTACCTCGGGAGATTTCTTAAAAAGTGTTTATATTAAAGAAATGAAGCTGACAGAAAATAAAGTAAAGACAATTTATGGAGGAGTAGATACTTTGAAATTTCGTTATTCTGAGGAAGGGAGGAAAAGGGTAAGAGAGGAATTTGGTTTTAGTGATAATGATTATGTAGTTGGAATTGTTGGAAGATTTGATTATGTAAAAGGGCACGAGAATTTAATAAAAGCAATATCTATTATATATCTTGAGAAAGGGATAAAAAACATAAGGTTATTTTTGATAGGTTTTGATACAAACATTAAAACTGATGATATAAAGAATATGATTAGAAATTATAATATAGAGGATATTTCTCGGATTTCTGGCTTTAGAGAGGATATTGTTGATTGTATGTCTGCACTTGATTTAGGAGTTGTGGCTTCACTCGGGTCAGAAGCTATTTGTAGAGTAGCTTTTGAATTAATGGCAGTGGGTGTTCCAGTTGTTTCATCTGATGTGGGAGTATTACCAGAAATTATTCCAAAAGAGAATATATATCCAGCTAATAATGTTGAAAAATTGGTAGAGAAGATTTTGAATCATAATAAAAGTGTGAGAGTTTACTCTGATAAGCAGTTTTACAATGATTTTATAAAGGCTATATCTTCAATTGATAAAAATTGACATTCTCAATCTTATACTCTATAAGCGACAATCGAAATGAATATTTTAAGCAGTAGAGGGTGAAAATGATAACTGTTGAGTTTAGTAATGGGGAAACAACAGAGGTGCAGGTAAAAAAAGTTAAGCAACTTTTCAAAGAGCTAAATTTAAAAGAAAATAGTGTGATTGTTGTGAGAAATGATGAACTTCTTACCGAAGACGACATATTAAATGATGGAGATAAAATAAAGATTATTTCTGTTGTGAGTGGTGGTTAAATGAAATGTAAAATATGTAAGGGCAAAGCTGTAATTAAATTAAAAAGACACAATATAAAACTTTGTAAAGAACATTTTAATGAATTTTTTATTAGACAGGTTGAAAAGGCGATAAAAGAATTCAGAATGTTTAGTAGAAAAGATAAAATTCTTGTTTGTGTTTCAGGAGGTAAAGATAGTCTTGTTTTATGGTTAGTTTTAAGTAAGCTTGGGTATAATGTAACAGGGATGTATATAAATCTTGGCATAGATGAATATTCCGAAAAATCAAAAACTAAAGTTATAAATTTTGCAGAGAAAAATAATTTAAAATATACTATAGTTGATTTAAATGAGTTGGGTTATCCAATCCCAGAGCTTTCTAAAAAAAGCAGACGACCAGAATGTTCAGTTTGTGGGACTGTAAAAAGGTACTATTTTAACAAAATTGCATATGATTATAATTTTGATGTGGTAGCAACAGGGCATAATTTAGATGATGAGGCATCAAGGTTGTTGGGTAATATTTTACACTGGAATGATGAATATTTGGAAAAGCAGCTACCTGTTTTACCAGCTGAAGGTAAAATGTTGAAGAAGAAGGTTAAGCCTCTTATTAGATTGACAGAGCAAGAAATCGCTTCTTTTGCTTTTTTAAATAAAGTTGATTATATATTGGACGAATGCCCTTTAAGTGTGGGTGCCACAAGCTTGGTTTATAAAGATGCGTTAAATCTTATAGAAGAGAAAATTGTGGGGACGAAGCAGTTCTTTTATTTACAATATGTTAAAAAACTTATGAAAAGATTGAAAAATAAGAATAACGAAAAGGGTGATATTGAGCTAAAAAATTGTAAAATATGCGGTATGGAATCTTTCCATGAAGTATGCTCTTTTTGTAGATTGGTGAGGGATGAAAAATAATAAGTTTGAATATGGTGATTTTGTTATTTTAATTGATGAAAAAGATAGATCCAAAATGATAAAGTTAAAGGTAGGTGGGAGATATTCGTCTCAATACGGTTTTATTGACCATAGTAGTATTGTAGATATAACTGATGGCTCAATAGTTGAAACTAACAAAGGTTTTAAGTACAAGGTTTTTTCCCCTACTTATATCGATTATGTTATGCATCTTAAAAGAAAAGCACAAATAGTTTACCCAAAAGATAGTGCAATGATTTTGATGTGGGCTGATGTATATCCTGGTCTAAAGGTTTTAGAAGCTGGAATAGGACAGGGAGCTTTATCTATTGCTATTTTGAGAGCGCTTGCAGATAAAGGTGAGCTGTGTACTTATGAAGTAAGAGAAGATTTTATCGATATGGCAAAAGAGACAATAAGAGAATTTTTGCAATATACTGCTAATCATAGAATTATTCATGGCAATGTATATGATGGTTTTGACGGTGTTTATGATAGAATAATCCTTGATTTACCAGAGCCTTGGCATGTAATTAAGCATTGTGATAATGGGTTAGTTTCAGGAGGGATAATTGTAGCTTATCTTCCTACAATTTTGCAGGTTAAGAATTTTGTTGATGAGCTTAAAAACTCTTCAATGTTTGATTTGATCGAGACTTTTGAGGTAATGAAAAGACCTTGGAAAGTGGATGGCTTATCAGTGAGACCTGAAATGTGGATTTATAATCATAGTGCTTTTATTGTTAAAGCAAGAAAAATAACAAAAAATAAATAGTATATGAATTTTTATTTAAGAAATTAATCATATCATCATAGTTTATTTGTTTTGGAGAAGAGCATATGATTAAAAAAGTTACAGCTATTGTTTGTGCTTATAATGAGGAGAGAACTATATCCTCTGTTATTAAAGCGATTTTAAATTGTGAAATTGTTGGTGAGTTGATTGTTGTTAATGATGGCTCTCAAGATAAGACTTCAGAGTTAATTAGACAATTTATAAATGATGAAAAGCTTTTATTTATAGATTTACCTCAGAATATGGGAAAAGGCTATTGCATGGCAGAAGGGGTTTCAAAAGCCAGTAATGAAATTATAGTATTTGTAGATGCAGATTTGTGCAATTTTTCATATAAATATATTAAACAGCTAGTTAAGCCCATTTTAAATAATGAAGCTGATATGGTCATTGGTCATCCTGCTGAAAATAGGTTTGATGCAATGTTCAACCCTTTTAAACCGTTAGCTGGGGAAAGAGCGGTATTTAGAAGAGATGTTTTACCAATTTTAGATGAAATGAGAGAATCAAGATTTGGTGTTGAGACATTAATGAATCTTTATTATCGCGCAACTGGTAAAATTATAAAATACGTAATTCTTTATAAACTCAAACATCCAATTAAATTACAAAAAACCTCTTTTATAAATGCGATAAAAGATTATTTGTTAGAAGCTTATCAAATTATTAATACTATTTATAAACATAGAGAATTAGCCTATAAAGCCATCAGAAAATATATTTTATCATTTACAAAATGAAGTTTTATCTACTTGGAATATTATCTGGTTTAATTTTTTATTTCCCAATTGGTGTTGTAGGTCTTTATATTTATGACAGAGCAATCCATAAGGGGTTAGGTTATAGTATACTCTTAGCTTTTTTCACTTCTTTTTTAGATGGATTATATGTAGCTATTGTTTTTTATGGTATTTCACCTTTTGCAATAAATCCTAAACTTAGAGTTCCTTTACAAATATTTGCGATCTTGCTGCTAGTATTTGTACTATTTTTCAATAAAAAATTTAAATTTATTATAAAAGAGCGTAATAAGAAATTTTTTGACTTTTTATTTATTTTATCAAACTATTTATTTAACCCTAGTTTGCCAATATTTTTAATAAATTTTACAGTTTTTATGATAGGGAAATTCCATGAATTATCGAAAATCAAATATCAGTTTTTATTCTCTTTTGGTATAACATCAGGTTCATTTTTTATCCTTGTTACTATGATTTATTTTATTAATAGATACAAAAGTAGTGAAAAGGCTAAAAGAGTTCTTATTTATCTTAGAAACATATTTGCCTTTATAATTATAGGCAGCTTATTAATAGATATACTAAAAAATTTTATTAAGTAATATTGGTGTTTTTTGATTTAAAATTTATTGGTAACCTTGCACCTATTATTTGTCCTAAAATAGAAGATATTAGAAAGATGGGAATATATCTCCAATTAGTGTGCGTTGAGATTCTTAATATTGCAACGATTGGGATTGGTGCATGGATACATACAAACCATCCTACACTAAACTTTTTATAATTTTTTCTTAAAATTCCAAAAGGTAAATTTAAGATAAAGGCTACAATTGTTATTATAAAAACAAGTTGATTAGTTGTCATAGATTTTATATAGTCCAATTTTTAGGAGGAATCAAATGAAAATTCTTCTAATAGGTGTAGGTGGGTTTGTAGGAGCCATTCTTAGATATCTGTTTTCAAAGTTTTTTACAATAGTTTTGGGAAATATGATCCCTTTTGGGACTTTGTTTGTTAATGTAACTGGTTCTTTTATTTTAGGTTTTGTTCACACTTTGTCAGTTGAAAAGCTTGTTTTAGGTGATAATGTTAGATTTTTTATAGGGGTTGGGTTATTAGGTGCTTTTACAACGTTTTCCACCTTTTCTGTAGAGACAATACACTTGTTTGAAGATGGGGCTTTCATCCTCGGGTTATTAAATATGTTTTTAAATTTATTTTTATCGCTATTTGCTGCATTTTTTGGTATATATGTATCAAGATTGTTCTGAGGTGAGTTATGACTAAGAAACTGGAAGGCACACAAAAATTAATGAGGATTTTTATAGGAGAGGATGATAAATACGAAGGGAAACCTCTATACAAAGAGATTGTAGGTTTATGTAGAGAAAAGGGGATCTCTGGAGCAACTGTCATTAGAGGGATTTATGGATATGGTAGAAGTTCAATTATTCACTCTTCAAGGACTCTGGCACTTTCAAATGATTTGCCTATAATTGTAGAGGTTGTGGATACGCCTGAAAAGATTGATGAGATATTACCTGAAATTGAAAAAATGGTTGGCCATGGTTTAATTACTTTAGAATTAGCACATGTTATTAAGTATGAGTAAGTTATGAGCTTTTTAAAAGATATTGGAACGCCAATTTTTAATGCAGAGCGTTTAAAGTCGGTTCCTGAAAAGGAAAATTATACTTTTGATGTAACGTTCAAAGATAACAGGTTAACTTTTAACTATTTAGATTTGTATAATATTTTTGAGAAAAAATATATTAATTGTAGACTTACATCAGTAAGTAGATGGTCTGTAAGAGCAAACTGGGGAGGAGTACTTTGGAGTGATTTTATTAAATATCTTGGTGTTCATGATTTTAAATTTGTTTATTTCGAAAGTTATGGCGGATATAACACTACTGTTTTTGCAGAGGATTTGACTAATCCAAGGATTTTATTAGCCATTCATGTTGATGATGATGAGATTGAGTTTGATTATGGCGGCCCTGTAAGGATGGTCATACCCAATTTATGGGGGTATAAGAGTTGTAAATGGATTAAAAATATCTCATTTATTGATGAATATATTGTTGGCTTCTGGGAAGGGTATGGATATGATGATAGGGGATTGATAGAACCGACAATAGTGCTCGACATAAATAGTAAACAGCATAGAAGAATTAATGGTGGTGAGGTTACGGAGTTTTAAATGGCAGGAAATAGTTTTGGTAGAATTTTTAAAATCACAACTTTTGGCGAAAGCCATGGTAAAGCTGTTGGTGTAGTGGTTGATGGATGCCCTCCAAATATTGAAATATCAAAAGAGGATATCCAAAGAGAATTGGATCGAAGAAGGCCTGGGCAGAGTGAAATTACCACTCCTAGAGCAGAAAAAGATGAAGTAGAAATTTTAAGTGGTGTTTTTGAAGGGAAAACTACTGGCACACCTATTTGTATGTTGGTTTATAATAGCGATTTTAGGTCAAAAGATTATTCTTATATAAAGGACAAATTTAGACCTGGTCATGCAGATTTTACCTATTACAAAAAGTATGGGATAAGGGATTATAGAGGTGGTGGTAGATCGTCATCAAGAGAAACTATAGGTAGGGTTTGTGCAGGAGCTATTGCGA
>NC_013939.1:2195000-2234389 GCF_000010985.1 Deferribacter desulfuricans SSM1
TCATACCTATCATCATCCAAAATTAATTGTTTTGCAATCTTTTTTGAAAGATTTATAATAAGTGGCGCCTTTAAATTAATGGTTGCCTCTTTTGGATTTTCTGGAACAACTACAATACCAAAAAATGTTAAATCAGATATATCTTTGGCCTGAAGTACTTTTAATTCTCTTTTAGGTATCCTAGGATTATAATCATTAAAATAAGTCTTAACTGGCAAAACTACAAAAGCTACATTAGGATCTTCTACAGAATGAAACCATAAGAAAGGGAAATATTCGTCATCTTCTAACAAGAGGAAATCATGCAAATCTGGGAAACCTAGCAAAGGTGAAGCAAGAGTGATTAAATCACTTTCTTTATATTTAATTTGGCCAACTTTTTTTGAATTCAAGATAAATTCTTCCATCTCTTTTTCCATTAATGCTTTTTTACTCATAATGTCCTCCTATTTTATCTTAAAAAATCTAAAATTGAAATCTGTAATAATCTTGATGTTGCAGCAAGTGCTGCCTGATATGCCTGTTGTGCAAGTTGCAATTGTGTAATGGCATCTGTCATATCAACTTCTCTGGAGCCAAGATACTTAGCTTTTATTTCCTCATTGCTTGTTGTAAATGTTGTGTGAAAATTTATTACGCTATCAACTCTATTTTGGCGTGTCCCAACAATTGTTAATGCTTCACCTATTTGTGTTTCAGCTCTATCCAATATAGGAAGTTCATAATCAATGCCAGATCCAACTGTAGCAGTAAAAGAATCTGTTGCATATAAGTTACCTTTATCAAACCCTAACTTAACACCGTCAGCAACATCATAAGCCTCACCAGCTGTATCTAAAGTAATTTCATTTATCAACTCACCGGTTGGCTCACTACTAACCTTTATTTTTACCTCATCACCAGCTTTGTAAAATCCTAAAATGCCTTCGTAATCACCAGAGACATGCAAATTAGAAAATGAACCACTACCTGTCAAAACCAATCTGTTACCCACATTTCCAACTGTTACAGAAATACTGTTTGCATCCAATTCAGACTGAATAGCACTTTTTAGTTCACCAATACTACTATATTTTTTAGCCTTAATTGAGATATTATGTTCAGATCCATTATTATCATATATTCTCAATATTACATTTTCATTAGGATAATCTGACAAATCAATAGTTGCGTCTTTTTGACCAAAAACAGTATTAATGTAATTTGTATCTCCAAAAAATTGGTCAGCTGTATTATTATCATTAGTAGTCACGCTTATTTCTTGAGTGCCTTTTCCTGAGTGAAAAACAATTTTATTATTTTGCTCATAATAAGTAGCTTTTATCCCATATTGGATTAAAAAGTCGTCTTGGTTTAGCGTATTAATAAAAGAATCAATATTTGAAGAATTTATATTAAAAGTTTTAGATTTCAACCCACTGTCAGTTTTTAAATTTAATTTGAAATTAATTGGATTAGAAAAATCGGTTGGCGCATTTACAGAATAAGTTAATTCATTTTGTAAGTACAATTCATTTTTATTATCAAGAGATTCTACCTGATAAACCCATTTGTCGTTGTAGTTGCCTCGAAATTCCCCATCTAAAAATGGATTTGCTGTGGATTTAAAGTTTTCATCTCTCCATGCAGAAGGAGCACCTATACCACCTTGAGCAATATTTAGATTCAAAGCATCATATAAGTTTTTAAGTGTCTTAAAAACATTAACGTTTTTCCCATCTTGAATAATATTCATATCACCAAAATTCAGATTGCTGTTGGCTTTTAAATCAAGATCAAACACGTTATCTGAAGTTAAACTATTTGAATTTATTAGAATTTTTACACCATAACCTAAATCAACTTCTTTATCAGAATAATTTGCCTTAAAATTATTAATTTCTTTAATCGTTGATCCACCAGATGTCACTTTTAAAATATCATTTGAAGAGTCATATTCAAAATGCCAAGAGGTATCCACTCCCCCTGTGTATTTACCTGTAAAAACTACATTTTTATTTACCTCTGGATATCCAATCCCAGTATTACTTTCGTTTAATTTTAATGTCAGCCTACTCTTACCGTCTCTTAAATCTTTTACTACAAGTTGTCCATTATCTATATATGCGTCTACAGTGTTATCATATAAATCTTCTATAAATTTGAGGAAATCACCAACACTCTTGCTTCCTTCGTATGATGGATAAGTATCACCTCTTGGAGTTGTAAAAGCATGACCTATTAAAGCATCTGAACTATCATATATAGCAGTATCAAAATAAACATCATTACCTTTATCTACATTTAAATATTCAAGAGTAATTTTGTAACCACTATTACTCCCAACATTCACATTAACTTTTATATTTTTAAGTAATCCTTTGATTTTTAATGCATTTTCAATATTTAGTTTAGTCGTATCAATATCACTACCTGTACTAAAAACTGTTTCAACACCATTTATTAATAACTTTAAATTATTACCCGATACATTGTCCAAAACATTAACCATAGGAGACTGATAATTTGTACTGTCAAAATCTTTAAAATCATCGTAGCCGACAAAGAATCTTCTCGATTTTCCAAAAGCTACAAAACCATTATTATTTGGATCTTCAAAACCGAGTTTATTGTTTTGACTACCCTCTACGGTTAACCTCACATAAGCACCAGCTTCGGTAGTAGCCAATAAGATTTTGTCACCATCAGCATAAGCTTTAACATAATTTTTCAAATCTTCTGACAGCTTATTATTAATAGTATCGACTACACTTTCGATATCCTGGTAGGCTTTTTGATCAAGAATTATCTTCTCACTATAACCACCATACCCAACTATAATTGACCTTTCTTCTTCTGTAGCTGTGGTCATATCAAGATCAACACTGCTTGATGACCACAGTTTAGCAACACCTACTGGCATACCAAGATGATCAGTACCACTTACTTCTATATAATCAGCTTCTGAAATATTAATATTGTCTATATCTAAAAACTTGGCTGTTTCGGTAATAGGTAAACCGTTTATTGTATTAAACCCTGTCCCTTTTAGAACCCTATTAGTTGCTAAAAATACATCTTTGCCTGTTAGATTTAGTGTAACATCTTGGGAATAACCGATTTTAGCATTTATCTTCTCCTCATCACCATGATACCTAATATCATCACCAGGTTTATAATTGAAGGAAATTTTTGCACCTTGAAATTTACTAAAATCTTCTTCTGATAATTTTATCCCAAAACCAACCCCAAGGTTAATAACTTTACCAGGTTCATATTTTACCGTCATTTCTGTAGTGGTGATATTCCCATTTTTAGCTGATTCGTCACTGCTATTTGAATCTATAAAAACTTTATTGCCAGATGAATCGTACAAAATTACTTTTATCAAATCTGCACTTCCATTAACTTTTTGAATATCGACAGTATAATTCCCTTCATCTAACTCCTTTAAGTCTGCAAAAGTCCTTTTCTTTATTATCTCAACACCTTGGCTACCACTATCAACACTAACACCTTTAATCTCTTTATCATCATAACTAAAAGGTTTAGTATCTGTTTTATACCCTGCGAAAATGTATCTTCCAAAATAATTAGCATTACCAATACTAACCATCGAATCAAGAATATTTTTTACATCCCCTGCCAATGCCTTTCTGCTTGTCTCGTTTTGAGAATCATTTAAACCTGCAAGAGCATACTCGTTTTTTGCTTTACTGATAAGTGATGATGCATTTTGTAACTCGTTATCTTCATTCGTTATCCAGGTCAAAGCATTATCAGCATTTCTTTTAAATTGATCCATTTCATCAATCATTCTTTGAATATTTATAGCGCTAGCGTAATAAACAGGGTCTGATTCAGGAGCTAAAAGATTTCTACCTTTATTAACTTTGTCATTGGCAAGAGTCATACGTTCCAAACTTTTTCTGATATTATTTTGGTTTTTAATATATAAAGTGTTAAATGTGACTCTCATATGTCACTCCTATCTGCCCACTGTTCCAGTACCATTAATTAATCTATCAAGCATTTCATCAACAGCTGTGATAAACCTTGCATTAGCTTCATAAGCCTTTTGAAATTTTATAAGATTTGTAAATTCTTCATCAAGAGAAACCCCTTTTACCTCATCAAGTTTTAATGTTAATTGATTAACAGCCTCTTTTTTAGCATCAACAAAAGTATCCACCTGCTTTTTATCACTGGCAATCTGTGATACAAAAGTTGTATAAAACTGATCAAATGTAACACCTTTTTCATCAAAAACTTCATTAAATTTTAGATTTGAAATTGCTAATGCAATCTGATTGTCCCCCGGCTCACCAGTTTTGCTAGTTGCAATAAATGAGTTATCATTTTTAACAATATCGTTAAGCTCTATAGTTTTTGCATCAGTCCCTTTGAAATAGCCATACATACCAAGAGCTGCTAATATATTTGAGTTATCCTCGCTAAAGCTGAAAGTATATCCATCTTTTACCTGTATTTTTAACTTTCCACCTTCAGATAAATATGCCTGTATAATTCCACCACCTGCATTACCATCCGCTTGAGAAATTTTTTCGATAATAGAGTTTAAGCTATCTTTACTTGGATCAACTTCGATATCAAAATCATCCGTTTTTAAGCCATCAGAATTATAAACTGTTATCCTAAAAACCCCTTTATTAATATCGTATTGCAATTTCCCAGGATCTTCAGAAAATTTATAGCTTGGGTTTTCAACACCGTTTGTGGAAGTAATTTGGCTAAATCTTTTTAGCCCCTGTCCTAAAGAGTGTATCTGGTTTGTTTTTAAAATTAAATTCTTGGCAAACTCATCCAACGTATTTTGATACCCTTTTAAAACATCATCTCTTGCTTTTAATTCGGCATACATCCTTCCTGAGCTAATTTTATCAGTTATGTTTACTTGCGCTTTATCTATAAGATGTGCTCCCCAATAAATATCATAATGCCCATCATTCTCGTCGTTTTCTACAGCATAAAGGCTATTGGCTGTGGAACCATCAACTATAGCAATCCCTCCAATAAATACGCTCATCTGCCCATCTTCTCTTTCAAATGTTTTTATATTAACTAGCTCAGACATTTTGTTTAATAACAGTTCCCTTTTATCTCTCATATCATTCGCATGATCACCGCCAGTTTCTGTTTTAGCAATCTGAAAGTTGTAATATGCTATATTCTCTGCCAAATCATTTATCTCCTTAACATACTCTTTTATATTTTCATCAGATCTATTTCTAACCTCCTCTATTGATTGGTATCCATCATGTATTTTTTGTATCAAAGTTTCACTTTTCTCTATTAATGTAACCCTTTTAACAGTTGCTTCATCAGACTTATCAGGAGCAGTATTTGATAGGTCACTCCAAGCATTAAAATACTCCTTTAATGCATCACCTAAACCGGATCCAGCCTCAAGCTCATTGAAATATGTTTCTACACTTTCTAAAGACTGCTGCAAAGACTCATAATATCTTAAGTTAGATGTAGAATCTCTTAAATTTTTGGCCAATACATCATCATAAGTTCTTAACACTGACGATACCTTAGCCCCTCTACCAAAAGGGCCAGGATGAATCAACAGAGGGATTTCTGTTTCTATGCTCAATCTCTGTCTAGAGTAGCCTTCAGTATTTACATTCGCAATGTTATGTCCAGTAACATCGATACCAGCTTGAGAAACCATCAATCCAGAAACACCGGTCTGAAAAATACCAAATATATTAGGCATAAGCCCTCCTAATAACCTCTACCAGCAGCTTTCTTAAAAACAGGTGTACCTTTAATATTGTAACCAGACTTTTCTTCAGTAATACCAACTTGAGAAAAGAAATCCGAAATCAATTTTAGATTTGTATTGTAAAGCATCTTGATTTTATTATTTTCCAAATAAATTTTATCAATCAAACTTAACAGCTCATCTCTCAAACTTATAAGCTCTTCTCTTAATTTGGAATCTTCAAGATTTTTTAAAATATCATCTAAGTTATTAATTTCTTTTCCAAATTGCTCTGCTAGTTTATATTCAATCTTTTTTCTGGACTCTTCAAGCATCTTTTCTTTATAAAAAAAGGTGTCTTTTACCTTTGGTAACTCCATCATTTTGTCTATATCCCAATTAATAATCCCTTCTTTTTCATCCATAAGTACTTGATAGAGTTCTTCATATAATTTTTTCTGATCTTTGAGCACAGAAATAAGGTCCTGGATTGTTTCCATCATATCCTCCAAATTGTTGTCTGTTATGAGTTACAGTTAGAAGAGATTGTCTATCGCAAGGTTTACTATTTTTTCTGCAACTTTTTTGCCGCTAACGTCGTAAGTGCCAGATTCTATCTTTTTCTTTATTTGATCAATTTTCTCTTGTCTGATATCAGAGGCTTCTTTAACTTTTTGCTTTAAGTTTTCTACTTTTTTTCTATCATCTGATATTTCTACTCTATCATGCTTTTCTGTCTTTACATCAGCACTTTTAGCATCTTTTTTGACATCCTTTTTGTTGTCAACTTTAACAAGGTTTTCATAACCTAACTTTACCTTATCTTCAATCCTCATAATAGCCTCCAACTATACCTAAAGAGAATATCGGCACTTACAACTTAAACTTTAGCAAAAAATACAAATATAAACAACCTCTTCTAACTGCAACTAATTATTTTAAAGCAACTCCTATGCCAAAATATCTTTATAATTAAATGTATTTTCAGATAATTTTTTCCCATATTTCGAGTAATCATTTCCCACTATGCTTTTAGATAAAAAATTATAGAGTAAATCTTTAACTCCATTTTCGCTTCTTTCTGCTGCTATTTTTGAAACTTCCATATAAAACATATCTTTATACACATCATCGGCTAAGGTTTTCTTTAATAAACCATCACCAAAATTCGTTTTACTGCTTTTAAACATTTCATGATATAAAAGAGCTTCAAAATCTGCGCATGCTTTTTTAAGTTTTTCCAGCTGCATATTTTTCTGAGCGATACTATCAACTTTACTCACATTCATTAGATAACCTCCAACTCACCTTGCAATGCACCAGCTGCCTTTATTGCCTGTAAAATTGCTATTAAATCTCTAGGGGATACACCAAGCGAATTTAATGCTTTTACTAAATCGCTAATCCTTACACCTTCTGGAATAACCATAAGTTTTGCATCTTCCTCTTTTACTTCTGTATTTTGATTTGCAGTTACTGCAGTAGTCCCTTGTGAAAATGAATTAGGCTGACTTATCTCGACAGTGTTTGTTATTTTAATTGTAAGATTACCATGAGAAACAGCGACAGTGCTTATTCTCACATCAGAACCCATAACAATAGTCCCAGTTCTTTCATCAACAACAACTTTTGAGGAAGGTTCTGGATCAATTTCTATATGCAACACTTTATCTAAAAAGTCGTAAAAATTATTTTTATAAGAATCAGGTATTGTTACCTTTATAGTTTTAGGAGAATCAGCAAAAGCTATCTCCTGTCTAAAATATTTATTAATTGCATTTTTTGCTTTAATAAGATCAGAAATACTATCCCTTTCAAATGCTAGTGTTATATAATTATTGTCAAGAGTATACGGGATCTCTCTTTCAACCAATGCGCCATTAGGTATTCTACCTACTGTAGGGTGGTTTTTTACTGTTCCACCACCACCTGAGGAGACATTCATCCCGCCAACAGATAAAGGCCCTTGTGCTACTGCATAAATTTTACCATCTGGACCTGAAAGAGGGGTCATTAACAATGTCCCACCTTCCAAACTCTTTGCATCACCAATTGATGATACCGTTACATCTACTCTTGTACCTGCTTTTGCAAAAGGGGGGAGTTTTGCTGTAACCATAACTGCTGCAACATTCTTAACCTTAACCTTATCTTTATCTACAGTAATCCCCATCCTATCAAGCATATTGACGAGAGATTGGATAGTAAATTCGGTACCAGATTTATCACCAGTACCATTTAATCCCACCACTAAACCATAGCCTATCAGTTGGTTGTCACGTATCCCATTTACTTGAGCTATATCCTTAATTTTCACATAAGCATATGAGTTATAAGCAAAAATTATAACTATCAAAAAACTCAACAATTTTCTCATCTTACAACCTCCTAAAATGGCCATACCCAATCAATTACATTTGCCAACCAACCTTTTTTATTCACATCGCTTAACATACCTTTGCCAGTATAAGTTATTTGTGCATCAGCAATAGCTGTTGAAAGAACAGTATTAGTCGCATCAATATCTTTTTGCCTAATAACACCTTTTACAGAAATAATCTGTTTTTCCTGATCAACGATGATTTCTCGATGCCCTTCAATCACAAGATTTCCAGAAGGTAAAACATCGATGACCCTTGCTGCAATAGTAGCTGTAACTTGATCAGACTTTTGTTTTTGCCCTTTTCCGTTAAAAGAATTGCTCGTTGATGCATCAATATTTGGGTCAAACTGATTTCCAGAGTTTAAAAAGTTTTTCATCCCCAAATTAGTTGGTAAACCAAGTAAATTTGTAATCCCTGTTTTATAAGAAGTAGATTTTGATGTTTTGGTGGTATTAGAGTTTGTAGCAGAAGAAGATTCTACAATCTTTACAATTACTATATCACCAACTTTTCTCCCTTTGTAATCTAAGAAAAATGTTCCATAATTACCCATATCTGTCCATAATGATGGGGATGGTTTTTTTTGAGCTTGGTATTTTCTATATTCTTCTATCTCTTTTTTATAATCAGTAGAGGGAACCTCTGTAACCACTTTTTTAGCGCATCCATAAAACATAAAACTTAGTATGATGAGAGATATCGTAAAGTTCTTTTTCATCATAAAACCCCTCTCTATTCATTTTAAAAATTATAAAGCAAGAAATTTGCCAAAATTAGAATGAATTTTTTTCCTTGTTTGAAAATGTTACACAATAAAAATACAATTTTTTTATTACTTTCTAATTTCTTAAATGTTATCAGTTATCTATAATTATAGCTTTTCTGCCACCCAAATATTTAGCAAAAAATATCTTTTTTGAAGAAGGGTTAGCGATTTTTACATATTTATTCCTGTATGCATTTTCCTGCAATATCCCTTTTGCTTTGATAAAAACATTCTCCCCTTTATAAAATACGGTAACATAATCCCCTTTAAAAGCATCTGGTTTCTGTATTACATACGCATTTGTTACAACCCTATTTTTAGGGATAGTTTTTTTTGCAACAACATTGTCTATTTTTTCACACGGAAATCCACGAATTTTGGTTATTTCAACTCTCTTTTTTTCAACTTTATCAGTCAACATTTCATTTTTACTAACCCTACTTTTTGTCACATAAACTTCTTTATACCCTCTTATATATGCATAAATTCTATATTCATGATAATATGTGGAAAGCAAAAAATAAACTGAACCGAAATAATCATCATTCATAAATTTAAAAATTAAACCTCTGTCTTTGCTAAAATAGATATTATTTGGAATTGTTATCTTTGCAATTTCGATATCAACATCGGGAAATTTTTGTCTATAAAGCTCAAAAATTTTATTCTTAATAAAAAGTTCATCTATCTTTTGCCCATCCCTTTTTACAACAAGTAAATCCTTTGTATTAAATTTTGGTTGTTTATAGCCTTTTGATAAAAACTTTCTAACTAAACTGGTATGTATTGTTTTACTTTCACCAGGTTTAATACCACACAATATTTTATCACCTACACCATCATAAAACAGATCATTGTCATATAAACAGTCTTTATCTATTTTTATTTCTGTAGCAAAGCTTACTGCAGCAATTAATAAAATAAAAAGTAGTATTAAACCACTTTTTTTCATCTCAGCTTACCTTTTTAGATTATTTACAATTTGCAACATTTCATCACCAGTTTGTATAGCTTTTGAATTTATCTCATAAGCTCTCTGCCCAGTTATGAGATTTACCATCTCTTCGACAACATTAACATTACTCATTTCTAAAATACCTTGAGCCAATGTACCAAATCCATCCTCACCAGGGATACCAGTTGTGGGCTCTCCACTTGCTGCTGTTTGCAAATAAATATTTTTCCCAATTGATCTAAGCCCTGAAGGATTTATAAATTTTGCAAGCTCAATTTGACCAAGTTCTGTTGGCTCAGCTTCTCCAGGTAGGGTAACTGAAAGAGTACCATCCTCACCAACAATTATTTCAAGAGCATTGTCAGGAATCGCAATGTTTGGCTCCAAAAGATACCCTTCAGCAGTTACCAGATTACCATCTGCATCAACCTTAAAAGAACCATTTCTCGTATACCCAATAGTTCCATCAGGTAAAGTTACTTGGAAAAACCCATCCCCTTCAATTGCAATGTCTAGAGGGTTACCAGTTTGTTGGAAGTTACCTTGAGAAAAGATTTTCTCTGTTGAAACAACTTTTGATCCTAAACCTATTTGAATACCTGTAGGGTGATTTATACCTGCAGCAGTAACACCACCAGCAGGTTTTAATTCTTGATAAAGCAAATCTTCAAAATTTACTCTTGACTTCTTAAAACCTGCAGTATTTACATTAGCTAAATTATTAGAAATATTATCAATATTTATCTGTTGTGTAGTCATTCCGCTTGCTGCTGTCCATAAAGTTCTTAACATTTTTTACCTCCTAGTCACTTTTCTATGCTAATCTTCCAATATCATTAGAAGATTTGCTATTTATTTCATCAATTGTCTGAATCACTTTTTGATATGTTTCAAACCCTCTCATAGACTCAATCATAGAAACCATTTCTTTTACTGGATTAACATTGCTTCCCTCCAAATAACCCTGCCTCACACCAGGATTTGTAGATTCATCCGGCATAAAACCAATAGCAGCATAAAGATTTCTACCCATTTTTTGCATTTTTGATGGATCATCCACTTCTGCAATAAAAAGCTGATCCAAAATAACCCCATCAACCATAATCTCACCATTTTCGGTAATAGTAACTTCGCCGTCAGGTAAAATAATACCTTCGTTATTTTCAAAATTTCTTGACAAAACTGGAAACCCATCCTGATTTACAAGCCTTCTATCTTTATCAAGTGTAAAATGACCATCACGAGTAAATCTTATTCCAAAGGGGGTTTCCACAGCAAAGAAAGTATTTTTGTTTTCAAGAGCTAAATCGAATCTATTCCCTGTTTGCCTTAAATTCCCTGGTGAAAAATCGGTGTAAATTGAATCTAAAGAAACAGTATTATTAATAGTTTTGTTATATTCACTAGCTTTTATAATATCTTGAGGAGTTCTTTTATCATGATACAGATAATCTCGAAATATAGCATCTTCCCTTTTGTAAGATGTTGTGTTTATGTTTGCTAAGTTATTACTGATAATTTCAAGTTTTCTGTTTTGTGCTAACATACCACTTGTTGCCGTATAAAGACCGTTTAACATTATGCCCCCCTTTCAAAGGCTTTCGGAAACTGTTTTTTTAACAAATATTCCATAGTTTTTAATGATATATATGAAGTTGGTTTTGCTGATTTTGTTGGGTAATACCAAAAATTATCATCTGAAACAGAAATACCCTTAACAACACTATAAAAAACAATGTTTTCATTTTTATCATACACAGAAATTGTTATTTGAGAAAAATTTTCACCAAAACTTTTATCCAATGAACTTTTTAGATTTGCAAAAACTACATAATCAGCCTCATTAATATCTTCAGTAACTAACGCAAACCTGTTAAATATTATATAATTCTTTATTACTGATTTTAACGTTTCATCATAAACCACCTTTTGACCAACAAGCTTTTTAAAGGGCATAATATAAACTTTTTTATTATTATATATTTTATTGAGTGAATGTTCTGCAGAATAAACAATTTTTACTTTTGTTTTATCATATAAGAGTGAAGAAAAATTTGTTTTTGCCTCTATTAAAGCTGCTAAATACAAATACCCATTTGACATAGGTTTTCTAACATTTTTACTCAAACTTTCAATAGTTGTTGACTTATAAGAGCAACCTAAAAATACCAAAATAATTATGAAAGGAAAAATCTTCCTCATAAAAACCTCCTGTCATATTTAAAGCAACCCACATGCCAAAAATACCGTTTGAAACTTTTTCCTTTTTGCATATTATAAGCAAAGTCAAAGAGGAGGTGCTAATGTTTAAAGGAACAACAATACTTGCCGTTAAAAAAGATGGTAAGATAGCTGTGGGAGGAGATGGGCAGGTAACTTTTGGTCATACTGTTTTAAAACACAATGCAAAAAAAGTGCGTAAGATATACAACGATAGTGTTATATGTGGTTTTGCTGGTTCTACTGCAGATGCATTTACACTGATGGAAAGATTTGAAAAAAAACTAAACGAATATAGCGGTCAGCTTTTGAGAGCTGCTGTTGAGCTTGCTAAGGATTGGCGCACTGATAAATATCTAAGAAGATTAGAAGCTATGATGATAGTGGCCGATAAAAATAATATTTATATATTAACTGGGAATGGTGATGTGGTTGAACCAAACAATAATGTAGCAGCAATAGGTTCAGGGGGGCCATATGCTCAGGCAGCAGCAACAGCTTTAGTGGAAAATTCTAATTTAACTGCCAAAGAAATCGTAGAAAAATCGCTTAAAATAGCAGCTTCAATCTGCATATATACAAATGATAATTTAATAGTAGAGGAGTTTTAACATGGAAAATTTAACACCTAAACAGATAGTTGCAGAACTTGATAAATATATCGTTGGACAAAAATCAGCAAAAAAAGCAGTAGCTATTGCATTAAGAAACAGATGGAGAAGACTTCAACTGCCTGAAAAATTGCAAGATGAAATTGCTCCCAAAAATATAATAATGATTGGACCAACTGGAGTGGGTAAAACTGAAATTGCTAGAAGATTAGCAAAACTAACTAAATCTCCATTCATTAAAGTTGAGGCCAGCAAATTTACTGAAGTAGGTTATGTTGGAAGAGATGTTGAGTCTATGATAAGAGATTTGACAGAAATTGCTATAAACCTTGTGAAATCTGAGAAAAAAAATGAAGTTCGTGAAAAAGCTAAAAAGAATGCAGAAGAAAGGATTTTAGACTTGCTTCTTCCTAGGCCCTCTGGTTTTGCTAGCACCCCTTCAGATGATGAAACAAGAGAAAAGTTTAGAAAAATGCTAAGAGATGGTAAACTAGATGACAGGTTTGTAGAAATTGATGTGGAAGATGCTGGCCCACAAATAGAAGTACTAACAAATGTTGGGATGGAAGATTTAGGTGTAAATTTGCAAGATATGTTCAAAAATCTTTTCCCTGGGAAAAAGAAAAAAAAGAAAATCAAAATTAAAGAAGCTTTAGAAGTTTTAGAAATGCAAGAGGCAAATAAATTAATAGATATGGACGAAGTTAAAGCTTTAGCGATTAAAAGAGTTGAACAGTCTGGTATTGTATTTATAGACGAAATTGACAAAGTTTGTTCTAGAGATAGTGGTAGTTATAAAGGCGCTGATGTTTCTAGAGAAGGGGTTCAAAGGGATTTATTACCAATAATCGAAGGTTCAACAGTAATGACAAAATATGGGATGGTGAAAACTGATCATATCCTTTTTATCGCTGCAGGTGCTTTTCACATAGCAAAACCTTCCGATTTAATACCAGAGTTACAAGGGCGATTCCCTATAAGAGTTGAACTTGACTCATTGACAAAAGAAGATTTTGTCAGGATTCTTACAGAACCTGAAAATGCGTTAACAAAACAGTATAAAGCCCTTTTAGCAGCAGATGGAGTTGAAATAGAGTATACACAAGATGGTATCGAAAAGATTGCAGAGATTGCAACTTATGTTAATAAAACAAATGAAAATATTGGTGCCAGAAGGTTACACACCATAATGGAAAAACTATTAGAAGAAATTTCATTTGAAGCACCTGATATTGAAAATAAGCAAATTGTAATTGATGCAAAATATGTAGAAGAAAAATTAACCGGTATAATAAGAGACGAAAATCTAACCAAATATGTTCTTTAACAAAAGGGGCTGTTATGAAAAACTTTGATATCGACCCATTTATTGTAATGGATATCATAAGGGAATCAAGAATGTTTGATGACTCAATCCACTTTGAAGTGGGTGAGCCTGATATAAAACCGTCTCCAAAAGTTATTGAAATGATGGCAAATAAATTACAAGAATCATTCGGCTATACAGAATCTAAAGGGATATACCCTTTAAGAGAAAAGATATCAGAGTTTTATAAAAAGAAATACAATCTTAAAATAGATCCTGAAAGAATTATCGTTACAATGGGTACATCATCTGCATTTAGCCTTGCTTTTTCACTCCTGTGTCAAAAAGATGAATATATAGCTTTTAGTGATCCCACTTATCCATGTTATAAAAATATCGCTAAAATACTAAAAACCAATTTTATATCTATCCATGTTGATAAAACTACAAATTATCAGATTACTGCAGATATGCTTAAAAATAAGAAAATTAAAGCTTTATTAATTTCTTCTCCAGCAAATCCCACAGGCACAATTTACGATAAGAACAACTTAGCTGATTTAGCTAATTACTGCGAAAAAAATGGGATATATCTCATTTCTGATGAAATATATCATGGACTTGTTTATGAAAATTTTAAAGAGTATTCAGCTTTAGAATTTAATGAAAATGCTATAGTAATAAACGGATTCTCAAAATATTTTTGTATGCCTGGTATAAGAGCAGGTTGGATAATTTTACCAGAATCTTTAATTAGGATGGGGGAAATATTACAGCAAAATATGTTTATATCTGCTCCAACCATTAGTCAATATGCTGGTATTGCTGCCTTTGATTATGAATATCTAAATTATGTGAAAACAGTCTACGAAAAAAGGCGCGACTTTCTTTATAATGAGTTAAAAGATATTTTTAAAATAGAAACTGTCCCTCAGGGTGGATTTTATATCTGGGCTAATTGTGAAGATTATACGGATAATTCTTATGAATTTTGCAAAAAAATATTAAAAGATATTAAAGTTGCTATAACTCCAGGTATCGATTTTGGAAAGAATAACACTGACAAGTATATAAGATTTGCTTTCACAAGAGAAATAACACATATGAAAGGAGGAGTCGAAAGGCTTAAAAAATATTTACTTAATTAATTTATATTATTTTGTTGAAATCTTATAAATTTAGATATAATTATCGCTACCAAAAAAGCCAAAAGAATTCTTGTTCCTAAAATAATAAAGCCGTTTCCTCCTATAGCAACAAAAAGTAGTGTATCCTCAAACACAGCATGACAAACTGATAAAAACAGGCTGGATAATAAAATATCTTTACTGCTCATCTTGCCACTCATTGCATTTCTAATCAAAACACCAGCACCATAAGCTATCCCCAAAACAAGACCAACCACCATTGTAATTGTAGAATTAGGTGTAAATCCCACTTTTTTCAAAGGCCTTTGTAAAACTTCCTGTATTTTGTTATAAAGTTTTGAATCTTCAAAAAATTCATAAACTATCATTATAAAAACTATTACTAAAAAAAGTTTTAAAGAAAGTCTAAATGCATTCGTAGCTGATGTTATTAAATCAAATTCCATATTAAATTCACCATAATCCCAGTAATTATTGCTAAAATAACTCTAAAACTAATCGTAATATAAAGTTTTACACCCGATTTTGATAAAACCACCCCTTCCACAATAAGGTTATGCGCGATCCCCAATACTATCCCAATAATAGTAATCTGTTTTACCGATAAATCCATTGCAGCCATAGAACCAAGTGCAGGATACAGATTTATCAAAAACCCAGAAACCAAAACTATTGCTGCTTCTCCAGGCAACCCCATTAGTTTTGTAATAGGCTCAAAAATAAAGCTAATTTTATCAAGAAAACCTATAGCTTTTAAAAAATCTATCAAAACATAAAATGGGAATGTATATATTATTATTTTACTACTAATAGATAACCCTTTTTTAAAGCCATTGAATAACTTATCTAAAAGACTCATTTTCCCCTTTTTAAAATATTAAAAAAGGTGGGGACAAGCCCACCTAATTTTTATAGAAAGTATATCGTAGCAAGCAAGCCTGTAATTGTCATTGTTACTGTATATGGAAAAGCAAGTTTAACCATCTCCATGTAGGATAATCTAATTACTGGAGCAAGTGCTGAGGTTAACAAGAAAAGAAATGCAGCCTGACCATTTGGTGTGGCAACAGAAGGTATATTTGTCCCCATATTTATTGATACAGCAAGTTTCCATAAATGCTTTATCTGTTCCATCTGTTCAGCTGTTGCTTTGTGCAAATTTTCTCCTAAAAGGGGAACTATATCTTTAAAGTGATTAACCGTTTCACTCATATAAACTGTAGCTACGAAAACATTATCACTTATTGCAGACAAAGCACCATTAGCTAAAAAGTAAGCTGCTAGCTGTTTTGTCCCTTCAAGCCCTAAAACATAGTCAATGACAGGTTGAAACAGATGATTTGAATGAATCACTGCAACTATAGTAAAAAAAACAACAAGAAGGGCTGTAAATGGCAGCGCCTCTTCAAAAGCATGACCAATTCTGTGCTCATCAATTATACCGTTAAATGCAGTAAGTAAAATTATCACCATTAATCCAATTAGTCCCACTTCGGCAACATGTAAAGCAAGTGAAATAATTAAAAGTACACCAACAATTGCCTGAACAATTAGTCTCATTTTGGCTCTATTATCAAAACTTTTATTCTGATCCTCAACATAATCTACTAATACTTTTCTAACATTTTCTGGCATTTTGTAGCCATAGCCAAAAAGCTTAAACTTTTCTAAAAGAAAACATGTAATAATACCCACAAATAGCACTGGGATAGAAACTGGTGCACAGTTTATAAAAAAATCCATAAAATGCCATCCAACCATATGTCCAATAAGCAAGTTTTGTGGCTCACCAACAAGTGTGGTGGCTCCACCAAGTGCAGTTCCAACTGCTCCATGCATCATTAAATTTCTAAGGAAACCTCTAAACTCATCCAAATCTCTCCTGTTCTCAGCTTTTATCTCTTCATCAGTTTTTACCGAATGATCATCATGAAAACCTTTTCCAGAAGCAACCTTATGATATATATTATAAAAACCGTAAGCTACGGTTATAATGACCGCTGTTACTGTAAGAGCATCTAAAAAAGCAGATAAAAAAGCACCAAGGAATGAAAAAACCAATGAAATTGCAATTTTTGATCTAATTTTCGTTAATAATCTTGAAAATAAAAACAATAAACCTTCTCTCATAAAATAAATACCAGCAACCATAAACATCAAAAGCAATATAACAGGAAAATTATGTAATGTTTCTTTGTAAACTAAATGAGGATCTGTCATCCCTATCACAACAGCTTCAATAGCCAATAAACCTCCCGCAGGAAGCGGATAACATTTAAGAGCCATCGCAAGAGTAAAAATAAATTCTGCTATTAAAACCCATCCAGCAATAAAATGTCCTGCTGTAAAATACAAAATAGGGTTAATAATAAGAAACAGTATGATAGTATTTTTGTACCAGCTCGGGGCTTCACCTAAAAAGTTTAACTTAAAAGCTTTTGTTAAAGTCATAACCTTCCCTCCATAAAATTTTAAAAACTTCTACCTTATTTTTAACAAACAATCAACTAAAACAGTTTTTTATCTGTAATGAAACTAATTGTTGATTTTAGCCGCTTTTCAAATTAATATTTAACCTATGATGTTTATGAACATAATTTCATCTGGAAGCAAAGGTAATTGTTATTCAATATGTACTGATGATTCAATAATAATTATTGATATTGGAGTATCACTTACAAGAATATTAAACTCTTTAGAGGAAAATGAACTAAAAAATAAAGATTTATTTTTGTTTCTCACACACGAACATATCGATCATACAAAAGGTTTAAGGACATTCATCAACAATTTTTCACCAAATGTTTTCTGTAGCATGGGTACAGCATTAGAAATATCTAAAAAATACGAACTTGATCCATCAAATTTTTATATCCTTGATGAACAAAAGCTTTATAAAATAGATGGTTTCGAAGTGGCACCTTTTAAAGTATTGCATGATGGAGCAGAGCCATTCGGTTATCATTTTATAATTGACGGCAAAGGGGTAACATTTTCCACAGACTTAGGGGTCATAACAGATGATATAATCGACTTTTTAAATGATTCTCATTTAGCAATAGTGGAATCTAACTATGAAGACACATTGTTACAAAATGGTAATTATCCAGGATTTTTAAAAAACAGAATAAAGTCTGTAAAAGGGCATCTTTCAAACAAGCAGGCAATTAATGCACTTAGCATGTTAAATACAAAGAAGTTACAGACAGTTTATTTAGGACATATTAGCGAAGAAAACAATAGATACGATATCATCGAAAAATATGTAAGCTATTGCAATTTAACCTTCAACTTCACAACTAAATACTTAAAACAGGAAGAAAGTGTAAAAAATATACCAATATAAGATGGAGGATGACCTATGGATGCGCATGTAGCACATGAAGCAGCAAGTGGAAGCACTCAATTAATAATTGCATCAGTCATATTCTTCTCAGCTTATGCAATAATCGTGTCTGAAAAAATCCACAGGACAATTGTAGCACTATTAGGTGCAGGTATAATGATATTTTTAGGGATCCTGCATCAAGAAGAGGCCATCTATGGACTTTTACATACTGATGCAGCTGGAAATATTCATCGAAGTGGGGGAGTCGATTTTAACACCCTTGGGCTTTTAACCGGTATGATGATTATTGTGGCAATAACAAAGAAAACTGGCGTTTTTCAGTATACCGCAATAAGGGTAGCAAAATGGGCAAAAGGGGAGCCATGGAAAATTTTAGTTGGTTTATCAGTGGTAACAGCAGTTTTTTCTGCATTTTTAGATAATGTAACCACCGTTTTACTTATAGCACCTGTAAGCTTGTTGATTGCTGATGAGCTTGAAATAGATCCTTATCCAATACTTTTTGCTGAAATACTTTCATCAAATATCGGTGGTACAGCTACATTAATTGGTGACCCACCAAACATAATGATAGGTAGTGCCACACATCTTACATTTAACGATTTTATTTTAATGTTAACACCTGTTGTTGTTGTAATCTTCATAGCCACTATATTCTTGCTAAAAATCATTTTTAAGAAAAAAATGATTGTCAAAGAAGAAAATAAAACAAGAATACTTGCTATGAATGAAAAGGAATCTATCACTGATCCAAAACTTTTAAAAAAGTGTGGAGTCGTATTAGGGCTTGTTATTCTTGGATTCGTAATTGCACACCCTCTAGGAGTGGAACCTGCTACAATAGCAATCACCGGAGCCGCACTCCTTTTCCTTTTAATGAAAGCAGAAGGGGAAGAGATGCATCACATCTTTGGCGAAGTGGAGTGGGTTACTATCTTCTTCTTCTTAGGACTCTTTATACTTGTAACAGGTATTGAAAAAGCTGGATTAATAAGACTCATGGCAGAAAAAGTATTAGAATTCACCCAAGGGAGTAAGACCATTGCAGGAATGTTGATACTTTGGGTATCTGCTGTCGCAAGTGCCATTGTGGATAACATTCCATTTGTTGCTACCATGATACCTTTGATAAAAAATCTTGCTCCTCATCTACAAGGAGCTCCAACAGACCCAGAACAATTTAAACTCTGGACAGAAGGACTCTGGTGGGCATTATCACTTGGTGCATGCTTAGGAGGTAATGGAACACTCGTTGGAGCAAGTGCTAACTTAATTGTAGCTGGATTTGCTGAAAGGGCAGGTAAACCGATAACTTTTATGAAATTTACTAAACTTGCTTTTCCTCTAATGCTTGTATCTATATTTATTTCGATGATTTATCTGTTAATATTCTTCTTATAAAATAGGATGGGGGGGGTATCCCCCATTTTTTTGAGGTGCTAATTTGTTCTTTAAAACGATATTAATTATTTTGCAGTCTTTATCAATAATTACAACACTTTTCGGTTTACCAGGTAATATAATTTCTTTAGTTTTTCCATTGATTGCCTATTTATTACACTGGATTACGTTTAAATATTTTATTATCGTTTTAATATTAATTGTTTTAGGTGAAATCTTAGAATTTTTTGCAGGGCTTTTTACTACAAAAGCTGATGGACTTGAAAAAGGTACTTACACTTTTTCTATTATTACAGGGATTATATTGAGTATTTTTATGGCACCTTTTTTATTGGGTATTGGAGCTTTAATTGGTGCTTTTTTAGGAGCATTTTTAGGGGCTGTAGTCTTTGAATACTTTAAACATGCAGATATGAATAAAGCCATAAAAAGAGGTATTGCTGTTTTTAAAGGTAGAGTCCTTGGAACTTTTATCAAACTAGCTATAGGTTTTTCTACAGTAATTATAATGGGTGTAAATCTATTTTAACAAGCCGTTTATAAAGTTTGCAATAATTCCTGCTAAAATTGGGAAAAATATTGTACTTACAACTCTTAATACGGTAAATTTTAATCCCAAAATCCCTATTTCAAGAGGGAGTCTTGCAACACCCCATATTGACCACGCTGTCACAAAAGATATCATTGCTCCAATAGAAGCCCCTTTTTCCATAAGTGAAAGAGCTAAAGGGAAACTAACATAAGGGCCACCTGGAGTAAGGGCTCCAGCAATTGCTGCAGCAACTATACCTTTTAAACCTGAACCTTCTCCAAAAAATTTTACAATAAACTCTTTTGGAACTAATACCTGCACAAAGCCTGCAATAATAAATGCGAAAACAAGAAGCAGTAACATATTTTTAAACATATTAAAAGAGATATTAAAACCTTTGGCAACAGATGCTTCTTTATTAAAGTATGCCAAAATAATTAAAAATATTGCCAATGATGCCATGATAATTGAAGGTATAATCAGATTATTTTTCATAGCTCTTTAGAATAAATTCTATAGGTTTTATAAACATATGCACCCATCTTTTCCAGAGCTAATCTCATGGGCTTATTAGTTTCCAATATCCAGGAAAGCTCACCTTTATAAAATCCGTGTTTAAACCCATTTTCGAATGTCTTATAGTATAAAAGATAATCTAGCCCTTTCCCTCTGAATTTTTCCACGATACCAAGTGTTATCACTCTTGCAAAATCTATTTTCTTAAAATTTTTAATAAATTTAAAAATACCAAAAGGGAAAAGCCTTCCTTTCAATTCTATTAAAATCTGATTGATATCAGGTAAAGTGAGAGAAAACCCCACGGGCTCCCCTTCATATTCTGCAATTATACACAAATCAGGGATTAATATACTTTTTAGATTTTTTGCCATGAAATCAAACTCTTTCTCAGTCATGGGGACAAAACCCCAGTTTTTCTCCCATGCACTATTATAAACCTTTTTTACCTTATCTAATTCCTCATTAAATCTTTTCATATTTATAGAGCGCAAATCAACTTTTAGCCTCTCCCTTAAGAGTTTATAAGCTCTCTTTGCCCTTTCAGGGAAATCCTCAACCTCAATCTTATATGCTAATAAATCCATCTCTTTTGAATATCCATTTGATTCTATCAATGCTGGGTAATAGTCATAATTATATGTCATCATTACTACTGGTGGTTCATCATATCGATTCATTAAAACACCGACTTCATGATTGGTGGAGAAATTAAAAGGGCCAATAACCTTTTTTATCCCTTGTTGTCTAAGAAAATTTTCAACTTTTTCAAAAAGACTCTTCGTCACATCTAAGTCGTTAATTGAATCGAAAAAACCAAAATAACCAGTTTTTTCACCATGAAACTCTATAAAGTTATAATCAATAATACCAGCTATTCGCCCAACCAATTTTCCATCTTTTTCAGCCAAAAAATATTTTACCTTTGCATGTTCGAAAAAAGGGTTTTTTTTAGGATTAAAAAACTCTTTTCTTTCCATTTTAAGATGGTGGACATAATAAGGGCAATCTTTATAAAGGATATGTGGAAAATTTATAAAGTCACCAAGATTTGAATCAATATTAAGCTCAGTAATTCTTACTGGTGAATTCACACCAAAACACCAAGCTGTCTTGTCACTTTCTCAATTTTCTCTAAGGCAAAATCTATTTGCTCAAAGGTATGATTGGCCATCACAGACAATCTTATAATCGCTTTTCCTGGCTCCACAGCAGGAGTAACAACAGGATTTACAAAAACACCTTCATTTAAAAGCATCATACACGCTTTGAACACATCCAAGTCTGTACCTATCTGAACAGGTATAATTGGGCTTACACTTTTACCTGTATCAAGACCAAGCTCTTGCAGCCCCTTTCTAAGCCTGTTTGTATTTGCCCAAAGTTGATCTATCCTTTCAGGCTCACTCTTCATAATTTCTAAAGCAGCTTTCACTGCAGCTGCATTAGCAGGTGACATAGAAGCAGAGAAAATCAGTGACCTAGAGTGATGCTTTAAATAATCTATCACTTCTTTAGTAGAAGCAATAAAACCACCAAGTGAAGCAAATGATTTTGAAAACGTCCCCATGATTATTGCTACTTCATCAGTTAAACCAAAATGATCAGATGTACCTCTACCATTTTTACCAAAAACACCGATACCGTGAGCATCATCAACCATTACTTCAGCGTTATATCTTTTTGCAAGCTCGATAATGTTTGGAAGATCAGCTAAATCCCCCTCCATACTATAAACACCATCAACAACTATCAACTTCCCTCTATCATATTCCAAAGATGACAGTAACTTTTCTAATGCATTTATATCATTATGAGGGAATCTAAACATTTTACCAAGAGTTAATCTGCAACCTTCTATAATGGATGCATGAACAAGCTTATCTACTATCACATATTCATTTCTACCAACAAGTGGAGCTATTGCTCCCTGATTTGCTTGAAAACCTGTAGAATAAAGTATAGCTGCTTCTTTTCCAACAAACTCAGCCAGCGCCTCTTCTAACTCTATATGAATATCAAGAGTACCATTTAAAAACCTTGAGCCAGCGCAACCCGTACCATATTTTTTAATAGCTTCAATTGCTGCTTCTTTTACTTTTGGATGATTAGTAAGTCCAAGATAAGAGTTTGAGCCTAGCATCAAAACTTTTTTGCCATTTATATAAACTTCTGTATCTTGCTCTGACTCAATTACTCTAAAATAGGGGTATAATCCCAACCTTCTGACCTTTTCTGCTTCATCAAAGCTGTACACTTTGTCAAATAAAGCCAATCAATCCTCCCAAAATATTATCAAATTTTATTTATATTAATATTATAATATCAGAATTATTTTTTATTGTAAAGTGGCGACATCATTCTTAATTTTTCGACACTCTTTTTTATTATTTCAACGGCCTTATCAGCTTCTTCTAAAGTATTAAATCTTCCAAAGCTAAATCTAAGTGCCCCATGAGCATCTACAGGATCTACGCCAATAGCATAAAGCACATGAGAAGCATCTACGCTATCTGATGTGCATGCACTACCAGTGGAGCAGCACACCTCATTAGCATAAACCATAAGCGCTTCACCTTCTATATATTTAAAGGTAATATTAGATATACTACAAACCCTTTTTTCTTTATGACCATTTAAAATAGTTTCAGGAATTTCATTTAATATTCTACTCTCAAATCTATCTCTAACTTCCTTTATCTTTTTAATATCGCTTTCCAGCTCATTGTCTATTATTTCACACGCTTTAGCTAACCCTATAATGTAAGGGACATTTTCAGTACCAGCTCTTAGCCCATATTCGTGATGCCCACCATGAATAACAGGCACCATAAACTCTTTCACCCTTTCATCCACATACAAAACACCTATACCCTTTGGTGCATATATTTTGTGCCCAGAGAATGTTAATAGATGAACACCCAGTTTGTTCACATCAACTTCCATCTTGCCCATAGCTTGTACAGCATCTGTGTGAACCAAAACATCATGCTCTCTTGCAATCTTTGATATTTCCTCTATTGGCTGAATTGTTCCTATTTCATTGTTTGCAAGCATAACAGAAATCAAAATAGTTTCTTTTTTTATCGCTTTTTTTAATTCATCAATATCTATAATCCCATTCTTATCTACAGAAAGATAAGTAACTTCAAACCCTTCTTTTTCTAAAAACTTACATGTTTCCAAAACAGCTTTGTGCTCTATTTTAGATGTAATTATATGATTACCTTTATGTTTTAAACCATAAGCAACACCCTTTATTGCTAAATTATCAGACTCTGAACCACTTGCTGTAAAAATAATTTCCTGAGGTTCTGCTTTTATGCTTTTTGCGACTGTCTCTCTTGCCTTTTCCACATCTTCTCTTATTTCTCTACCTAAAGCATGGATGCTTGAAGGGTTAGCGAATTTCTCTTTAAAATATGGTTGCATAGCCTCAACGACTCTAGGATCTATTGGGGTTGTTGCACTGTTGTCAAAATATATATACATTTTATTCCTCCACTTTATACTTATTTTTTAATCCATATACTAAATCATAAAAAGTAATCTTTGATAAATAATTTTCAATTATATTCTTCAGGTCAAACCAAATCCAATTTATACTGCAATCTCTCGATCTATCACACCCTTCTTCTTCTACACAATCAACAGGCTTTATAACTCCATCCATAACTTCTACAACATCAAGTAGAGTTATCTCATTTAACGGTTTACTAAATATATAACCACCATATATTCCTCTCACAGAGTTAACAATACCTGCTTTCATTAGATTAGAAAAAAGTCTTTCTAGATATTTCATAGAAATTGATTCCATCTCAGAAACTTTTTTCAAGGACACAGGTGTTTTATCTCCACCTGCTAAAGCGAGGGCATACAAAGCCCTTATAGCATATCTACTTCTTGTCGTTACTTTCATATTTTTCCACCTTTTTTTGAAGAGTTTTTATCTCTTTTTCAAGCTCAACAACTCTATCAACAATACAGTTTATTGCGTTAGCTACAGGATCAGGCAGTTTATCATGGTCAAAATCAAGCAGTTTTCTATCTTTTTTAGTCACAACTCTGCCAGGAATTCCAACAACAGTAGAATTGGGCGGAACTTCCTTAACTACAACAGAATTAGAACCAATTTTAGAGTTTTCACCAACAGTAAACGGTCCCAACACCTTAGCTCCAGAACCAATTACCACATTATTACCAATTGTAGGGTGCCTTTTCCCTTTATTAAGGCTAACGCCGCCAAGTGTTACCTGATGATATATTGTCACATTATCCCCAATCTCTGCTGTTTCACCAATCACTACACCCATACCATGGTCTATAAAAAACCTTTTACCTATTTTAGCACCGGGGTGTATTTCTATTCCTGTTAAAAATCTAGAGATATGTGAAACAAACCTACCAAGAAAATAAAGTTTATGCTTCCACAACCAATGTGCAACTCGATGAAAAATATTGGCATGAAAACCTGGATAGCAAAAAATGATTTCCCATACACTTCTTGCTGCTGGATCCTTTTCAAAAATATTATTAATTTCTTCTTTAAACCATCTGATTAAGCCCATAATACCTACCCTGAAAGTAGTGTTTTACCTGAAAAAATAAGGGGTTCAAAAACTGAACCCCTTATTTAGCCAGATAAATTATCTCTCTTAAGGAGCCTCGATTGCATCAACTGGGCAAACTTCTGCACAAGCACCGCAATCTGTGCAAGTGTCAGGATCGATTACTCTTTTGCCATCACCTTCGCTAATTGCGCCTACTGGGCATTCATCTTCGCATGCACCGCAGTTTGTGCACTCATCAGTAATTACATGTGCCATATCCGCACCTCCTTAAAGTATATCTTTCTTAATAATAACCATTGTTAATAAAGTCAACAACTTTTCTAATAAATTTGAAATAAACTTGATATTGATTTTTTAAGCAAAATATATATTCTTAACGCACAAAAAGAACAGGAGGGAAAAATGGCTTATGAAATAAAGATGGTAAAGTTAGTTAGTGGAGATACTGTTATTGGCAACTTTGATGAAGAAAATAATGTATTAAAGGACGTCGCTGCTGTTCAAACTATACCAGTAGGTGGCTCTGGTGTCCAAATAGCGCTCCTTCCATTTGGATTCCCTTTTGAAGATGAAATAGGTGGTGAAATTTCTTCTGATAAAATACTTTATGAATACAAAAAAATCCCTGAAGAGTTAAAAAATAAATATTTAGAAGCAAAAAGTAATATAAAAATTACTTCAAACCTTGACGGTATCACACCTCCTACAAATGGGAACAACCCAGGTGGCAGCGGACTTATTTTATAATGAATAAACACTGGCAACTGCTTAAAATCGAGCAAAAATATCAAGACCATGTCCTTGGTATAGAGCATAAGCATTTCAAATTTTTAAAAAATGGGGAGCAATCCCCTTTCTGCTCTATAAAAACGAAAAACTGGGTAGTAATAATACCTCAAACTGATGATGGAAAATTTATACTTGTAAAACAGTTTAGGTTTGCAATCGAAGATACCACCATAGAGTTCCCCGGTGGAGCGATAGATTTTAATGAAGAACCTCTCAAAGCGGCAAAAAGGGAGCTACAAGAAGAGACAGGATTTATTTCTGATAACTTCATAGAGTTGGGATATCTACACCCAAATCCAGCTATATTATCAAACAAATGCTACATTTTTGCTGCTTTAAATTGTAAAAACACACAAAAAACTAATTTTGATAAATTTGAAGATATTGAAATAGAGCTGTGGGATAAAGACCAATTAGAATCAGCAATATTGAAAAATGAGATTACACATTCAATAGTTGTTGCTGCTTATACTAAATTTTTACTTTATAATAAATAACTCTTTTTATTGAAACTATTTCTCAATCATGTATATATTTAATAAATTACAAACTTGGGAGAAAATCCGCTAATTATGGTATCAAAAGAAGCAAAATTAACCCCCATGATGAAACAATATTATGAGGTAAAAGAAAAATACCCTGACTGTATAATTTTCTTTAGAATGGGGGATTTTTATGAGATGTTTGATGATGATGCCATTGATGCATCAAAAATACTTGGTATTGCACTAACATCTAGAAATAAAAATGATGATAACCCTATCCCCATGTGTGGCGTGCCATACCACTCTTATCAGACCTATCTTGACAAACTCATATCTGCTGGGAAAAAAGTAGCAATCTGCGAACAGCTTGAAGACCCAGCTACAGCTAAAGGTATTGTAAAAAGAGGAGTTATAAGAGTTGTTACACCTGCAACAGTAATAGAAGAAGAGTCCATAAAAAGTGCTGACTTTAATTTTCTTTTATCGTTTTACTATACAAACAATACATATTTTATAGCACTAATTGATACTTCTACAGGAGACCTTTTCATATCTGAAACAAAAAATATCTTCTCAGTGATTGATAAATGGGATCCAAAAGAGATTATAGGAAATAAAGACTTGAATATAAAAAATGTAAATTTTCAGCTTTTAAACTACTCCACTTTTGAAAAAACCGTTAAAATGACAATTTTTGACCATTTTAATATACAAAGTTTTACTTCCATAGGCATAGACAACACAAATAACGCTATACCGATCTATTTTGCATTAAAGTATCTTGACTCACTCCTACTTGATGTCACCTTAAAAAAACCTGTTTATCTCAATCTAAACGATGAGCTATATTTGGATTCAATCGCTGTAAATACGCTTGAATTAGTAAAAAATCAAAGAGATGGCTCAGTTAAAAACACACTATTTCAAGTTTTAAACTTTTGTAAAACTGCTCTTGGAGAAAGATTATTAAAATTCACACTTTTAAGACCTTTGCGTGATTTAAACAAAATCAAATACAGACAAAATGTCGTTGAAGCATTTATCTTTGATCAAGAGTTAAAAAACAACATTCAAAATCTTTTGAAAAATGTATATGATATAGAAAGAATTGCATCTAGACTTTCTGCAAAAAGAGCAAATGCTAGAGATCTTGTCTGGTTAAAAAATTCCATAAAGGTACTACCAGAAATAAAAGCTTATCTTATAAATTCTAACGATCCTATTTTGAAAGAGTTTGGTGAACAGTTTGATAATTTAGAGGATATTTATGAACTAATTGATAAATCTATTGTAGATGACCCACCTTTGCAAATAACGGCTGGTGGTATTATTAAAACTGGTTTTAATAACCATATAGATGAGCTCAAAAAAGTAAAAGATGACAGCACAACACTGTTAGCAAGAATAGAGCAAAAAGAGCGTGAAAAGACTGGAATTACAAATTTAAAGGTCAAATACAACAAAGTATTTGGATATTATATTGAAGTATCAAAATCTCATTTATCAAAAGTACCTGATTATTTCATCAGGAAACAAACCCTCGTAAATGCAGAAAGATTCATAACTGATGAGCTAAAAGAGCTCGAAGTAAAAATTTTAGAAGCGGAATCGAAGCTCACAGAACTTGAATATCAACAATTTATCGAAATAAGAGAAAAAGTTGAAAAAGAGATAGAAAGAATAAGAAGTCAGGCTAATAAGATTGCACTACTTGATATGTTGTTATCCTTTTCAGAAGCAGCTATAAGATACGAATACACCAAACCACATATTAATGATAGCAATGAAATAAAAATCATAGAAGGCAGGCACCCTGTAATTGAGCAAACAATGAATGAACCATTTGTACCAAATGACATATTTATAAATACCGAAAAGGATAGATTACTTATTATTACTGGCCCAAATATGGCTGGTAAAAGTACATATTTACGTATGACTGCTCTAATTACAATACTTGCACACACAGGATCATTTGTCCCAGCAAAAGAAGCTAATATAGGGTTAGTGGATAGGATTTTTACAAGGATTGGTGCTAGCGACAACCTTGCAAAAGGGGAATCCACTTTTATGGTAGAAATGGTGGAAACCGCAAATATTTTAAACAATGCCACTGAAAAGTCACTTATAATCTTGGATGAAATAGGAAGAGGGACATCTACTTATGATGGTCTATCAATTGCCTGGGCTGTAGCTGAATACATCTCAAAATATATAAAAGCAAAAACACTTTTTGCCACACACTATCACGAGCTAACAGATATTGCATTAACCACTTACGGTGTAAAAAATTACACAATAGAGGTTAGAGAGTGGAACGATGAAGTTATTTTTCTAAGAAAAATAATTCCAGGCTCTGCTGATAGAAGCTATGGAATTCATGTGGCAAAATTAGCTGGCCTTCCCGAAGAAGTTATAAATCGAGCAAATGAAATATTAGCCACATTGGAAAAAAATGAATTTTCTATAGACGGTTCCCCAAAACTTGCCAAAAAAAGTGAAGTGGTTATTAGAGAACCTGTGCTAATCTTTGAAGATCATCCTGTTATTGAAGAGCTAAGAAATATAGATATCAATAATATGACACCACTTGAAGCATTAAATACACTTGCAAAACTAAAAGGGATGCTAGAAGATGCATAAATATGCGGTATTGAAATATCTGTTTTCGCACCCTTTATTTTTAGCAAATTTTATAATAGCATATTTACCAGAATGGTTATTTTTTATTCTATATCTAAAAAATAAAATAAACTTAAAACAGCTGATTTTTCTAATATTAGTTAGAATTTTTGCAAAATGTTATATAGAATCAAAACCTCTATCAAAAAATGCTACAATAGAATTTTTCAAAAAAGTTCTTTCATCATTTTTTTCGGCTGTTTTTTCATTATTAGCTCTGTTACTGATTTTTACTCTTGCAATCCTTGCAAAATATAAGCTTATGATTTTAACAATAATTATTTTTATAACCTTTATACTGCTAAAAAGTGAAATCAGCATCTCTCAAGGATTAAAAATCTTTTTAATAAATCTTGTATGGATACTACCTTTATTAAATCCAAACGAAATAGTTTTAACCCTATCAATTTTAATATTTTTAACACTATCAGTTATACATTATTCTAAAAAAATGGAGATAGCTATATGATAATTTATGGTAAAAACCCGGTAAAAGAAGCTTTAAAAAGTAAAAAGGTTAGAAAGGTTTTTTTCAGAGAACAGAAAATATTTGATGTAGGTAATACCCCTTTTGAAATAGTAAGCAAATCAGAATTTGATAAAAAGTTTTCTAAACATGCTCAATCGGTAGCTGCTGAAGTCGATTTTAGGTATTACGATTTTGATGAGGTTTATGAAGATATTGTATTAGAAGAAAATGTAGCAGTTCTCGATAAAATTCAGGATCCGCAAAATTTTGGGGCAATTGTTAGAGCAGGGCACTGCTTTGGTATCAACTATTTCATAATACCAAAACATGGTAGCTCTTCTGTAACCCCTGCTGTTTTTAAGGCCAGTGCAGGAAGTATCATTTATTCAAAAATTGTAAAAGTGACAAATATTGCAAAAACACTTGATAAACTCCTTGATGCTGGTTTTTTCATTACAGCAGCTGATATAAATGGGAAAAAAGAGCTCTCAGAAATCAAAACAACCAAGAGAAACTGTATTATCTTAGGCTCAGAAGGGGAAGGAATTAGATCAAATGTTTTAAAAAGAGCGCACATAACTTTTAAAATAGAAATGACAGGGAAAATAGACTCATTAAATGTTTCACAATCAGCTGCAATCACTTTTTATCACTTTTTTAAAGGGTAAAATATGGCAATCAAAGAAGCTTTAATCAGAAACGGTTTTTATGAAGCTGAAAAAGAAAGTAAAGAATATTTTTATATAAAAAATAGCTATGACGATAACTTTGGTTACATCTCCGTTTATAGCGAAGATTTTTTCACCGTTTTAATAAAAGGCACATTCAAAAACTTTATTTTAAAGGTTAAAAACAGTGGTGCCCTTGATAAAAATGCATATATGAAAATAGCTGAAGCCGTAACGTCCTTTGAACGGGAAATAGATGAACACTTAGAAATAAAGGTTTTTTTTGAAGATAACAAATTATATTTGTTAGATTTTAAAGTATTACCAAAATCTAAATACCTTTTTGATAGAAGGAAAAACACCTCTTTTACCCCTTTAACAAATGTGGAATATTCCCTTTTCCATGATAGTTTGATTAAGGGGAAAACTTTGTATCTAAACGGTTTCTTTAATAATATTTTTCCAGAAACTTTATCCCCTTTTTCTGCAAGTTTATTTAAAACTTTTGAAGAAGTTTTAAACCCATTTTTCGCTGAAAATGACATAAAAACGTTATCACCATCTATAAAGCATATTTTTAATAAACCATATATCAACCTGGATGCTATTAATCTTGCCTATTTTACACTGAAAAGTAATGAGCACTTCTTCCTTTTAAATTTTGCTCCACACCTTTATCTAAAGCTTAAAAAAGTAAAATTTAAAGATGTGAATTTAGACATCTTAAGAGAAAAATCTATTGAAGAATTTTTTAAAGATATTGATGAAAATATTAATAAACTCACTTATGAAACCCTACTTGAAAATCTATTTATTATTGCTGCCAATATGTTTGCAGTTTTTGCTGTATTTTTCTTCAAATTCACTAACCATTTTTTACAGATTTATAACAAAGTAGAAAATTTAGATGTTGCACTAAAATTGATATATCTTACAAAAAATAACTCCCTTCTAAAAAAAGAATTAGGGTTATATCCATTTTTTGATTTTAATATACAAAAAATAAAAGTATTGCCATTTGAATATGATGTAGAAAAAATAGAGGTTCTAATAAAAAACATACTGCCAAAAAGTAAATATATCCTTGGCAAAAATAAAATTATTAAAAACACCAAAGAAATACATAATCTTTTGGAAATAAGAGATAAGCTGATAATAAAGGCAAATGAAGCATTTGACAAAATAAAATCTATTATTAATGAAAAAATAAATGAGCTCTGCTCAGAAAATAAACTAAGGGAAAATCTCGATATTCGATTTCTTGAGATAAACAGTTTAAATGACTTAATAAACGATAACTACTTTGCAAACTATATCTTTAATTACACATTTAAAAAATGGCAATATGAACGGTTTTCTTTACAAATTACCCCAACAGAAATCTTCGAAGAGGATATACAAGAAACTCAAAAAATTATATCAAACTTCTTTGAAAAAAATAGGGATAAACAAGAATTTAAACCACTAATATTTTTTGAAAAAGAGAGAAAAGGGAATTTAACACACATAAACAGCTTAGAAAAAGTTGAAAAAGGGGGATTTTGTTATTCAAAAGGTGTATCCTTACCTATGCTAAAAAATATCAATGATTATGACTGCGTAATCGTTGAATCTGCACCACTTTTTTCATATCTTATAGAATATGCAACAATTTTTGATAAAACTGTTATTACAGGGCTAAAAAATGTACCTTTAATATTAAAAGGGAAAAAATTGCATCTAAAAGATGGTATATTAAGGGTTTTAGATGAGTGATTTCAAAGAGCATTGTGATAAAGTATCAGATTGTATGCAAAAAACAGAAACTCAGTCAGTCTTTAACGAGCTTGAAAAAACAAAGAAAGACAAAATTGCTGGGATGATAGCTGGAAATATAATTGGGGATATGCTTGGAATTACGCAAGAAGGGTGTTTCCCTACAATAAAACCATACCCTCCCATAAAATTAGAAGGGGAATATCAAAAAAATATCATAGGTGGTGGTCATCTAAATTTAAATGCAGGTGATTGGAGTGATGACACATCTATGCTAATAGCTCTTGCCACATCCTTAGATGAAAAAAGGGTTGTGGATGAAAACAGTGAAAGGAAGCATTATCTCAAATGGTTTTATAATGGTGAATATTCTTCTACAAATACAGCAATTGGGATTGGTAAAACCACTTATAAAGCATTAAAAACTGGAAAACCTCAAAAAGATAGATTATCAAATGGCAATGGTGCTTTAATGCGCTCAAGTATCATTACAGCTTATTATCTTGATAAAACCGATAAAGAGTTAATAGAAGATTCAGCAAAGTCTGCTTCTGTAACCCATGGACATCCAATAGCGCTATTTACAAACAGTATATATAACCTTTTATTAAAATATCTCATTTTAAATTACCCACTTGAAGAAGCTTTAGAAAAAGTAAAAAATACATTTTACGATATAATAGAAGATATAAACCCAATCTTTGAAGAACCTGATATTTATACAACAACCCCCTATTGCGTAACAACATTACAAACTGCTATCTGGCTAAATATGGAATCAAAAAATTTTGAAGAAGCTGTTTTAAAAGCAATAAATATTGGAGGAGATACTGACACAATCGGTGCAGTAACAGGAGCAATTGCTGGAGCAATTTACGGTTTTGAATCAATCCCAAAAAGGTTTAAAAAATACCTGTTTAAACCTCCACTTACAAAATACACATCAATTATGAAATTTTTTATTGTTTAAATATCTGATAATTAGAAAAATCATAATAGATAATAAAATCATAGCTGCTGCAACAGGTGCAGAATATTTAAGACCAAAATTATTAAATCTATCATAAATCAGTACAGGAGCCACCATTGGATGATAAGCAATAATTACAACAGCTCCAAACTCACCTAGCCCTCTTGCCCACATCATTAGCATACCATTGACAATATCCCTTCTTGCATTTGGTAAAACCACCCTTAAAAAGGCTGAAAACCAGTTTGCACCAAGAGTTCTGGCCACATATTCATACTTTACATCCACTTTTTTAAAACCCTCTTTTGCTCCATTTATGAGATATGGGGCTGATAAAAACATCATGGCAAATATAATTCCAATTTCACTATCAATCAGCTGTAGTTTTAAAAAACCGCTATTAAAAGCTAGCAAAATAGCAATTCCAGCTGCAGTGTGTGGTATCATTGTGGGGAGATCTATTATTGCCTCTACAACTGATTTGCCAAAAAAGTTGTTTCTGGCAATCAAATATGCAAGAGGAACCCCAGTAAAAAATACAAATATCGTTGCAAATAAAGAAACCTTGAATGTTAGTAGGATAGAATCGATAACCTCTTTATCTTTCAAAGTTTGTAAAATATTTGTAAGCCCATTTGAATAAAAAAGTTTTAAAATGGGAAAGAGTAAGAAAAATATAATCACTCCACTTAAAAAAATAAATAAACCTTTTCCAAAACTATTTTTCATCTAAATCTCTCAATATTGAGATTTTTTTACTATCAAAACTCAAAGTTACTTTATCGCCTACCTTTAACCCTTTTTCATTATAAGAATTACCCTTTTTAATCATCACCATTATACCATCACAATCCACATAAATTTTTTTATGATCAACAAAATAAACAATATCTTTAATTAAACCTTCTATTTTTATTTTATTATTACTGTTTTCATAATTGATATTTATCTCTGTTGGGTCAACAGTAAAGAATGATTTATTTTTTTCTCCAATCAAACTTAGCGGCAAGATATTTTTAAATCCTAAAAACTTTGCTGTTTCTATATGCTTTGGTCTATTTAAGATAGTTTTTACATCACCTGTTTCAATAATCTTGCCACTTTTAATTATAGCTATTCTATTTGCAAGATAAGCTGCCTCTCTAAAATTGTGTGTAACATGTATGATTGTTATACCATATAGAGGGATAATCTTTTTTAAGTAATCCATTATTTCATAACGAAATGTTGGATCTATAGCGCTTAAAGGTTCATCTAACAGTAAAATTTTAGGCTCTGACATCAAAGCCCTTGCCAAAGCTACTCTCTGCTTTTCCCCACCACTTAAGGTATTAATATTCTTGTTTACTAAGTTTTCTAATTTTAGAAAATTAACTAGCTCTTTAAACCTGTTATCAGTTTTATTCTTTTTGTATTTTGTGGAAAATAAAATATTTTCCTTTACATTTAAGTTTGGAAAAAGTGCGTAATCTTGATAAACAAAGCCTACCCCTCTTTTCTCAGGTGGTAAAAAGGTAATATCTTTTTCATTATGAAAAATTTTTCCTGAAACTGTTTTATGAAAACCTGCAATAGTTTCTAAAAGAGTAGTTTTGCCACTACCAGTTTCACCCAATAAAACAAAATATTCTTTATCACCTATTTCTAAATAGTTGATACATAAGCTAAAGCTATCTCTTTTTACTTTTAGATTTTCTATTTTTAGCATATTCTATTCATTTTGTAAAATAGATGAATCTCCAGTAATTACAGGTGGATCAATTACATTTTGGCCATTTTTTATTAAAATATCTTTCCCTTCTTTTGATAATAAAAATTTAATAAACTCTACAGCTCCCTTTTTGTTAACAGGCAAAAGATTTTCATGCTCAACAATAGTAATGCCATAAATCATGGGCTCCCCTTTCTTTAAAATAAAAGAACCAGGTGTTTTTCCTGTTATTTTAAAACTTACTTTGGAATAATATTCTTTAAACTTATTATCCCCCAATGAAATCTCCTTTGGAAGCTCTATATATTTTAAGCCATGCTGAATTGCTACTGACTTGTAGATAAAGAGATAATCTATAACTCCAGCTTCTAATAAACTTAATAAATCAGTCTCTTTAGGCCTTACGATTATCTTTCGTTTATTCTCCTCTCCATTTTCATAAAAATTGCCATATCCAAAAAGTTTATCGAAAAACTTATTTATATTATAAAACTTTTCCGCAAGTTTTACTACAAGCATAGTCCTGTAGCCGCATGGATCTAAATTTGGATTAGAATGCCCAACTATCACATCTTTATTTAAAAGTATTTCTGGCCAATTAGTTGAATTAATAACATCGCTCTTTTTAGATTTTTCTGTGTAAGCTATAGCCATCTCATTTGTAGCAAAATGAATATTAAATTTTGCATATTCAGGGATTAACAGGTTATCTATTACTTTATAATCTGCACTTGCAACTATATCAGCTGGTTTGTGAAGTTCAGCCACTTTTCTTGCACAAAGCCTGCTTCCTGCTGCTTCCCTTATAACATCATACTGAGGGTATTTTTCTTCAAACCTCTTTTCAAGTTCAGCAAAAGGTTTACTGAGACTTCCTGCATGGAAGATAATAATCTTTTCTTTAGCAAAAAGCGTTAAACTCAAAAAGATAACAAAAAATGATATTTTGATAACAAATCTCATTTAAACCTTCTTAATTATAAAGACTTTTTTCGAGAATTTTAATAGTTTCCTGCAACTCTTTATCTTTTTTTAACTTTTTTTCAATACTGTTAATGGAATGTAAAACTGTTGAGTGATCCCTACCTCCAAAAATTTCACCAATTTCGCTTAAAGAACAGTTGAGTTTTTCTCTCATTAAATACATCGCTATCTGTCTTGGATAGGCAATACTTTTTGTTCTTTTTTTAGATTTAAGCTCAGATAATTTTACATTAAAATATTCCGTAACCACTTTTAGAATTGTATCAAATGTTATTATCTTATCCTTTTTAATCAAAAACCTATCAAGAGTTTTTTTTGCAAGCTCAATAGTGATAGGCTCCCCGTTAAAAGATGAATATGCTGATAATCTAATTAATGCACCTATAAGTTCTCGGACATTGTCACTTTTAAGATTTTCTGCTATAAATAGTGCCACCTTTTCATTTAAATCTATATTCATTAATTCTGCCCTTTTCATCAAAATAGCAGTTTTTTCTTCAACAGATGGTGGCTGAATATCAGCAATTAATCCCCAAGCAAACCTCGTTGTCAGCCTTTCTTCCATCTCAGGGATTTCTGCTGGTGTTTTATCAGAAGTCAAAATTATCTGCTTTTGAGAGTCATAAAGAGAATTAAAAGTATAGAAAAACTCCTCTGTACTTCTCTGTTTTCCAGCTAAAAACTGAACATCATCAAAAAGTAAAACATCAACTTTTCTATATTTTTCTCTAAATTCATCCATCTTTTTAGATTTTAGTGCAGAAATCATCTCATTAGTAAAATTTTCACTTGATATATAAAGAACTCTTAATTTAGGAAACTTTTCAAGCAATCTATTCCCTACAGCATGCATCAAATGTGTTTTACCTAGACCAACACCACCATATATAAAAAGTGGATTATAAGTATGAAAATATCCATCTGCCACTGCCATACAAGCAGCATGAGCAAAATTGTTTGAATTACCCACAACAAAATTATCAAAAGTATACTGCTTATTAAGATTAGTTGTATAGACATCAATAGTAACAGAAGATGAAACAGTTTGTGCTGTATGTTTTTTCTGTTTTGTTGACGATTTAGTAACAACCTGTATGGTTTGTGCTTCTATTGATAATGTTTCATTGAATATCTTTTTTACCACATTCAAATATTTTTCTTCAAACCAATTTTTATAAAGTCTATTTGGTGCAATCAATTGAATAAAATCTCCACGTAACTCACCTACTTTAATAGGCTTTAGCCAAGTATTAACCTCTTGCTCAGAAATATGATTTTTTGCTTCTTTTAAAACTTCTTCCCAGATTTTATCGCTACCCATTTATTTTTGCCTCAAAACCTTTCCTGTTTAATTCTGATATTATTTTCTCAATATGTTCAAACCCTTTTGTTTCAAGATCTAAAATAACTTTTGTGTAATTTACTGGTAAGTTTGCATCAAACCTGTGATGCTTGATATCAAGGATATTTGCCTGCAACTTTGCAACTACAGATGTAACTGTTGCCAGTGAGCCTGGCATATCTTTTACATTAACAATTATCTGACAAAATCTGCCAGTAGTTACCATCCCTTTATTTATAATTCTAGAAATTAGATTTACATCGATATTTCCACCAGAGATAACCACCGCAGTTTTCTTATTCTTCACATCAATCTTATTTTGAAGAATTGCTGCAATACCAACAGCTCCTGCACCTTCAACAACTAGCTTTGATTGCTCTATTAACTGTAAAATAGCGTAAGCAATCTCATCATCAGTAACAGTCAAAACATCATCCATATAATTTTCACAAAATTCAAATGTCTTATCACCAACTCTTTTGACAGCTATCCCTTCAGCAATAGTTGCAGAAGAGCTCAATGTAACAACCCTCTTTCTTAAGTGTGAATAATACATGCCAGCTGCATTATCAGCTTGAATACCAAAAACCTTTATTTCTGGCTTGACATGCTTAAAATAAGAAGCGATACCTGATATTAATCCCCCACCACCAATTGGAACCAAAACCTGATCAATATCTATACCTTCCATATATATTTCATGAGCTATTGTTCCTTGACCTGCAATAACATCTAAATCGTCAAAAGGATGTATAAGATACAAACCTTCATTTTCAGCTATTTCAATAGCTTTATTATAAGCTTCATCATAGTTTTTCCCATGTAAAACGACTTTTGCACCATATTTTGATGTATTAACGACCTTTATTAAAGGAGTAATTTCAGGCATAACTATTGTTGCATTAATCCCTATTAATTTAGCGCCAAACGCAACACCCTGAGCGTGATTGCCAGCTGATGCTGCAATTACCCCCTTTTCACATTTATATTTATTTTTCAACATACAATTTAGAGCGCCTCTTATCTTAAAAGAACCCGTTCTTTGAAGGTTTTCAAGTTTTAAATAAATATCCCCACCTTTTAATTCACTAAAAATATTTGAATAGTAAAGAGGGATATTCTTTATATAATTTTTTATTCTATCATAAGCGTTGATTATTTCTGTGTACATAATATATTTTTATACATGATGAGAAATAATAGTCAATTAAATTTGAGGAGAGAAATGTTATGAATAAAAAAGCATTAGTTACATCAGGTAGTAAAGGGCTTGGAAAAGCTGTAGTAGACAAACTTGTGGAAAATGGGATAAAAACTTTTTGGACAACATCTAAAAATTTAAAATATGATAATAATGACAACAGTTTAAGCATACCAATAAAATGTGATATATTTAATAAAGATGATGTTGAAAACTTGTTGAATATTATTAAAAAAGAAAAGTTTGATTTATTAGTTATAAATTCTCCTGGTCCAAAGGCAGGCAATGTATTCGAAATAACCGAAAACGATTGGAAATCTCATTTTGATTCCGTATTTTTAAATCCTGTAAAAATTATGGAAGAAGCTGCTAAGTTTATGATGGATAAAAAGTTTGGTAGAATATTAGTTATTACAAGTGTATCTGTAAAAAAACCTATTGATAATCTTCTCTTATCAAACTGCTTGCGAGCAGCTCTCACAAGTTATGTTAAAGCATTAGCAAAAAAGTTGGCTCCTTTTAACGTTACTGTAAATACTATAGCACCTGGTTACACTTTAACAGAAAGGGTTGATTATTTAATAAAAGAAAAAATGAAAACAATGAATAAAAGTTATGAAGAGATGTACCAAGAATTAGCTTCTCAAATACCTGCAAACAGAATTGCTGATGTCAAAGAATTTTCGAGTGCTGCATATTTCTTATTATCAGACGAAGCTTCTTATATAACGGGTACAACATTAACAGTAGATGGCGGTTTCACTGATTACCCTTTTTAGTTGAAAACAGTGTTTATACTATAGTTAATAATCGGTACACAACTATTAAACATTTTTTATATGTTAATAAGTGGATACTTTT